>NZ_JBHXMF010000093.1:0-26060 GCF_042721055.1 Streptomyces sp. NPDC058470
GGGGTTTGCGCCCCCCCCCCATTGGGGCGGCGTTATTTCCCCTCGGCCCCCGGGTGCGTCTATTCCGGGGGGGGGGGCCCGCCCCGCCCCCCCCCCGCCACCCTTCTCCCCGGTTGGCACGCCCACGAGGAGCTGCTCGAACCTGCGTCCCGAGCCGGACGCACCGATGTCGGCTCGGCTATGTCGTTATTATCCGAAAGAGGGGCAATATGTACTTTGCCTTGATGGTGCGCCTTGCTGATGCGCCTTGATGAAGCAGCTTCCTCCCGGGGTGGTCGATGTCCCGCAAGCGACCGACGGACGACGGCGACGAGCTGCTGGCCCGGCTCGGGTCGCTGACCGCGCAGGCGCGTGAGCGTGCGGAGTTCCAGCGCTCACAGGTCGAGCTGGCCATCGCGCTGCAACGCGGCATGCTCCCCGGAGCCATGCCGACCGCCCCCGGATTCGACGTGGCCGTCCGGTACGCACCGGCCTGCTACGGCCTCAACGTGGGCGGTGACTGGTACGACGCCTTCGAGCTGCCCGACGGGCGTATCGGGCTCTCCATCGGTGATGTCCAGGGACACAACATCGAGGCGGCCGCGTTCATGGGCCAGGTCCGGGTCGGGCTTCGGGCGCTGGCCTCCGTCACGAGCGAGCCGGGAGAACTCCTCGCACGGACGAACGACCTCCTCCTGTCCATCGGCACCGACCTCTTCGCCACCTGCACGTTCATGCGGCTCGACCCGTCCACCGGAGTGCTGGAGAGCGCACGGGCCGGGCACATACCGTGCGTCTGGGCGACGGCGGACGGAAAATCCGGCATCACCGAGGACGAAGGGGGGCCGCCGCTGGGCGTAGAGCGCGGGACGGAGTACCCGGTCACCCGGTACCGGCTCACCACTGGCGGATTGTTCGTGCTGTTGACCGACGGTGTGGTGGAGGGCCCTTCGATGAGCGTCGACGAGGGGCTCGATCAGGTGGTGCGACTCGCGGGCATCGCCGCCGTCGCCGGCCTGTCGGCCGGTTCACTCGCCGCCGGAGTGATCAAGGGCGCAGAGCGCGTCGGACACGAGGACGACGCGGCCGTACTGGTCGTCGGCCACGGGCCGTCAGGCCTTCGGCCCTAGGTCCTGTCGTCACATTCCCGTCTGCCGCGCGACGCCATGCACGCCCTCTCGCCGCACCGGGCGCAGACCCCAGTACGTCCCGTACGAGGGTCCACGCCCGGCACACCGAGAGCACGCACCTACTGCGACACAGGCTGCTGCCGCAGCGGGCGCGAGGCCGCCCTCCGGGCGACGACGGGAACGTGACGACAGACCTAGGACGGGCGGCTGCCTCGCCTCGCCGACGCGGCGGCGGGGGTGTCTGATGGCTGCTGTGGTGGGTACACGCGAGCTGCGCCGACCGGCCGTCGTCGCCTTCCAGACGCTGGCCGTGGCCGCCTGCTACTTCGCGGCAGGGCGCCTGGGACTCCTGCGGCGGCTCACTGTCGAGGGTGCGGTCTTCACACCCATCTGGCCGCCCACGGGCGTGGCGGTGGCCGGCCTGTTGATCTTCGGGATCCGTTGCTGGCTCGGGATCGCGATCGGTGCCCTCCTCGTCGTCATCACCCTCGCCTCGCTCCAGCCCCCTGCGATCGGCATCATCGCGGGCAACACCGCCGCTCCGGTCTGCGCCTACCTCATGCTGCGCAGGCTGGGATTCCGGACCGACCTCAGCCGTCTGCGCGACGGCCTCGCCCTGGTGTTCCTGGGGGCCCTCGGCAGCATGATGATCAGCGCCACGGTTGACGTCGGTGTTCTGGTCCTCACGGGCAAGATCGCCGCGCACAACTTCTGGCCGGTGTGGCTGGCGTGGTGGGTGGGCGACGCGATGGGTGTCCTGATCGTCACCCCGGTCCTTCTGATGCTGTACCGGATACGTCTGCCGTTGCGCGCGACGCGATGGAAGGAGGCCGCGGTACTGACGCTCGTCGCCTGCGTCCTCGTACCGACCGCTGCGTACAGCCCGATCAGTCTGCTGTTTCTCGTCTATCCGCTGCTGGTCTGGGCAGCGCTGCGTTTCCCGCAGGGAGGCAGTGTGCTCTGCGCCCTCTTCGCCTCCGTGCTGGCCACCGTCGCCGCCACGGACCGGGTCGGTCCGTTCGGGCGGTTGAGTGATACCGCGCTGATGATCAAACTCCAGGCCTTCAACGGAGCCATGGCCCTGACCGCTCTGCTCCTGTCGGCCGTGATCACTGAGCAGCGCAACACCAGACGATCCGTCGAACTGGCCTGTCAGGATCTGGTGGAGGTACTGGAAAACCTCACCGCGGGGAACGCCTCACCGATGCCGATGCCGCCGCCGGTGGACGACGGGGGCAAAGGGCGACACAACGATGCGGGACAGAACGATGCGCGGTGAGTCATCCGTCGCCCCAAGCGTTCGCAGCGGCCGACAGCCGGACTGTCCCGGCGGCACGTCCGGGCGCGGCTTCCGGCCGGCGTCGCACCAGGGTGCGACCGCGTAGGTCCGGTGAGGAAAGATGAGACCACAAACGAAGAACAACCGATGTGGAGGTGCGCGCCCATGCCGCACGAGCGAGCGGGCCGACAGGCAGGCCCCGAGGACCTCGTCGATGTAGCCCGGTTGGTCACGGCGTACTACTCGCTGCACCCCGACCCGGCAGAACCCGGCCAGCGCGTCGCCTTCGGGACGTCCGGACATCGCGGGTCCTCACTGGCGACCGCGTTCAACGAGGACCACATCGCGGCGACGAGCCAGGCGATCTGCGAGTACCGCGACGCCCAGGGGATCGACGGGCCGCTCTTCCTGGGCGCCGACACCCACGGCCTCTCGGAGCCCGCCAAGGTCACCGCCCTTGAGGTGTTCGCGGCCAACGAGGTGTCGGTGCTTCTCGACAGCGCGGACGGCTACACGCCCACACCAGCCGTCTCGCACGCCATTCTCGCCCACAACCGGGGTCGGTCCGCGGGCTTCGCGGACGGGGTCGTGGTCACCCCCTCCCACAACCCACCCGCCGACGGGGGCTTCAAGTACAACCCGCCGAACGGAGGCCCGGCGGGCTCCGAGGCGACCGGCTGGATCCAGGACCGGGCCAACGAACTCATCGCGGGCGGCCTCAAGGACGTACGCCGCATCCCCTACGCCAGGGCCCTGACCGCCCCCGGCACCGGCCGCTACGACTTCCTCGGCACCTACGTGGCCGACCTGCCGCAGGTACTGGACCTGGACGCGATCCGAGCGGCCGACGTGCGCATCGGCGCGGACCCCCTGGGCGGGGCCTCGGTCGCCTACTGGGGACGCATCGCCGAACAGCACGCCCTCGACCTCACCGTGGTCAACCCGCTTGCCGACCCCACCTGGCGGTTCATGACGCTGGACTGGGACGGCAAGATCCGTATGGACTGTTCCTCGCCCTATGCCATGGCCTCGCTGATCGAGCAGCGCGACCGCTTCCAGATCGCCACGGGCAACGACGCCGACGCCGACCGCCACGGGATCGTCACACCGGACGCCGGACTCATGAACCCCAACCACTACCTCGCCGCCGCGATCTTCTACCTGTACTCCCACCGCGAGCAGTGGCCCGCGGACACGGGGATCGGCAAGACGCTGGTGTCGTCCGGGATGATCGACCGGGTCGCCGCCGACCTGGGCCGTCGACTGGTCGAGGTGCCGGTGGGATTCAAGTGGTTCGTGGACGGACTGTCCGACGGCTCACTCGGTTTCGGCGGGGAGGAGTCGGCCGGTGCGTCCTTCCTGCGCCGCGACGGCTCGGTGTGGACCACCGACAAGGACGGCATCATCCTGGCTCTGCTCGCCTCCGAGATCACTGCCGTGACCGGGAAGACGCCGTCGGAGCATTACGCCGCGCTGACCACACGTTTCGGCGAACCTGCGTACGAGCGTATCGACGCCCCGGCGACCCGTGAGGAGAAGGCCCTCCTGGCGAAGCTCTCGCCCGCGCAGGTCAGCACGGACACCTTGGCCGGGGAAGCGGTCACCGGGGTACTCACCGAAGCTCCGGGCAATGGCGCGTCCATCGGCGGCATCAAGGTGACGACCGCCAACGCATGGTTCGCCGCCCGTCCCTCGGGCACCGAGGACGTCTACAAGGTCTACGCCGAGTCCTTCCTCGGACCCGACCACCTCCGCCAGGTCCAGGAGGAGGCGAAAACCGTGGTCTCGGCGGCCTTGGGCGGCTGACAGCACGCGGGTGGGTGCGCGGCGTCAGCGTGCTTCTTGGCGTCGCGGTGCGAGCACGAGCCGAGCCGCGCGGGGGCAGATGTGCTGCCGGACAGCACGCCGAGCCGTACCCCCGTCCGAGGGGCGCCCGAATCCCTTGACAGGCGTACGGGCGGGCGCGACAGGAGGCCGCGTCCGCCCGCGGTCACGTGCTCGTTCGTGTCCGCCCGCGGTCACGTGCTCGGCCGCGCCCCTCCGCGGTCACGTGCTCACCCGTACCGGTCGCCGCAGCAGATAGGCGGCCGCGCTCGTGACGAGGACGGCCATGCAGGCGATGAACACAAGCCCCGCATCCTCCAGGCCGATCGGGCCCGCCAGTACCCCCACACCGATCACCGGTACCGAGATGCCCGCGTACGCCACCACGAACAGCGTCGAGATCACCGCCGCACGCTGGTCCGGGGGAGAGGCCTCGGCCACCGCGGACAGCGCTCCGCGGAACGCCAGCCCCTGCCCGACCCCTGCGACGAGCGCGCTCGCCACCACCAGTGACAGCAGGTCCCACCGCAGCGCACCCGCAAGCAGCGCAAGGGCGACGAAGAGTGCGGCACAGCCCAGCGGCAGTGACCGGCCCACTCCGACCCGGCCGACCAACAGCTGCCCGGCGACCGAGGCGAAGAAGCCCACCGCGACGACAAGCCCGCTCACGGCGTGGTTGTCCACGTTCAGGGACTCTTCGAGGAACGTCGGGCTGACCGCGGTGAACACCCCGAACAGTGCGAACCCCACGAAAGAGGCGATCGCCGCGGGCCCGAACACCGCCCGCACCTGCGGGGGCACGGCCGGCCGCTGCGGCCGTACGGTGCTCAGCGGCCGTCGTTCCCGTACGGTCTCCGGCAGACGCAGCAGGACGACGGCCGAGCCGGCCACCAGCACGAGGTGCACGGCGAACGGCAGGTACAGCGGCCAGTCGGCGTACTGCGCGAGTACTCCGGCGAGCAGCGGACCGCAGCCGAGCCCGCCCATGTTGACGGCCGTCGCCACGAACGTGGCCCGGGCGGCGCCGCCGTGCGGTGCCAGCTCCAGCACGTACACCGTGGCGGCGCCGGTGAACAGGCCGGCGGACAGTCCCGACATCAGCCGACCCGCGTACAGCCAGGTCAGCCCGTCGGCGGACAGGAAGCAGACCGCGCTCAAGGCCGAGAATCCCAGGCCTGCCAGCAGTACGGGCCGCCTTCCGACGGCGTCGGAGGCGTTGCCTGCCAGCAGCAGTACGCCGATGACCCCGAAGGCGTACACGGCGTACACGACGGTCACCATCAGTTCGGAGAAGCCGAACTTGTTCTGGTAGAGGCTGTAGAGCGGGGTCGGCAGCGTGGTGCCGACCATGCACACGGCGAACACCGCCCCGCCGAGCAGACACTGGCGCCACCCTGGGCGATTTCCGTCCATAGCGCCGACGATAATCCCGGGCGTCGCGCCCGGCGCGTTGCCGTACAGGAGGTCGAAGAAGGCGTCCAGATGGTGGCGGATGTCCGGAGCGGGTGCCGCCGGGCGCGGAAGGGCACACCGGAGCGGGTGTGCCGCCAAGCGCCGAATTAAAGAAACGCTTGCGTTTCGCTCCAGGTCACCGTAGTTTATGTGTACGAAACCGTTTCGTATTGATGGGAGCTCGGGGCGTGCCCAGCCGCAGCAGTAGCAAGTCCGACGTATCGCGTGAGGCGGGATCCGCGGCGCTGGTCCGGGCCGTCCTGGCGCGGGCTGCGCGATGACCACCTCTCCGGTGTTCCTGGCTGTCGCCCTCTCCCTGGTCTCCGCGGTCTGCTACGCCACGGCCGCCGTGGTCCAGGAGAGGACCGCCGCCAGAACGCCGAACCTGCGCGGCGCCCTCACCCGCGGCTCCTGGTGGTGGTCGGTCCTCCTCAACGCCGCCGGCGCACTGCTGCACGTGGTCGCCCTGCGGTACGGTCCGCTGACCCTGGTGCAGCCGCTCGGCGCGCTGACCCTCGTGGCGGCAGTGCCCCTGGGCTCGCTGGCCGCCCGCCGCCGGACCTCCGGAACGCAGTGGCGCGGCATGGCCCTCACCCTCGTCGGGCTCACCGCGCTCCTGACCGTCACCGCCTCGGGCAACGCGCCGGACAACACCCTGCACGCCACCGAGGTCCTGGTGGTCGCGCTCACCGCCGCCACCGTGGTCGCGGTGCTCGTCCGGCTCGCCTCGGGACGCTTCGCCCCGGGCGGCCTCGCCTTCGCGGCGGCTTCCGGCATTGCTTCCGGAGTCGGCTCCACGCTGGCCCAGAAGCTTGCGGTCGGGCCGGCCTTGTCCTGGAGCGTGGCGGTGGTTACGGTCCTCACCGCCGCGTTCGCCGCGGCCGGGCTGCTGCTCTCCCAGAAGGCCTACCGCAGCGGCCTCGGTGGCCCCCTCGCGCTGCTCACCCTCGTGAACCCCGTCACGGCGTCCCTCATCGGCATCACCCTGCTCGGCGAAGGCTTCCAGTACGGGGCGACCGGCACCCTGCTCGCCCTCGCGGGCGCAGCGGCGGCCGGCCGCGGTGTGGTCCTGCTCAGCAGGCCCCAGCCCCGCCACGACGATCCTGACCATCCCGACCGCTTCGACGACGGTGACGACCAGCCGCGCCTGCCGCGCAGGACGAAGCCGGTCGCCGCGCCGGGCCTGCGACCCACCCGGCTTTTCCGCACCGCGTTTGCGTCCATCGGACGGATGCGCCCGGCCACGGCCGACCTCACCGGAATGAGCCGGGCCATCTGAAAGGGAGAACACGAACATGACGACTCTTCACCTACGCCCTCGGACATCCGTGCGTGCGGCGGGACTGGTGGACGTGCCCGCCGTGGTGCGCCTGATCGCCCCGACCCTGCCCTCGCCCTCGACCTCGCCTTCAGTCCCGGCCTCGGCCCCGTCCTCGCCGTCCTCCCCGGCCCTGGACAGCTCTGCACTGGACTGGGAGCAGGCGCAGAGCGCCATGAGGCTTGTGCTGGCTCACCATGCCCTCGAAGAGGGTCAGGTATGGGTGGCCGAGCATGAGGACGGCGCACTCCTCGCGGCCGCCGTCTGGCTGCCGCCCGGCGTCGGGTCCGAGCCCCCCGAGACGTACTTCAGCGGCCTTCTCTCCCGTGAACTCGCCATCGGCCCGCAGCACCGTCCGGTCCTGCCGGCGTTGCTGCGGGAGGCGGAGCCCGACGGGCCGCACTGGAAGGTGGTCATCGCGGGCGCGCTGGACGACACGAGCGCCTGGGATCATACCGTCGCCGCCGAGCTGCTGGCCCCGGGACTGCGCGCCGTTGACGACCAGGCCGCCACCGCCGTCGCGATCACGGTTTCCGCCCGCCACGCGGACCAGCTGCGGCCCCTCGGGTTCCGCCGACCGCGTGAAGTCGACCTCATGCCGGGCGCGAGTGTATGGCTGACGACTCGTCACCCGAAGGCTCGGGTGGAGGGCTGACGGCCCCTCGTCGCCGACGATCGAGCTGACTCCGTCACCGGGTTTCCCTGACTCCGTGTCGTCCCGTGCGGTTCACGCGGACACGCGCATTCCGCCGCTCCCAAACCTTAATACGGTTCCGTCGTCAGAATATGAAGTCTTCTTTACTCGTGTCGTCGTTTTGCCTCGTCGGGGGCGATCGTTGGCAGTGTGGAATCTTTCTTCCCATATGCGGGTTTCGGGAGGATTCTTCTTTCGTGGTGCTCGGACGAGGTGTGTGTGAGGTGTCCCGCCTTGGGGTCAACTCCCCTGTTCTCCGCGGGAGGCAGGGAAATGTCAAGTGTTGACATTCGCCGAACCTGTGATTGATGATTGCGGCTGCATCACGGAGTTTCGGAGGGGAATTCGAATGAACAAGGAAATGGCGCGAGCAGGTAATTGACCAAGGTTTTGCGCCAGCTCGAACGTGAGGCCATGAACGTCACATGCGACAGGCCCGCCGAAAAGATTTCGGGAAACAAATTACTGGGCCGCTTTCGCCTGCCTCACACCGTCGCCTCGCCCCTTCATCGTTGACCTGACGTCTGCTCCGCATCCCGGTGCGGTATTCCACGGTGACGGCAACGACCCGCGTCCGGTCATCGGCCCCGTGCGTGCCGTCACCCTCAGGGCTGCCTTGTGTGTGAACGCAGCACGACGTCGTGGTCGGCCGCCGACCCTGTTGCCCGCTCCCTCCACCACGCCCGCGCGACGGCGGGCAGGTCGTTCTGGAAACCGTCGGCAGTCCGGTGGTCCCGACCTGTCGCGCTCGATGTCAACCAGCCCCACACCGACGGGAAGGCCAGGTACTGCCGGTGAAGAACACCCCTCACTCTGTCCCCGCTCCACGCGCGTCCGCCGACACGGTCACGTACGCCACCGAAGAGACGCCGCGCATCCGGCCTGCCTCCTTCGCCCAGCAGCGACTGTGGTTCCTGGCTCAACTGCCGGGTGCGAACGCCGCGTACAACGAGACGATCGCCTTCTCGCTGACCGGCCCGCTCGACCACGACCTGTTGTCACTTACCTTCGACGTCCTGACCGACCGGCACGAAACGCTGCGGACGCGGCTGGTGGCCGAGGAAGGGGTCGTACGCCAGCACATCGACCCGCCGGGTGCGGGGTTTGCCCTGTCGTTCGAGGACCTCACCTCCGTCACCGACCCCGACGCGCGCGTGGCCGCCCTGCAACTCGACGAGGCGAAAGGGCCGTTCGACCTCGAGGCCGGGCCACTCGGGCGCGGTCGCCTTCTCGCTGTCGGGCCCAGGCGCCACGTACTCCTGCTGACGTTCCATCACAGTATTTACGACGGCGTCTCGATGAACGTCATGATGGACGAAGTCGGGCAGATCTACCAGGCGTTGTCGACGGGCGAGCCGAACCCGCTCCCGGCGCTCGCGGTGCAGTACGCGGACCATGCGCGGGCCCAGCACGAAGCCGTACTCGGTGGCGCGCTTCGAACCCAGGAGGACTATTGGGTGCGTGCACTGGATGACGCGCCGCCCGTCCTGGAACTCCCCGTCGACCGTCCGCGGCCGACGGAACAGCAATACGGGGGCGGACGGGCCGAGTTCAGCCTGGACGCCGAGGTCACCACAGGGCTCCGCGGCCTGGCCAGACGGCACGGCGCAACCCCCTTCGTGGCGCTGTTGACCGGCTGGGCGGTTCTGATGTCACGGCTGTCGGGGCAGGAGGACATCGTTGTCGGCAGTCCGTTCGCCAATCGGCGCGGCCCGGGGGCTTCGGGCCTCATCGGCTTCCTCGTCAACTCGCTCCCGCTGCGGATCGATCTGTCCGGTTCCCTCACCGCCTCGGAGGCACTCGCCCGCACCCGTGCCGTCGTACGCGAGGCACTCCGTCACCAGGACCTGCCCTTCGAGCGCATCGTGGAACTGGTCAACCCGCCGCGCAGCGCCTCCCGTACGCCGCTGTTCCAGACCATGCTTGCCTGGCAGCCCGACCGGCGGAACCTGCTGCACCTGCCCGGAGTCGAGGCCGAGCCGCTGCCGATCACCCAGGCCCCGGCCAAGTTTGACCTCGCCCTGTTGGCAACCGAGTCCGACGGCCGCATCACCGGCCACCTGGACTACGCGACGGCCCTCCTGGACCACACCACCGCACAGCGCTGGACGGACCACCTGCGGCATCTGCTCACCGACATGGCCCGCCACCCCGAACGAGACATCCGGGCCCTGGAGTTGATGGATCCGCAGGAGCGCCGCCAGGTGTTGCTCGACGGTGACGCCACGCAGGCTGCCGACACTTTCGGCCCGGGGGAAACCCTGCGCACCGCGTCCGGACTCGTCGAGCTCTTCGAGGCCCAGGTCCGCGAGCGCCCCGCGCAGACTGCGGTCGTCGACCGGGACCGCTCGCTGGACTACGCGGCACTCGACAGCCGCGCCAACCGCCTCGCGCACGCCCTCGTCGCCCGGTCGGTCGGCCCCGGTGACGTCGTCGGGCTGCACGCGAAGCGGTCCTGCGACCTGGCCGTCGGCATCCTGGGCATCCTCAAGGCAGGCGCCGCCTATCTTCCGCTCGACCCCGGTCAGCCCCTGGAACGCCTCGCAGGCATGGTCGAGGACGCCGCCTGCCCCCTCGTACTGACCGACCACGGCGCTGCCGACCGCGCGCGGGAGTGGCTCGACCTGAGTGTGGTGGAAGCCGAGGGAGCGACCGGGGAGACTCCGCCGGCGGGCGTCGGCCACGCGCCGGACCGGCCGGCCTACGTCATCTTCACTTCCGGTTCCACGGGACGGCCCAAGGGCGTCGCGGTGGAGCACCGCAGCGTCCTCAACCTCTTCGCCGGCTGGCACGCCCGTATGGGCACCGCGCCGGGGGAGGCCGGCTCCGCCTGGTCCAGCATCGGCTTCGACGCCTCCATCCACGAGTTGCTGCTGCCGCTGACCACCGGCGGCGAGCTGCACATCGTCCCCGAGGACCTGCGCGGCGACCCCGAAGCCCTGCTGGAGTGGATGCGTGAACACGCGGTGACCCAGGCGTTCCTGCCCCCCGCCTACGTCAAATGGATCGACGAGGACCCCGCCGGCCGGCTGCGCGGGCTGCCGCTTCGCAAGCTGCTGACCGGAGTCGAGTCGCTCACCGAAGCAGCGCTGCACCGCATGACACAGCACCTCCCCGGCCTGCGGATCTGCTTCGGCTACGGACCCACCGAAGCGACCCTGTACAGCACCGCCTACTACGACCCCCGCCCGCTGGAGCGCCCCTGCCCCATCGGCCGCCCGCTGCCCCATACCCGTATGTACGTGCTCGACGACCGGATGGAGCCCGTCCCGCCCGGCGTGGTGGGGGAGGTGTACCTCGGCGGAGCGTCGCTGGCCCGCGGCTATCTGGGCCGCCCCGACCTCACCAAGGAACGCTTCCTGCCCGATCCGTTCGTGCCCGGCGAACGGGTCTACCGCACCGGGGACCTCGCCCGGCGGCTGCCGGACGGTCAGGCCCACTACGTGGGACGCGTCGACGACCAGGTCAAACTGCGCGGATTCCGGATCGAACCCGCGGAGGTCGAGGCGGCGCTGATGGCACTGCCCGGCGTCCGTGAAGTCGCGGTCCTCGTCGACCACGACGCGGCGGGCCAGCCCCGCCTGGTGGCCGGCATCGGCCGGGGCGCCGAGTCGGCCCGGACCGCCCACGACTGGCGCACCGCCCTCGCCCGCCGACTGCCCGACTACATGATCCCCGCCGTCTTCCTCGATCTCGATGCCCTGCCGCTCAACCGCAGCGGCAAACTCGACCGGCCCGAACTGCTGCGCTTGGCCCAGGAGTCGAGCTCCAACCAGGTCAACACGGCCAGTCCGCGCGACCACGTCGAGCACGGCCTGTACCGGATATGGCAGCGGATCCTGCTCCACCCCGACATCGGCGTCAGCGACAACTTCTTCGAGATCGGCGGCACTTCCCTGTCGGCCATCAAGATGTCCCACGCCGTCGGCGAGACGTTCGGCCGCCGCATTCCCGTGGGCGAGGTGATGATGCGGCCCACCATCGAAGCACTGGCCGAACTGCTGCGCGAGGACGGCGCCTCGCGCGCACCGGGCAGTCTCATCGAGTTCCGTCCCGGTACGGGCCCGCGTGTGGTCTGCGTGCACCCGGCCGGAGGCACCGCCTTCTGCTATCTGCCCCTGGCCGAGCTCTTGCCCGAGCAGGTCGGGCTGTACGGCATCCAGTCGCCGGGAGTGAACCCCGGCGAGGACCGGCTGCCCACCGTGCAGGCCATGGCCGAGGCGTACCTGAGCTTGCTCGAACCTCTTGGCGAGGGACCACTCGTCCTGACCGGCCTGTCGTACGGCGGCCTCGTCGCCCACGAGATGGGACGCGTCCTGGCCCGCGGCGGACGCCGGGACGTCAGCGTCGTACTCCTCGACACCCAGGCCACCGACGACGTGTCCGCACGCGAGGAGATCGGCGTCGTCGAAGCGGCCGAGTTCCGCGACAAACTGGTGAGGTTCAACGGGATGTATCCCGGCATCGACGACGCCCAGGTCGATCGCTACTACCACCTCTACAACCACAACCGGCTCACGGCCAGGGAACACCTCCCGGCCGCCTCCCCGACACGGCTGGTCCTCGCCCAGGCCGTTCCGGACGGCACCGACAGCCCCTTCCACGCCGAGGTCCGCGCCTTCTGGCGGCGTCGCGCGCAGGGCGACTTCCGCGTCGAGACGATGGCGTGCGACCACTGGGAAATCCTGGAGGGCGCCGGAGCGGCCCAGGTCGGCGCACTGCTCGCCGCCGAACTCGCCCACCATGTAAGCCAGTTGGCCCTGCCCGTACGGGAGCTGTGATGGACCTCCGACCCGCCCGCAGCGACTCTCCGCCCCCGGTCGGCACCGGGCACGCGCCCCTCGCCGACGCCGTGCTGGACCAGGCCCGCCGCACCCCGTTCGCCGTCGCGGTCGAGGACGGCAGCCGGGTCCTCGAATACGCGGAACTCGAACGGGCCAGTGGCCGGGTGGCGGCGCGCCTTCGCGCGGGCGGAGTGCGCCCCGGGCACGCCGTCGCCGTACAGCTGCCCCGCTCGTGGGAGCTGATCTGCGTCATGCTCGGCATTCGCCGTGCCGGAGCCACCGTCGTACCCCTCGACCGGCTCAGCCCGCCCGACCGACAGCGGCACATCCTCGACGACTCGGGCGCCGTCGCCGTCATCCACGACGGCGGGTACCTGCTGGGCGCGCACCTCGTCGCGTGGGACGTCCACCTCCTGCTGAGCGATGACGGGTCCGGCCTGCCCGCCGTGCCGTCGGGGCACCGCGGCGACACCGCCACGGGCTTCGTCTTCTACACCTCCGGCAGCACAGGGCGCCCCAAGGGCGTCGAGGTCACCGACGAAGGAGTGCTGCGGCTGGCCCGGCCCGGTTACCTCGACCTGCCGCCCGGCGCCCGCTACGCCTGCCTGTCCAACCCCGCCTTCGACGCCCTCAGCTTCGAGGTGTGGGTTCCGCTCCTGACCGGCGGTGTCTGCGTCGTACTCGACGACACCCAGGTGCACAGCCCGCACCAACTCGCCGGAGTGCTCGGCGAGCGCCGCGTGGACACGCTGTTCATCACGACGGCCCTGTTCAACGCCGTCGTCGAGCAGGTGCCCGACTGCTTCGCCACCACCGAACAGGTACTCGTCGGCGGTGAACAGCTCAACGCACGGATCGTCCGCCGCTGGTACGCGACCAACTCCGCCGCCCGCACCGTCCTGCACAACGTGTACGGGCCGACGGAAGCGACGACCTTCGCCCTGTGTCACCCCATCCCACGGGACTTCGACGGCGACACGGTTCCCATCGGCAGCGCGTTGCCCGGCACCGGCGTACTGCTGCGCACCGAGGACGGTCGCACCGCCGAGTCGGATGAGGTGGCCGAACTGCTGCTGTCCGGAGCGGCGTTGGCGCACGGCTACCGCAACCTGCCCGCGCAGACCGGGCAGAGCTTCGTACGACTGCCACACGAGGACGGCGGCGAGCGGCGCTGGTACCGCACCGGCGACCTCGTACGACAGGACGCCGAAGGACGAGTGACCTATGTCGGCCGGGCGGACCGCCAGGTCAAGGTGCGCGGCTTCCGCATCGAACCGGGGGAGGTGGAGCGGCAGATCCTGGCGCACTCCGCCGTCCGCCAGGCCTACGTGTGCACCCGCCGCGAGGACGCGGACCGCCACGAACTGCTCGCCTTCCTCGTCCTGGGGGACGGTGCCGTGGGCGCCCCTGTCCTGGGCAGCGACGGGTCGGGCGACGCTGTCGTGGTCGTGGTCGACGGTGCACTGGGTGACCGCGACTTGGGCGACGACCTCTCCTTCGAGGCCTACGATCGCCATCTCGCCGCCGCCCTGCCTGCGTACATGCGCCCCCACCACACCTTCCTCGTCGCCGAACTGCCCCTGAACGCCAACGGCAAGGTCGACCAGGCCGCCCTGTTGCGCGCCGCCGGGACCCCGTGGCGCGGCACGCGCGAGGGCGACGCACCCGTCGACGCCGACCAGCGGTGGGTGCTGGAGGTCGCCGAGGACATCCTCGGCGTCACCGGCCTGCGTCCCGGTGACCGCTGGGTGGCGAGCGGCGGCGACTCGCTGAAGGCGCTGCGTTTCCGCTTCGCGATCCTCAGCCGCTTCGCCGTCGACCTGCCGCACGACCTGGTGCTGCGGGCCGACTTCGCCGCCCTCGCGGACGTCGTCCACGCCCCGGACACGGCCGTGGGCGAACACCGACCCGTGCCCACCGCCTCCGACGACCCGACCGCACCGGCCACCAGCGAACAGGAACGCCTCTGGCTCCTGCACCAGCGAGAGCCGGGGGACCGTTCCTACGACGTGCCGCTCGCCTTCCGCGTCCAGGGCCGGATCGACACGGCGGCACTGCACCGCGCGGTACGCACACTGGTGGACCGGCACGTGGCCCTGCGCACCCGGCTGGTTCCCACCCCGCACGGGCTGCTCCAGCAGACCTGCGATCCCTACGACCCGTGGGAACGGCCCGAAGCCTGCGCCGACGAGGAGTGGCAGGACACCGCCGACCGGTTCTTCAGCCACCGCTTCGACCTGGGGGACGCCCGGATGCTGCGGGCCGCCTGGGTGGCGCGGGCCGACGGCGGACTGTTCCTGCTGCATCTGCACCACGTCGCCGTGGACGGCTGGTCGCTCAATCTCCTCTTCCACGACCTCACCGACGCGTACGCCGCCGCGTTGGGCGGCGGGCAGCTGACCGGTGGTGCGTGGCCGTCCGGTGGTGTCCAACCGTCTGGTGGTGAACAGGCGCCCGGTGGTGACCAGTTGTCGGGTGGTGTGCAGTCGTCCGGTGGTGGCCAGTTGTCGGGTGGTGTGCAGTCGTCCGGTGGTGACCAGTTGTCGGGTGGTGTGCAGTCGTCCGCCATCACGCCGTTGGACTTCGCGCGTTGGCAGCGCACTTGGCACACGAGTGCTGCCTACGAGCGCCGTCGCGCGCGCCTGCGCTCCCACTACGGCCGTGACGGCGAACCGTCACCCGCACTGCCGATCCCCGACGCTCCGGGTGCGCCAGCGGCCCGGCTGCTGCGCACCTCGCTCGACCCGATCCGCCGGAGCGCACTGGACCGCCGCGCTGCGCAACTCGGCCTGACAAGGTTCCAGTTGCTGGTGTCCGCGTTCGCCATGAGCGTGTACGGCGTGACCGGCCAGGGTCGTCCGCTGATCGCCACGCCGGTGGCGAACCGGCCCCGCCCCGAATTCGCGGAAACCGTCGGGATGTTCGCCAACACGGTTCTCCTGGATCTGCCCATGGAACCGCACCGGTCGCTGGACGCCCACCTCGCGGTCCACTCCGACACGGTGGGCGCCGTGCTGCGGGACCAGGAGGTCGCTCTTGCCGATGTCCTCGCGGACCGGGCCTTCCGCGAGCGGACCCCCTTGTTCGACTACCTGTTCGTGCTGGAGAACACCGAGTTCTCGGCGCTGCGCCTGGACGACTGCGAGGTGCGGCCGGTGTGGCCCGAGCCGCTGGGCGCCAAATGCGCCCTCACTCTGTCGGTGGTCGAGCACGAGTCCGGGTTCGACTGCCTGTGGGAGCACCGCGACGACATCGGCGCCGCGCGGGCGGAGGCCGCGGCCCATCTCTTCCGTCAGGCCATCGACCACCTGACCGACGCCGCCGCTCCAACCCTCCACGAACTGGTCGCCCCCTACCGCCGAGCCCTGCCCGACCACGGCCAAGGCGCCGAGCGGGCACCGGACTTCGCCACCGTCGCCGACGGCTTCGCCCGGCAGGTGGCGCGCAACCCGCACGCACCGGCCGTCGCCGCCGGCGATTCGACCCTCACCTACGCCGAACTCGACGCACAGGCAGCCGAGTTGGCCACCGCCCTGCGCGCCCGCCACCACTTCCCGGCCGATCCCGCCGCCCCGGCGGCGGTGGCCCTCTACCTCCAGCCCTCCGTCGAACACATCGTGGCGCTCCTGGCGGCAGCCCGCCTCAACCTCACCGTCGTCCCCCTCGACCCCGCGTACCCGCCACCCCTACTGCGGCACGTGCTCGACCGGGCCGACCCGCTGTGCGTGCTCGTGGCACCCGGGGACGAAGACGTCCTCGACGCGATCGCGCCACCCTCCCTGCCACGGCACGCCGTCACCCTCGCCGAAGCACCCACGCCCGCGTCCGAACGCCGCCCCGCGCACCACGGACTGCGCCCGCTCTACACCCTGTTCACGTCCGGCTCCACCGGCACTCCCAAGGGCGTCCAGGTCCCCGACCGGACCCTGTGCAACCTGCTGACCTGGCAGCGTACCGACGGCGGTCTGAGCGGGTCCGCCGTCACCCAGCAGTTCTCCATGCTGTCGTTCGACGTCTCCTTCCAGGAGATCTACACCACCCTGTGCTCCGGCGGACTGCTGCGCCTGGTGCAACCCGCGTGGCGGCATGATGTCCCCTCCCTGCTGCGGGAGTTGGAGACCGGGCGAGCGGAGCGGATCTTCCTGCCGTACGTGGCCCTGCAACTGCTCGCCGAACACGGCGTGCGCACCGGACAGTTCCCGTACCGGCTGCGCGAAGTCGTCACGGCGGGGGAGCAGTTGGTGTGCACCGATGCCATCCGCCGCTGGTTCGCCGGTATGCCGGGCGCTTGCTTGTTCAACCACTACGGCCCCACCGAGACCCACGTCGTGACCGGTCTGTGCCTCGACGGCGATCCCGCCGGGTGGCCGCTGCGCCCGGCGATCGGACGACCGGTGGCTAACGCCGTCCTGCGTGTCGTCGACGACGGCGGACTCCCCGTACCGCCGGGCGTCACCGGCGAGTTGCTGATCGGCGGACTCATGGCCGACCGCTGCTACCTCGGCGACGCCGCTCCGCATCGCGACCGCTTCACCGAGGACCCCGACCTGGGGATCTTCTACCGCACCGGCGACCTGGCCCGCTTCGACGCGCAGGGCCTGCTGCACTACGCGGGCCGCGACGACACCCAGGTCAAACTCGGCGGTCACCGGCTGGAGTTGGGGCAGGTCGAAGCCGCGTTGCTGCAGTATCCAGGCGTGACCAACGCGGTCACGGCCGTGGCGGACGGGCGGCTGGTGGCGTGCCTGCAATGCCGGGGCGAAGACCCCGATCCCGCGGACCTCGCGGACCATCTGGCCGGGCTGCTGCCGGCCTACGTACGCATCGGAAGCTTCCGCCGATTGACGGAGCTGCCCCGCACGCCCAGCGGCAAGCTGGACCGGCGGGCGGCGCTCACCGCCCCGGGCCGCGAGCTGCGCGCGGCCGGCTCGTCGGCCCCGGGCCTGTCGCCGCTCGAAGGACGACTGGCCGCACTGTTCGAGACGGTGACAGGCAAGGCGATCACCGTGGAACAGCGGTTCTTCGACGCGGGTGCCACCAGCCTGGACCTGATGCGCTTTCAGCTCCGCTGCGCGGGCGAGGACGATCTCACCTTCGCCGTACCGGAGTTGTTCGAGCACGTCACCCTCCGCGCCCTTGCTCGCCTCCTCGACCGGCGGGGCGTGGACTCCGCCCCCGGGACCGACGGTGTCGCCGGCGAGGCGGTCGCATCCGATGCGCCGCAGCCGACAGGGGAGCGGGCCTACGTCGGCGAGGGCGGAGACGAGCGGCTGGAGCCCATCGCCGTCATCGGCATGGCCGTACGGCTCCCCGGCGCCCCCGACCTGGCCGCCTTCTGGGACCTGATCACCTCCGGCCGCCGCGGCATCGAGCACTTTCCCACGACCGACGGCCGCGTCGGCGCGCGCAGCCAGTTGGCGGGGCTGCTCGACTTCGATCCGGGCCGCTTCACGATCAGCCCGCACGAGGCGCGGCTGATGGATCCCCAGCAGCGGCAGCTGCTGATGAACTGCGTCGAGGCACTCGCCCACGCCGGGGTCGGAGACCCGACGACCCGCCGAGTCGGAATCCTGGCCGCCTGCGGGGAGAACACCTACTTCCAGAACATGCTGCGCGAGGCCGACCCGGCCGCGCTGCCCGACACCTTCCGGCTGGCCCTGCACCACGAGAAGGACTTCCTGGCCACCAAGGCCGCCTACCATCTCGGTCTGACAGGTCCCGCCTTCACGGTGCAGTCGGCGTGCTCCAGCTCGCTCGTCGGTGTGCACATCGCCGCAGGGATGCTCCGCCAGGGCGACGCGGACATGATGCTCGTCGGTGGCGTCCTCGTCGACACCGAACTGACCGACGGCTACACCTACCGACCGCAGCACATCTTCTCGCCGGACGGGCACTGCCGACCCTTCAGCGCGGATGCCTCCGGCACCGTCGGAGCCAGCGGCACCGGCGTGGTCGTACTCAAGCCCCTCGCCGCTGCCCGCCGCGACGGGGACACCGTCTACGCCGTCATCACCGGCTCGGGCATCAACAACGACGGGTCGGACAAGCTGAGTTACAGCGCTCCCGCCCTGGCCGGGCAACGCGCCGCGATCCGCACTGCCCTGCACCGCAGCGGACGCACCGGAGCCGACCTCGGCTACGTGGAGGCACACGGCACCGGCACCCGCCTCGGGGATCCCGTGGAGGCGGCCGCACTGCGCCAGGCGTACGGCCTGGCGGACGGCGCGCGCGTCGCGCTGTCCTCCGTGAAGAGCCAGATCGGGCACCTGGGCGCCGCAGCGGGCGTCGTCGGTCTGGTGCGGGCCGTGCTCGCCGTGCACCACGGGATCGTCCCGCCCACCCCGGACTTCGACCGTCTCAACCCGGAGATCGACGACGGCCCGTTCCGCATACCGACCGCGGCCGAACCGTGGCCGCGGGACGTACCGCGGGTGGCCGCCGTCAGCAGCTTCGGCATCGGCGGAACCAACGCCCACCTGCTCCTTGAGCAACCGGACACCGCGCCGACCGTGCACACCCCGCGCGAGCCGGTGCCGTGCCTGGTCCTGTCCGGCGCCTCCGCGGCCGCCGTACGCGCGGACGGCCGCCGCATCGCGAACTATCTGAGCGCCCACCCCGAGACCTACCCGCAAGTGCTGCGCCACCTTCAGGCCGGGCGCCCCGCACTCGATCACCGGGTGGCGGCGGTCTGCCCCGACGCCGTGTCGGCCGTGTCCTGGCTGCTCTCGCCCACCGCGACCGCACCACTGTCCTCACCGGCGCGCCCGACCGACCCGGGGCGTAACCCGCAGGCGCTCGCCGAGGCCTGGACGGCCGGACACACCGTCGTATGGGCCGAGGGCCCGGCCGACCCGCCGTGGGACTTCCCGCCCCCCGCCTTCGACACGGCGGAGTACGACTTCCCCCGCGCCCACGGGGCAGCTGCACCGCGCGTGTCCGCCTCCCGGCCGCAGCGGCTGCCTGCCACCGACTGGCTGCACCAGCCGCAGTGGACCCGCCTGCGCCGGGCCCGTACCGCCGCCCGAGAACCGAGCCGCACCGCCGTGGTGATCACCGCACCCGACACGCATCCCGACGCCTGGCGGTTCCTGGAGAGCCACTACGCCCGGGTGGTACGGGTGCGGGCCGGCAGTGCCTTCGTCGCCTTCGACGAGGACCGCTACGAGGCCGATCCCGCCGACTCCGGGCACCTCGCGGCACTGCTGGCCCGAGTGACCGATCGCGGCGGACCCGGCGTCGACTGGCTGCACGCGCTCCCGCTGGCCCTGCGCGGCAGTGTCGACGAACGCTCGCTGGAGACCGCCCAGTGGGCCTGCCTCGACACCGTCGCCGCCCTCAGCAGGACCCTGGCCGACCTCCCTGACGGGGAGGAGCCACGCGTATGGCTGCTGTCCCACCAGGCACAGCCGGTCACCGGCGCCGTCCGCAGACCCGAGGCGGGGCTGCTCGCCGCGACCACCGAGACCCCCCGCCAGGAACTCGAGGTAACCCTGCGCTGGGCCGATCTGCCCGGACCCGATCCGGCCGACTGGGCGCAGCACCTGCCCGATCTGCTCCTCGACGACACCCTGTCCGGTCCACTGCTCGCCCTGCGCGACGGCTTCTGGTGGCACCGCACCGTCCAGCCGGTCCCCGTACCCGAAGCCGTACCCACGACCTGGCCGGCCACCCCCGGGACCCACCTGGTCCTCGGCGGAACCGGCGGCATCGGCAGCACTCTTGCCGTACGTCTCCTGCAGCGGCCCGGCACGCGTGTGGTGCTGCTGGCCCGGGGAGAGGGGATACCGGCCGTCCTGCGTCCGTACGCGGACCGTGTCTCCCTTGTCCCGGCCGACCTCGCCACGGAGGACCCCCGCACGGTTGCCGCACGTCTGGCCCCGTACCTCGACGGCCTCACGGGCATCGTGCACGCCGCCGGAACGGCCGCAGGCGGGCTCCTGGCCCGGCGCGACCCCGCCACCGCGCGCCGTGCCACGGCGGCCAAACTGCGCGGCGCCCTGCTCGTCGAGCAGCTGATCGCCGAGCACGGCCCCCACTACGCGGCCTACTGCTCGTCGATGGCGGCCCTGTACGGCGGCGTCGGCCAGTTCGACTACGCGGCTGCCAACGCCTGCCTGGACGCCTTTGCGCAGTACGCGCCGCCCGGCGCGGACGACGTACACACAACTGTCCGGATGAGCATCGGCTGGGACGCCTGGCGGGAGGTCGGCATGGCGCAGCACGCGCTGGGTGCCGATGCCCGCCACCAGGAGCACCTGGCGGTCGCGCTCACTCCCGAGGACGGCGCGGCGGTCTTCGAGCGGGCCCTGTACCTGCAGTTGCCCCACCTGATGGTCAACACCACGCCTCTGCAGCAGGCACGCTTCTTCTACGAGCCGGAACCGGCACCCGCCACCTACGCGAGTGACGCCTCGGCCCGCAGTGAACCGGGCACTCTCCACGACGACATCGCGAGCGACGTCGTGGAGATCCTGCGCGACCTGCTCGGCGTGGACGCCGTAGACCCGCAGGCGCCGCTGTACGATCTCGGCGCCGATTCGCTGACCCTGCTGGAACTCATCGACGAGGTGAAACGCCGCTACGGCGCCGACATCGACCTGTCCCGGCTCAGCCACCGCGTCAGCCTCACCGAGATCCTCGGTCATGTCGACACCGCCATGCACCCCGCCATATCCGCGGGCGCGGCGGTGGACGTCGAGGTGTGGCAGCGCGGCCCGGGCCCGGACGTGCTCTGCCTGGTCCATCCGATCGGCGGCGACATCCAGGCCTATCGTCCGTTGGTATCGGCCCTGCCGGACGATCTGACCGTCTGCCTCATCGCCGACCCGGCGCTGCGTGACCCGCAGCTGCCGGCCAGGTCGATCGCCGACCGTGCCGCGCACTACCTGGCAGCCGTCCGGGCGGCGTTCCCCGCACCCGGCTGCCGGTTGCGCCTGGCGGGCTGGTCGTTCGGGGCGTGGACGGCCCTGTCGATGGCAGCCCTCGCCGAGACGGACGACCGCCCCGTCCACGCCCTCTACCTCCTCGACCCGCCACCACCCGGCGCCGCCGAACACCGGGCCGCCTACGACGAGCAACAGGTGGACGCCGTCTTCGCCCGCGAACTGGCCGGCAACGGCGCCGACCGCCTGACCGAGCCGGGCCGTGCCTATGCCGAACGCCTCGCGCGCTGCTGCCGTACGAACCTGGCGGCCATGGCCGAGCACAGCTTGCCGCGCCTCGCCCTGACCCCCGCCACCGTCTGGCTCGCCCAGCGCCCCGTCGACGACGTGACCTCCCTGGCCCCGGAGCCGACCCCGCCCGACGCGTGGGACGCCCATCTGCCCCGGCCGGTGCGTACCCACCGCGTCGACGCGACCCACTACGAAATCGTCGCCGCGCCCCACGTCCAGGAGATCGCCGCCGCCGTCGGGGACGACCTTGCCGACGCCCCGTCGAGCGCACGTGGTGCCGCCGCCCGGCAGTCCTGAGGCGTCCCACTCTCCCTACCCGCCCCACCCGACCCATGGAGGTCTCTCATGGAGGACTACGCACTGCAGGCAGTCGAGCGGCTGACCACCCGGCCCGCCGAGCCGTACGACACCTTCTCGCTCGCCCCTGTCACCCCGCTGCTGGGCGCGGAGGTCTCGGGGCTCGACCTGTCACGGGAACTGACACCCCAACAGGAGAAGGAACTCAAGCACGCGTTCCAGACTCACCACGTCCTGGTCTTCCGCGATCAGGACATCAGCCCTGAGCAACACAAGAGGTTCGCGGGCGTCTTCGGCGAGCTGCACCCCGTCGCGCTCCCGGTCGAGGGGTCCGACCCCTACATCCTGGACATCAAGGCGAACAAGGAATCCCGGGCCGTCGTCGGCAACGGCTGGCACGCAGACGGCACCGCGGACGCCGAACCGTCCCTCGGGTCGATGCTCTACCTCACCACGGTTCCCGAAGGCGGCGGCGGTGACACCCTGTTCGCCAACATGCACCTCGCCTACGAGCTGCTCTCGCCGTCCATGAGGCAGTTCCTCGACGGACTGACCGCGGTCCACGACGGCGCCCTGCCCTGGAACGCCGCCGGGCTGACCCCGCCGCCCGAGTACGACATCCCGCGCACCGAACACCCCGTAGTCGTCCGGCACCCGGAGACGGACCGCAAACTGCTCTTCGTCAACGCCCCCTACACCTCGCACATCACCCAGCTGTCCCGCACCGAGAGCAGCGCCCTGCTCGACATGCTGTACGCGCACATCGCCCGGACCCCGCTGCTGCACTGCCGTGTCCACTGGCAGCCGCGCACCCTGGTCTGCTGGGACAACCGAAGCGTGCAGCACCACGCCGTGTGGGACTACTTCCCGCGCACCCGCCAGGGCCGCCGTGTTGCCGTCAACGGCACTCCTCTGCGGGCCTGAGCCACCGATCCCGGACGCGACCCCGGGCGGGCGGCCTTGGGGGTGCTGGAGTTGACTTCGAGCGCACTCCAGGGTGTTCGCTGGTGTGGTAGGGCCGCGACGTCGTGACGGAGCGGGCGATGACTTTCATGAGGAGTACGCCATGACACAGAAGGTCTGGTTCATCACCGGAGCCTCGCGCGGCTTCGGGCGGGAGTGGGCGATCGCGGCGCTGGAACGCGGTGACTCCGTGGCCGCGACAGCACGCGACCTGTCCACCCTGGACGATCTTGGCGCGACCTATGGAGAGCGGCTCCTGCCCCTGCAACTCGATGTCACGGACCGCGATGCCGGCTTTGCCGCCGTGCAGCAGGCGCACGAGCGGTTCGGGCGCCTGGACGTGGTGGTCAACAACGCCGGCTACGGCCACTTCGGCCTGGTGGAGGAACTCACCGAGGCGGAGGCCCGCGCGCAGCTGGAGACCAACCTGTTCGGCGCGCTGTGGGTCACCCAGGCGGCACTGCCGTTCCTGCGTGAGCAGGGCAGCGGTCACATTCTGCAGGTCTCTTCCATCGGTGGGATCAGTGCGTTCCCGCTGGTCGGCATCTACCACGCGTCGAAGTGGGCCCTTGAAGGGATCAGCCAGGCGCTGGCCCAGGAGGTGGCGCCGTTCGGCATCAAGGTCACGCTGATCGAGCCCGGAGGCTTCTCCACCGACTGGGCCGGCTCGTCGTCGAGCAGGTCCGAGCCGTTGCCGGCGTACGCCGAGTTCCACACGCAGGTGCAGGAGCAGCGCCGTCAGCGCATCGGCACCCCGGGCGACCCGCGCGCGTCCGCCGCGGCCGTCCTGGAGATCGTGGACGCCGCCGAGCCGCCGCTGCGGTGCTTCTTCGGTACGGCTCCGCTGGGTATCGCCAGGGCCGACTACGAGCAGCGCCTGGCGACGTGGGAGAAGTGGCAGCCGGTGGCGGAGCTGGCCCAGGGCTGAGCACTCTCAGCTGCCCCGGGGCCAGTGAGGCAGACGGCGGGCCTGACGCCCGCCGCCGGACCGGCTCCGCCTCCACGGTGTCCTGACGCCGGTCGGCGGCGACAGCTGGAACCCCGCCGCCCGACCGTGACCACCCGCGCGCCTGCCTCCTTGGGCATGCACGGGCGGGCGCTTGAGCGCGACGCGTGCTGGGTATGTTCGAAAGTCTCCGCATACATGCGTATCGCGCTGAAGTAGGGCTGGGGTCAAGGCAGTTGGGGGATGCTGTGGGATCAGGAGACGAGTACGACAGAGCTGGCCCGGGGTCCTCGGACCGGGGTGCGGCTTGGGGACCCGAGGGATCCCCGACGGCGGCTGTCCCGGACCGCGGGCAAGGCGGGGGCGAGCCTTCGGCAGCGACAGGGGCCGCAGCTCCGGACGCGGCCCTGGACCCGGCAACGGATCCGCCCTCGGCACCGCCCTCGGCACCGCCCTCGGCACCGCCCTCGGCCGCGCCCGAGGACTCCGGGCCTCCGCCTTCGGGCCCGCCCGCGGCGCCGGGCTTTGCGCTGTTCCCGCCCCCGCCGGACCATCCGCCCGTGGTCGGCGCGTTGTCTGCGCCCGACCCCCTCCGCGCGCTGGCCGTGGCCCTGCTGAACCTGAGCGGCCTGGGCCTCGGCTATGTGCTGCTGCGCCGCTGGTTGGCCGCGGCCCTCTGCTGGGCCGTCACGGCCGTGCTGCTGCTGATCGCGCTGCCTGCGGATCCGGACGGCGTACCCGGTGGCCTGGTGGTCGCGTACGTCATCTTCCTGCTGCTCACCGCAGGCGACGGGGCCCGCCGCGGACTGCGTGCCCCCGCCGAGCCTGCGCCGCCGGAAACGAGAGCGCCAGGCCGGTCCGGTCTGCTGCGGCCACCCGTGGTCCTTGCCCTGGGCCTGGTACTGCTGGCGGTGCCGGCGGGCGGCGCGGTCGCCTATGACGCCGCGCGGGACGAGGCCGTGGAGCAGATGCTGCTCGACCGGCTCGCCGACGCCGACGCGCTGGTCGCAAAAGGCTCCACCGACTCCTTCGCCGCCTCCAAGGAGCAGTACCGCAGAGCCCTGGCCCAATACGGCGAACTCGCCGAGGAGCACGAGGGATCGAGGGCCGCGAAGCTCGTACCGGACAGGTTGGGGAAGTACTACACCACCGTCGGCGGCCCGTACGCGAAGGACGAGTACTGCGACGCCGTCGAACCGCTGACGTATCTGCGGACCGTCCCCGACGTGGTGGACAAGGACCTGCTCGGCGATCTCACCGACTGGCCCGACGACCGCTTGGCCACCTCACTGTACGAGTGCGGCGCGAGCAGGCTCGGGGTCGTGGGGGCGGGCACGGACGGGGGCGAGTTCGGCGTTCTGATGCGTACGTTCCCGGACTCCGCGCAGGCGGACAAGGTGGAGCCCGCTGTCCGGGGCCGGATCAAGCAGCTGAACGGGGAGCTGTCCGGTGGCGACCGGGCTCCCTGCACCGTCACGGAGGAGGTGCGGCGGATCAGCGACACGGCGTCGGGGCTGCCCGCCAAGAGTGCGACCGCGCTGACCGGAGAAGCCGCTGACGTGGTCGAGTCGGGGACCTACGCCTGCGGTGTGGACCAGTTCAAGGACGACGACTTCGCCGCGGCCCGCCAGACGATGACCGATTTCGCCGACACGTACAAGGACAGCAAGCGTCGCGTGCAGGCTCAGAACATCGCCATAGGCGCGGAGATCGCCGAGGAGGAGGCCGCGGCGGGCAAGCGCGTGCCGTCGGCGGCCAAACCGAACGGCTCCGGACTCGAACTCGTCATCAGCAATGACGCTCCGGACGATGTGGAGATCCTCTTCACCGGTCCGGTCACCGGAAAGGTCTCGCTCAAGGCCTGCGGAAGCTGCGAGACGTACTCCAGCGAGTCGAGCGGAAGAACCCTTGCCTGCGAGGACACCAGCAAGAACTACCCGAAGTCCAGACTGGTGCTGCCCGCGGGCGACTACTACTTCCTCTACAAGCGTGCCGACGACACGGTCGACAACGCCAACCACACCGCCACCAGCAAGATCGAGTCCGGCTACTCCTACACGGACTGCACCTACGTCGTCCAGAGCGACCCGTGGGACCTCGATCTGCCCGAACTGGCACTCCCGAGCTGACCCAGCCATGAACCAACGAACCAGCCGGCGGGGGGGGGGGCGCGGGGGGAGGGGTGGGGGGGGGGGTGGCCCCCCCCCCCGCGGGCGGGAGG
>NZ_JBHXMF010000094.1:0-25651 GCF_042721055.1 Streptomyces sp. NPDC058470
GGGCCTGGGGGCGGCAGCCCCCAGAAACGGGACGGGAAGGGGCGGAGGGGGCGAATCCAACCCGCCCCCAGCCCTCGTACACGTACACGCACACGCACACGCACAAACGAAGACCCCCGGGGCGGACAACGCCGGGGGTCTTCGGACCAAGGTGGAGTGGACGCGACTCAGACGGCCTCTGCAACCGTCAGCTTCGCCCCGGCGGCGTCCCCAGCCGCATCCTCCTCGGCCGGCTTCGCCGCCCCCGCCCCCTTCAGCGGGACCTCCTTCACGAACAGGGCGGCCACCAGCGCGACCACAGCCACCACCGCCCCCAGCAGGAACGCGGAGTGCGTCCCGGAGGACACCGCGTACTGATACGCCTCCCGTACCGGCGGCGGCAGCTTCGCCAGGCTCGCCGCGTCGAGCTGCGCGGACTGCGCGGTCACCTGGGACCCGAGCGCCCCGGCCCGCTCGTCCATCACGTCATTCACCCGCTGGTTGAACAGCGCACCCATGATCGCGACACCGAAGGAGGAGCCGAGCGTACGGGCGAGGGTGCTCGTCGAGGACGCGACCCCCATGTCCTTCATCTCGACGCTGTTCTGCGCGACCAGCATGGTGATCTGCATCAGGCAGCCCATACCGGCGCCGACCACGGCCATGTACACCCCGGACGTCAGCCGGGAAGTCTCGGTGTCCATCTGCGAGAGCAGGAACAGCCCGACCGTCATGAGCGCACCGCCGGCGAGCGGAAAGACCTTGTACCGGCCGGTGTTGGTGGTGACCCGCCCGGCCACCATCGAGGTGACGAGCATCGCACCGAGCATCGGCAGGAGCAGCAGTCCGGAGTTGGTCGCGGACGCGCCCTGCACCGACTGCTGGTACAGCGGAAGGAAGAGCGTCGCACCGAACATCACAAAACCGGTGATGAAGGCGATGATCGACATGAGGGTGAAGTTGCGGCTGCGGAAGATGTGCAGCGGTACGACCGGCGCCACGGCCTTGGTCTGCACGAAGACGAACCCGACGAGGGCGACGACACCGATGGCGATGAGCTCCATGATCCGGGCCGAGCCCCAGGCGTACTCGCTGCCGCCCCAGGTGGTGACGAGCACGATGGACGTGATGCCCACGGTGAGCAGCCCGGCGCCCAGATAGTCGATCCGCCCCTCCACCCGCTTCTTCGGCAGGTGCAGCACGGCACTGACCGCGAGGAGCGCCACGACGCCGAGCGGCAGGTTGATGTAGAAGGACCAGCGCCAGCCCCAGTGGTCGGTGATGGTGCCGCCGACGAGCGGTCCGGCGATCATGGCGAGCGCCATCACGCCGGCCATCATGCCCTGGTACTTGCCCCGCTCACGCGGCGGGATAAGGTCCCCGATGATCGCCATGACGCCGACCATCAGACCACCGGCGCCGAGCCCCTGAATCGCACGGAACCCGATCAACTGCTCCATGTCCTGCGCCATACCGCTCAGCGCCGACCCGATCAGGAAGATCACGATCGAGGTCATGAAGGCGCCCTTGCGCCCGTACATGTCGCCGATCTTGCCCCAGATGGGGGTGGAGGCCGCGGTCGCGAGGGTGTACGCCGTCACCACCCACGACAGATGTTCAAGTCCTCCCAGCTCGCCCACGATCGTCGGCATCGCGGTGCCCACGATCATGTTGTCGAGCATCGCCAGCATCATCGCGACCATCAGCGCGAACAGGACCACGCGCACGCTGCGTGGCTGTTTCTCGGGCTCTGCCACCACTCCGGTGTTGTCCGCCATCGTTCCCACTCCCCTAGGTACAGCTGCCGTCCCCGGCTACTTACTTGCCGACCGGCAAGTTGACTACACTAGGGAAATTAGACCGGCAACTAGCCGGGCGTCAAGTAAGTTTTGCCGGGCTTTACCAGCCGGGCGACAGGTAAGTTTCCAGGGGAGCGCGAGGACCACGAGAATGGGCGGCACCATGGACGGCACCAAGCGACAGCGCCGCGGGGACACCCGCCAGCGCATCCAGGACGTGGCCCTCGAACTCTTCTCCGAGCAGGGCTACGAGAAGACCTCGCTGCGCGAGATCGCCGAGCACCTCGACGTCACGAAGGCCGCGCTCTACTACCACTTCAAGACCAAGGAAGAGATCCTCATCAGCCTCTTCCAGGACCTGACGCGACCGCTCGACGAGCTGATCGAGTGGGGCAGGCAGCAGCCGCACACCTTGGACACCAAGAAAGAGGTCCTGCGCCAGTACAGCGAGGCCCTCACCGGCGCGGCCCCGCTCTTCCGCTTCATGCAGGAGAACCAGGCGACCGTACGAGAGCTGAGCATCGGCGAGACCTTCAAGGACCGCATGCACAGCATGCTCGACATCATCAGGGAGCCCGAGTCGCCGCTGACCGACCAGGTCCGCTGCGTCAGCGCGCTCTTCACGATGCACGCCGGGATGTTCGTCCTCAGAGACGTCGAAGGCGACCCCGAGGACAAGCGCAAGGCCGTCCTGGAGGTCGCGATCGATCTGGTGACGCAGGCACACGGAGGCGCTACCGCTTCCTGAGCGCCGTTCGTCAGACGGTCACGCCCTTGGAGCGCAGGAAGGCGACGGGGTCGACGGCGGACCCGTAGTTGGCGGTCGTACGGATCTCGAAGTGCAGGTGGGGCCCGCTGGAGTTGCCGGTGTTGCCCGACAGCGCGATGCGCTGACCGGTGGTGACGACCTGGCCGACCTTCACGTTGATCCTCGACAGGTGGGCGTACTGCGAGTACGTGCCGTTGCCGTGCTTGATGACGATGGCATTGCCGTACGCGGATCCGTCACCGGCGCCGTTCGGACCGGCCTTGACGACGGTACCGCCGTGCGCGGCGACGACCTGGGTCCCGGTGGCCACGGCGAAGTCCTGCCCGGAGTGGGTGGACGACCACATGGTCCCGGCCTGGGCAAAACTGGCGGACAGGGTGTACTTCTTCACCGGGTCGACCCAGGCGGCCTTGCTGGCTTTCGTCGCGGCCTTCGCCTGCGTGACGCTCACGGCCTTCGCCTGTGTGACGCGCGCGGCGGTGACGGTCCCGCTGCTGCTCGCGGCGGCCGCGACCCCGGCGCCCAGCACGACCGAGGCGCCGAGGCCGACGGCCAGGACGGCCGCCCGCGTGCGGATCAGGGACGTACGGGAGTGACGGGACGTGACGCGCTTCGACATGGGGACCTCACGGAGACGGGGACAGAAGGCCCACCCGGCGCAGGGACACCCGCCGGAGGGACCACCCCTTGGTAACCCGCGCCCCCGCAGACCCCCAAACACGCGATCTACGATGAAAGGTCGTACTTGACCCTGAAACTTACGCTTCCTTGACAGACGCCCCATCCAGTCGTGAATCATCCTGATTTTTTCCTGGAAGATGGGTTTAACCCCACTTCGAGCAGTCGCACCGCACGGGAATGGCCACACATGCCCGCTCCCGCCCGAGATGCCGGACGCCCTACCGAATCCTCAGACCAAGGGTCCGTTTTGTCCACATCCACCTCTCCACTATTCACCCTAGTAACGGACAAATCGCCTGTGCGTCATGTCACCGGGTAGCAGAGTCCGGGGCTGCGGAAATGTGACGGGGCCTACGCTCGGCCCCCGTCCCGCGCACCTGTCGTAGGCAGGGAAAAGGGGCCGCCCCAGGACCGAAGTCCCGGGGCAGCCCCTCCGTTCAGGCGGGCGCCGTGGCGCCTACGCCTCCTTGCTCAGGTTGGGACCGGCCCCACCCGCGGCCTGCTCGATCGGCGGGACGTCGGGGAGCGCGGACTTCTCCTCCCCGCGGAAGGTGAACTTCTTCGCGTCACCCTCGCCCTCCGTGTCGACGACCACGATCTGGCCGGGGCGCAGCTCGCCGAAGAGGATCTTCTCGGAGAGCAGGTCCTCGATCTCGCGCTGGATCGTCCGGCGCAGCGGCCGGGCGCCCATGACGGGGTCGTAACCCTTCTTGGCGAGGAGTGACTTGGCGGTCGGGCTGAGCTCGAGGCCCATGTCCCGGTCCTTCAGCCGCTCGTCCACCTTGGCGATCATGAGGTCGACGATCTGGATGATGTCTTCCTCGGTGAGCTGGTGGAAGACCACCGTGTCGTCGACACGGTTCAGGAACTCGGGGCGGAAGTGCTGCTTCAGCTCCTCGTTGACCTTGGCCTTCATCCGGTCGTAGTTGGACTTGACGTCACCCACGGCCGCGAAGCCGAGGTTGAAGCCCTTGGAGATGTCCCGGGTGCCGAGGTTGGTCGTCATGATGATGACCGTGTTCTTGAAGTCGACGACCCGGCCCTGGGAGTCGGTCAGGCGACCGTCCTCCAGGATCTGGAGAAGCGAGTTGAAGATGTCCGGGTGGGCCTTTTCGACCTCGTCGAAGAGAACCACCGAGAACGGCTTCCGGCGCACCTTCTCCGTCAGCTGACCACCCTCTTCGTAGCCCACGTAACCGGGGGGCGAACCGAAGAGACGCGACACCGTGTGCTTCTCGCTGAACTCCGACATGTCGAGGGAGATCAGTGCGTCCTCGTCGCCGAAGAGGAACTCCGCGAGGGTCTTGGACAGCTCGGTCTTACCGACACCCGAGGGGCCGGCGAAGATGAACGAACCACCGGGGCGCTTCGGGTCCTTGAGGCCCGCTCGCGTACGACGGATCGCCTGCGAGAGCGCCTTGATGGCGTCCTTCTGGCCGATGACCCGCTTGTGGAGCTCGTCCTCCATGCGCAGCAGCCGGGAGGACTCCTCCTCGGTGAGCTTGAAGACCGGGATACCCGTGGCCGTGGCCAGCACCTCGGCGATCAGCTCGCCGTCGACCTCGGCGACGACGTCCATGTCGCCGGCCTTCCACTCCTTCTCCCGCTTGGCCTTGGCGGCCAGGAGCTGCTTCTCCTTGTCGCGGAGGGAGGCGGCCTTCTCGAAGTCCTGCGAGTCGATCGCGGACTCCTTGTCGCGACGGACGCCCGCGATCTTCTCGTCGAACTCGCGGAGGTCCGGCGGAGCGGTCATCCGGCGGATACGCATCCGGGAGCCGGCCTCGTCGATCAGGTCGATCGCCTTGTCGGGCAGGAAGCGGTCCGAGATGTAGCGGTCCGCCAGCGTCGCGGCCTGCACCAGAGCCTCGTCCGTGATGGAGACGCGGTGGTGGGCCTCGTAGCGGTCCCGCAGGCCCTTGAGGATCTCGATCGTGTGGGGGAGGGAAGGCTCCGCCACCTGGATCGGCTGGAAGCGGCGCTCAAGGGCCGCGTCCTTCTCGAGGTGCTTGCGGTACTCGTCCAGAGTCGTCGCACCGATGGTCTGCAGCTCGCCACGGGCCAGCATCGGCTTCAGGATCGAAGCCGCGTCGATGGCGCCCTCGGCGGCACCCGCACCGACCAGCGTGTGCAGCTCGTCGATGAACAGGATGATGTCGCCGCGGGTGCGGATCTCCTTGAGCACCTTCTTGAGGCGCTCCTCGAAGTCACCGCGGTAGCGGGAGCCGGCGACCAGTGCGCCGAGGTCCAGGGTGTAGAGGTGCTTGTCCTTGAGGGTCTCGGGCACCTCGCCCTTGACGATGGCCTGGGCGAGACCCTCGACGACGGCGGTCTTGCCGACGCCGGGCTCACCGATCAGGACCGGGTTGTTCTTCGTACGACGGGACAGCACCTGCATGACCCGCTCGATCTCCTTCTCGCGTCCGATGACCGGGTCGAGCTTGGACTCACGAGCGGCCTGGGTGAGGTTCCGGCCGAACTGGTCGAGGACCAGGGACGTCGAGGGGGTGCCCTCGGCGGGGCCGCCACTGGCGCCGGCGGTCTCCTTGCCCTGGTAGCCGGAGAGCAGCTGGATGACCTGCTGCCGCACCCGGTTGAGGTCTGCACCCAGCTTGACCAGGACCTGGGCGGCGACGCCCTCGCCCTCACGGATCAGGCCGAGCAGGATGTGCTCCGTGCCGATGTAGTTGTGGCCCAGCTGAAGAGCCTCGCGGAGCGAAAGCTCCAGGACCTTCTTGGCACGGGGGGTGAAGGGAATGTGCCCGGACGGGGCCTGCTGACCCTGCCCGATGATCTCCTCCACCTGCTGGCGGACCGCCTCGAGCGAAATCCCGAGGCTCTCCAGGGCCTTAGCGGCGACACCCTCACCCTCATGGATCAGGCCCAGGAGGATGTGCTCGGTGCCGATGTAGTTGTGGTTGAGCATCCGGGCTTCTTCCTGAGCCAGGACGACAACCCGCCGCGCGCGGTCGGTGAACCTCTCGAACATCGTTAATCGCTCCTCAGAGCGGTCAGGCAGTAAGGGGACGCTCCCCTCCCTGTCCTTCCGCAGCTTAGTCCCGCAAGCAGGGACCGCTCATTCCAACTGCCGACACCGTCCTTGGCCTCCTGACCCCGAACGCCGACATCTGCTCCAACCTGATGGTGCGAGACGATGTTCCCGCAGGCCAGGCAGATACCCTCTCCCGCTGTACGCCGATGGCGAACGTGAGATGCCCGAGCCATGCGTGTCGACCCTCCCACTAGGGATGTCTTACCCGCACGCACTGACACTCCATGCCGCGCGCGCCGGTTCCCTCCGCTACGGGCGAACACCCATGCGCCGTCGATCACCCCCACCCGCCCCCATTTCCCGCACTCTGCGCGTTCTCCAGGACACCCAGCGTAACTCCGGAGCCTTTCCGGCTGTTGCTCTTGGCATGATTCCCACCGTTCCCCACCCCCGTAGGCCGCTCGATCCGAGCGATCCGGTGCGGCAGTGGTACGAGAACGAACTGGGCTGGGCGACAGTGCCCGGGGCCCCGGTACGCCTTGCCACCGGCCTGCGCTTCGACGTGCTGGACGTGCCGGCGGAGGCGGGATACGTGGCGCTGCGGCACCTGGACCCGGGCACGGGATCTCCGGTGGCGCTTCACACGGGGCACCGGACGCGGGGCGGGCGGATGCGGTTCCTGGTCGCCGCGGGGAGCGCGGACGAGCTGCCGGGGCTGCTCGACTGGCTGGAGTGGGGCGCCCTCACGCTGGACCTCAGGGCGATCGGCGCGGGCGGGAGCATCGAGGCTCCGTGGCCACCGGGAATGCCGGGGACCGCACGGCTACCGAGGATGCCACGGGTTCCACCGCCTTCGAGCCTGGGTTCTTCACAGGGGGCGGGCTCACCAGGGGCCGCCGGTTCACCACTGACCAGTCCACAGGGGGCCGCTGTCTGGCTGCGGCCCCCCGAGCCTGGGTGCGAGGTCGAGTCCTCGCTGCCGACGATGTCGGCACTGCCGGCACTTTCGGCCGTGGGGGGCGGTGGGGGCGCCCCCGATCTCGTACGACTCGTCGACACGATGGCGACGCAATGCCACCGGGTACGGCTGCGGCGCGCGTGCGCTCAGCCGTTGGCCTTCTCGTAGGCCTCACGAATGGTCGCGGGAACTCGGCCGCGGTCATTGACCTCGAAGCCGTTCTCCTTCGCCCACGCGCGGATCTGAGCGGTGTCCTGGCTGCCACCGGAAGCGACGCGGGCCTTTCCACGTGCACCCGAAGCGCGACCCCCGGTACGGCGGCCACCCTTCACGTAGGCGTCGAGAAGGCCACGGAGCTTGTCCGCATTGGCAGTCGTGAGATCGATTTCGTACGTCTTGCCGTCCAACGCGAACGTCACGGTCTCGTCCGCCTCGCCACCGTCGAGGTCGTCGACAAGAAGGACCTGAACCTTCTGTGCCACCGGATTTCCTTTCATCGATAACTTCAGGGCCGCGGGACTCAGCGTCTGTCGCTGTTTCACGGCCCCTGTTATATGCAGTACTGCAGTACGTCGGAAAGCAAACCGCTTTTGCTGGAAAAACACAAACCCCTGGAGGAGACCTACTGTGCACTGACGGACCGAAAACGTGCGCGTTTCGGACATAGGGAACCTGGGCAGGCCGTTCAACCGGAATAATGGTGGGCGATCACAGATGCAGAAGCATCCGACTGTTGCCCAAGGTGTTCGGTTTCACTCGTTCGAGACCGAGGAACTCCGCCACGCCCTCATCATAGGAACGCAGTAGCTCGGCGTAGACATCGGTGTCAACGGGTGTCTCACCGATCTCCACGAAGCCGTGCTTCGCGAAGAAGTCGACTTCGAAGGTCAGACAGAAAACGCGCCGAACGCCGAGCCAGCGTGCAGTCTGCAGCAACTTCTCCAGCAACTGATGACCGACACCGACGCCCTTGACCGCGGGGTTCACGGCGAGAGTGCGGACTTCCGCGAGGTCTTCCCACATCACGTGCAGCGCACCGCAGCCGACGACCTCGGAACGTGAACCGGCGCCCCGTTCCGCGACCCAGAACTCCTGGATGTCCTCGTAAAGCGTCACCGTCGCTTTGTCGAGCAGGATGCGCTGTCGGACGTTCGCGTCAAGGAGTCGGCGCACGGCAGCGACATCGCTGGTCCTGGCCCGCCGGACGGTGATGGCATTTGCACTGGCTTCGGGACGCTCTGACGGAAGCTTCGCCGGAAGCTCCGGGGGATGCTCTGCTGGCATGAGCGGACGCTATCGCCCGCTGTCGTCGCGGTCGGAGCCGGGGTTCTCACGGGGCGGGTTCTCCGCCTCGGACGTTTGCGGCCCTTGGACCATACGTACGGCGTCGCGGAGCGCATGTCCCTGTTCCTCGCTCATCATGCCGAAGAACGCGACGAGAGCGGCGGCCTGGTTGTCACTCTGTGACCAGGCCTCGTTCATGAGCGCGGCCGCGTAGGCGGCACGTGTGGAGACCGCCTCATATCGATAGGCACGGCCTTCGGCTTCCCGGCGCACCCAGCCCTTCTGATGGAGATTGTCCAAAACGGTCATCACCGTGGTGTAGGCGATGGACCGTTCCTGCTGAAGGTCTTCCAGGACTTCTCGAACGGTCACCGGGCGGTTCCACTTCCACACCCGCGTCATGACCGCGTCTTCGAGTTCTCCCAATGGGCGAGGCACAGCTCAGAACAATAGTGGGAGATCAGCAACAAAAAGGGCGTACGACTCGAAAAACGTATGAGTCGTACGCCGATGAGTGTCCCGATGAGGGCCGGATGCTCAGTCCTCGGTGCCCCGTGAGTCCTGTCGGACGCTCTCCGCGCGCGCGAGGGCGGCGTCGACGAACGCGTCCTCCTTGGCCTTGTTGGCCCCGCCCTGGCTCTTCACGATCGTCACGATCAGCCCGATGAAGAACACGGCCATCACTACCGGGGGCACGAGCGCGGAGACATAGTCCATGCCTCCAGAGTAGCTAGCCCGCCGCGAGCTGTTGAGGCGGGTTCGCCGGTGGCTGTGCGGGCTTGCGCTTCGGAGGGAAGACCTCGCCCGGGGTGGGGATGGGGCGCTCCGGGCGCGGGGTCTTGGCCGGGGGCCGTGACTGCGGCTGTCCGGCCGGCTTCTCCACGGGCTTCTTGGCGCCCTGGTCGGAGGCCAGACCGCCGGGGAGGGCGAGGAGGCGGGTGCGGGACGACGGGACGGTGCGGCCGGCCGGGCGGGCGCGTACGTCCTGCTCGGCCAGCACCCGGCAGCGGTGCAGGAGAGTCGCGGCGGAGGGATTGCCCCGCAGGGCTCGGAGCGCGGCGAGGTCGTCCGGGTTCGGGCGGTAGCCGTTGCCGAGCACCTCTTCCAGGAGCAGCAGGTAGCCGGCCGCGGTGCCGGGCAGCGCGCCACGGTAGCGGGCCAGGTCGGCCACCAGGAAGGCCCGGAGCCTGGCGCCCTCGCGGGCCGCCTCGTCGACGGACTCGGCAAGGCGAAGGCAGTCCTGGAGGTCCTCGGCCGAGACGGGGCTGGGGTGGAGGGCGAGGGCGAGAGCGCGACGGAGCACACGCAGCTCCTCCGCACCGAACGCCATGCCGCCGCGGGATCCGTATGGCGTGGGCATGCGCCGACGATACGCGCTAATCAGACAAAACGCGCATAAGGCGTGAGCACGGCGCGCCTCCTTCCGGGAAATCCCCAGCCCGCCCGACGCCCGAGAACGAGGCGACGCCATCCCGATCCCCGCCCACCCACGGGGGACGTATTTCTTCACCCCCGGCCGGAGATCTTCCAGCCCCACCCGGCGTCCGAGGACCTCCAGGACTGCCTTCACCTCGCCGAGTCCGTCGACGAGGCAGTCCGCGAGGCGACGCCATCCCTATCCCCCCGGGGGCGGCGTTCTCAGCCCGTCCGACCCAGAGACCTTTCAGCCCGCCCACGTTTGACCGCGAGGCGACGCCGTCCGATCCCCCACCCACCCACCCACCCACGCAGGCGGCGTTCTCAGCCCCTCCGGCGTTTGAGGACGAGGCCGTTCAGGCCGACAGCGGGGGTCTGGGGGCGGCAGCCCCCAGGGCAAGGGACGGGCAGGGGCGGAGGGGGCGGAGGGGGCGAAAAACCCGGCAGCGGCTCAGCCGCCGGTACTACGTCCGGGACACGTTCCGCTCGTACACCAGCCGCAGCCCGATCAGCGTCAGCCACGGCTCGTGCTCGTCGATGACCGACGCCTCGCCGAGAACCATCGGCGCCAGACCGCCCGTGGCGATGACGGTGACATCGTCGGGATCGTCGGCGAGCTCACGGGCCATCCGGTTGACGACGCCGTCGACCTGGCCGGCGAACCCGTAGATGATGCCGGACTGCATGGCCTCGACCGTGTTCTTGCCGATCACCGTCCGCGGCCGGGCGATCTCGATCTTGCGAAGCTGCGCGCCCTTGACACCGAGGGCCTCGACGGAGATCTCGATGCCCGGAGCGATCACCCCGCCCGCGTACTCGCCACGCGCGGACACGGCGTCGAACGTGGTCGCCGTACCGAAGTCCACGACGATCGCCGGCCCCCCGTAGAGCTCGACCGCCGCCACCGCGTTGATGATGCGGTCGGCGCCGACCTCCTTGGGGTTGTCCATCAGGATCGGCACGCCGGTCTTGATGCCGGGTTCGACCAGCACGGCGGGCACGTCGCCGTAGTAGCGGCGTGTCACCTCGCGCAGCTCGTGCAGCACGGACGGAACCGTGGAGCAGATGGCGATGCCGTCGATGCCGTCGCCGAGTTCCTCGCCCAGCAGCGGGTGCATGCCCATCAGTCCCTGGAGGAGCACGGCGAGCTCGTCGGCGGTGCGGCGGGCATCCGTGGAGATGCGCCAGTGCTCGACGATCTCCTCCCCGTCGAAGAGGCCGAGGACGGTGTGCGTGTTGCCGACGTCGATCGTGAGCAGCATGGGTCCTACGCCGCCTCGTCCGTCGTCGCCTCGCGCAGGTCGAGGCCGATGTCCAGGATCGGCGAGGAGTGCGTGAGCGCGCCCACCGACAGGAAGTCGACGCCGGTCCCGGCGTACGCCTCGGCGTTGCCGAGGGTGAGGCGGCCCGAGGCCTCCAGGAGTGCGCGGCCGTCGACGAGGGCGACGGCCTCCTCGCACTCGCCGGGCGTGAAGTTGTCCAGAAGGATCAGGTCGGCGCCCTCGTCCAGGACCTCGCGCAGCTGCTGCAGGGTGTCGACCTCGACCTCGATCGGCACGTCCGGGAAGGCCTCGCGTACGGCCTTGAAGGCCTGGGCCACGCCGCCCGCGGCGACCACGTGGTTGTCCTTGACCAGCGCCGCGTCCGAGAGGGACATGCGGTGGTTGACGCCGCCGCCGCAGCGCACCGCGAACTTCTCCAGGGAGCGCAGGCCCGGCGTCGTCTTGCGGGTGTCGCGCACCCGGGTCCTGGTGCCCTCCAGAGCGTCCGCCCACGCGCGCGTGGCGGTCGCGATGCCGGAGAGGCGGCACAGGAGGTTCAGCGCGCTGCGCTCGGCCGTCAGAAGGTCGCGGGTGAGCGTGGTGACGGTCAGGAGCTTCTGGCCTGCCTCCACCCGGTCGCCGTCCTCGACGTGCCGCTCGACCGCGAACTCGTCCGTACAGACCACGGAGACGACCGCCTCGGCCACCCGCAGCCCCGCGACGACACCCGCGTCGCGGGCGACGAAGTCGGCGCTGGACACGGCGTCCTCGGGGATGGTCGCGACGGTCGTCACGTCCACGCCGTGGTCGAGGTCCTCCTGGATGGCCACGTTCGCGATGTCCTCGACCTCCAGGGGGTCGAGTCCCGCCTCGGCGAGTAGCTGCGCGAGCGCGGGGTCGAGGCCGCACTCCAGGTACGTCTCGTCCGCGCCGGCGCCACAGCCGCAGCCGTCGCCGCAGCCGCCGCTCTGGACGAGGGGAAGGTCGGGGGTGCTCACTTCGGTCACTGCTCCTGGGGACGGGACTGACGGTCCTGGCGGTTCTGCCGGGTCGGGGGGAAGTCTGCGGTGTCTGTGGTGTGTACCGCGAGCGTCCGGTCGGGATTCAGCCGTACGACGATGTGGCGGCGCCAGTCCGTGTCGTCCCGGTCGGCGTGGTCCTCGCGCCAGTGGCAGCCGCGGGTCTCCTCGCGGAGGTGGGCGGCGGTGACCAGGACCCGGGCCACGCTCAGGAGGTTGGTGGCCTCCCAGGTGTCGACGCCGGGCTCGGCGGTCTTGCCGTTCTCGTCGAGGGCGTCGCGGGCGTCGGCGTGCAGCCGCTGGAGGCGGTCGGCGGCGGCGGCGAGCGAGGCGGCCGAGCGCAGCACACCGGCGCCGTCCGTCATGATCCGCTGGATCGCGAACCGGGCCTCGGGGGCGAGCAGCGGGTGCGCGGGCTTGTCGGGGTGCGGGACCGGTTCGGGCACGCGCGCGTGGAGGCGGTTCTCCTCGTGGCGGGTCGCGATGTCCGCCGCGATGCGCTCGGCGTAGACCAGGCCCTCCAGGAGGGAGTTGGAGGCGAGCCGGTTGGCGCCGTGCACGCCGGTGCAGGCGACCTCACCGCACGCGTACAGGCCCGGCACCGTGGTGCGGCCCAGGGCGTCCGTGCGGACGCCTCCGGAGGCGTAGTGGGCGGCCGGGGCGACCGGGACGGGCTCGGTCACCGGGTCGATGCCGTGGGCGCGGCAGGCGGCCAGGATCGTCGGGAAGCGGTGCTCCCACATGTCGGCGCCGAAGTGCCGGGCGTCGAGGAACATGTGCTCGGCGCCCTGCTCCTGCATGCGGCGCATGATGCCCTTGGCGACGATGTCCCGGGGCGCCAGCTCGGCCAGCTCGTGCTGGCCCACCATGAAGCGCACGCCGTCCGCGTCGACCAGGTGGGCGCCCTCGCCGCGTACCGCCTCGGAGACGAGTGGTTGCTGCCCCTCGGCGTCCGCGCCCAGGAAGAGCACGGTCGGGTGGAACTGGACGAATTCGAGGTCGGAGACCTCGGCGCCCGCGCGCAGGGCCAGCGCCACGCCGTCGCCCGTCGACACCGACGGGTTGGTCGTGGCGGAGAAGACCTGGCCCATGCCGCCGGTCGCGAGTACCACGGCGGGGGCGTGCACGGCTCCCACGCCGTCGTGCTGGCCCTCTCCCATGACGTGCAGGGTCACGCCCGCGGTGCGGCCGTCGGCGTCCGTGAGGAGGTCCAGGACGAGCGCGTTCTCGACCGTCCGCAAACCACGCGCGCGTACCGCCTCGACGAGCGCCCGGGAGATCTCGGCGCCGGTCGCGTCGCCGCCGGCATGCGCGATCCGGCGGCGGTGGTGGCCGCCCTCGCGGGTCAGTTCCAGGGCGCCCTCGGCGGACTCGTCGAAGTGGGCGCCGGTCTCGATGAGGCGGCGTACGGCGTCGGGGCCCTCGGTGACGAGGATGCGTACGGCTTCCTCGTCGCACAGGCCGACGCCTGCCACCAGGGTGTCGTCGAGGTGCTGCTCGGGGGTGTCGCCCTCGCCGAGGGCCGCGGCGATGCCGCCCTGCGCCCAGCGCGTGGAGCCGTCGTCCAGGCGGGCCTTGGTGACGACGACGGTCCGCAGGCCCGCGGCCTCGCAGCGGAGGGCGGTGGTGAGGCCCGCGACGCCGGAGCCGACGACCACGACGTCGGCGGTGAGGGCCCAGCCGGGGGCGGGCGCGTGCAGTCGTATGCCGGTACCAGTGCTCTTACCGGTACCCGTACCTGTGCCTTTGCCGGTCACGAGGCGGCTCCGAAGGTGAGGGGGATGTTGTCGATCAGGCGGGTCGTGCCGACCCGGGCGGCGACGGCGAGGACCGCCTCGCCGGTGAAGTCCTCGTCGATCTCGGTGAAGTCGGCCGGGTCGACCAGGGCCAGGTAGTCCAGGACCAGGGGCGGCTGCATACGGGCCGCCTCGTCGAGGACCAGGCGGGTCGCCCCGCGGACACCGGAGGGAACACCGGGGACCGCCTTCGCGACGGCGTGCGCGTCGGCCGCCGCGCGGGACTCGCCGATCGCGCTGAGGGCCTCGGCACGCGCGCGCGTGGCGGGCACTTCACGGGCACGCGCGCGCAGGGCCTCCTGCGCGGCGTGCCGGTCGCGGCCGGCGAACAGTGCCTGCGAGAGGGCGAGCGCGGTGCGCCGCTCCTGGGGGGACAGGTAGCGGTTGCGGCTGGAGAGGGCGAGCCCGTCCTCTTCGCGGACGGTGGGTACGCCGACGATGTCCACGCCGAAGTTCAGGTCGCGCGCCATGCGCCGGATCAGGGCGAGCTGCTGGGCGTCCTTCTGCCCGAAGAGGGCCATGTCGGGCCGGGTGAGGTGCAGCAGCTTGGCGACGACGGTGAGTACGCCGTCGAAGTGCCCGGGGCGGGTGGCTCCTTCGAGGAGCTCGCCCATCGGGCCCGCGCTGACGCGGACCTGGGGCTCGCCGCCCGGGTAGACCTCGTCCACGGAGGGGGCGAACACGGCGTCCGCGCCCGCCTCTTCGGCGATCTTGAGGTCGGCGTCGAGGGTGCGCGGGTAGCGGTCGAGGTCCTCGCCCTTGCCGAACTGAAGGGGGTTCACGAAGACCGTGACGACCACGAAGCCCTTGCTGCCCACGTGCTTGCGGGCTGCCCGGATCAGCGTGGCGTGGCCCTCATGGAGGGCCCCCATGGTCATGACGACGGCAGTGTGTCCCGGAAGGGCGAGGTGTGCACGCGCGTCCTCCAGGTCCTCGATGTCGCGCAGCAGTCCCCACCGGCGGCTCATCGGTCGCTCCCGTCGTCCGGCAGGGACGCGCCGTCGGCGAGTACCCCCAGCAGGTCCTCGGCGAGTTCCGGCTTGAGCAGCCCGTGGGCGAGCGCACGGTCGGCGGTCGCGCGGGCCATCGCCAGATAGCCCGGGACGGTCCCTGGGGCGTGCTTGCGCAGCTCCGCGACGTGCGCGGCGACCGTGCCCGCGTCGCCGCGCGCGACGGGACCGGTGAGGGCCGCGTCGCCCGACCGGAGAGCGTTGTCCAGGGCGGCGCCGAGGAGCGGGCCCAGCATCCGGTCGGGGGCTTCCACGCCCGCGGCGCGCAACAGCTCCATGGACTCGGCGACCAGGGTCACCAGGTGGTTGGCGCCGAGTGCGAGGGCCGCGTGGTAGAGCGGCCGGCTCTCCTCGGCGATCCACTCGGGCTCGCCGCCCATCTCGATCACCAGGGCCTCGGCGGCCAGCCGCAGCTCCTGGGGTGCGGTGACCCCGAAGGAGCATCCGACGAGCCGCTGTACGTCCACCGGGCTGCCGGTGAACGTCATCGCCGGGTGCAGGGCGAGCGGCAGGGCGCCCGCCCTGAGCGCCGGGTCGAGCACGCGCGCGCCGTACCGCCCCGAGGTGTGCACGAGCAGCTGCCCCGGCCGCACGGCGCCGGTATCCGCAAGCCCTTCCACCAGCCCCGGCAGGGCGTCGTCGGGGACGGTCAGCAGCACCAGATCCGCCCGCGCCATGACCTGCGCCGGGGTCACCAGCGGCACGTCGGGCAGCAGCTGCGCGGCCCGCCGTACGGAGGCGTCGGAGACTCCGGAGACGGCCACCGGGCGGTGCCCGGCGAGTTGGAGGGCGGCGGCCAGGGTGGGGCCCACCCGGCCGGCACCGACGACGCCGACGGTGAGCCGCGCGGGGCGGTCCCTGGGATCTGGCTGTTGGAATGTGCTCACTCGACGACGGCCTTCCCGTTCCAGTCCGCTCGGGGTACCGGACGATGTACCGGACGATTTCTCGTCATGTTAACGCGATTGCTTCGAGGGGCGTTTTCGTTGTCCACAGGCTGTGGGTTTTCCGCAGGTCGCGGGGGTACGGAAATCGAGGTGCCGCAGCGGCCTCGCGCGCGGCATCATCCGGGGATGAGCGATACGGCGAGTGATACGGCGGCAGAACCGGTGGACCAACCCTTGGACGAGACGGACGAGACGGACGAGACGGACGAGACGGACGAGACGGGCGAGACGGACGAGCAGAAGCGGGAGCGCCGTGCCGCCGCCTGGCGGGCCGCCCGGCGGGTGCTGTGGCGCCCCAGCTACCAGGACACGGTCCGCGACCGGCTGGCCTGGCTGAACGGCGGAGCCGAGGGCGTGTACGACCTCGACCAGCCGGTCGACATGTACGGCGACCGGCTGGTGGAGACCCTGGAGGAGCGGGTCGCGGGCCTGCTCGGCAAGGAGGCCGCCGCCTTCTTCCCCACCGGCACCATGGCCCAGCAGATCGCCCTGCGCTGCTGGGCCGGCCGCACCGGGAACCCGGCCGTCGCGCTGCATGAGCTGAGCCACCCGGAGATGCATGAGCGGCATGCGTTCAGCCAGGTCAGCGGCCTGCGCCCGGTGCATGTGACGTACGCGCCCCGGCTGCCGACCGCCGAGGAGATACAGGAGCTCGCGGAGCCCTTCGGGGCCCTGATGCTCGAACTGCCGCTCAGGGAGGCCGGTTTCGTGCTGCCGTCCTGGGAGGAGCTTTCCGAAACCGTCGGGGCCGCACGGGAACGTGACGCGGTGGTGCACTTCGACGGGGCCCGGCTGTGGGAGTGCACCACCCACTTCGGCCGCCCCCTGGACGAGATCGCGGGCCTCGCGGACAGCGTCTACGTGTCGTTCTACAAGTCGCTCGACGGACTCGGCGGGGCGGCGATCGCGGGCCCGAAGACGCTGATCGACGAGGCGAAGACCTGGCGGCACCGGTACGGCGGCATGATCCTCCAGCAGTTCCCGACCGTCCTGGCGGCGCTCATCGGTCTGGATCGGGAGTTGCCCCGGCTGCCGGAATACGTGGCCCACGCGCGCGTGATCGCCGCCGCCCTGCGCGAGGGGTTCACGGAGGCCGGCGTCCCCTGGGTACGCGTCCACCCCGAGGAACCGCACACCCACCAGTTCCAGATCTGGCTGCCGTACGACCCCGACGTCCTCGGCGACGCGGGGCTGCGGCAGACCGAGGAGACGAAGACCGGCCTCTTCGCGCAGCGCTGGGCGCGGGGCGGCCCGGGGCTGGCGTACACCGAGGTCACGGTGGCGGCGCCCGGCCTGGAGTGGACGGCGCAGGACGTCAAGGCGGCCGTACGCGACTTCGTGGAGCGGCTGCCCCGCTGACCGCCGGCTCACCCACCGGCGCGTGCTCAAGAAGGCGGGCCTGATCACCACGCGGCGCCGGGGCCGGTATGTGCTGCACCAGCTGGACGTCACTGTCGTGGCCCGGCTGGGGAGCGACTTCCTGGAGGGCATCGTGCGCTGAGCGCTCCGCTGGAATTGAGGGGCGTCGTCTGCGGGTTCGTCGTGGCTGGTCACCCAGTTCCCCGCGCCCTCTGGGGCGCCATCGCACCCTCAGTGACTCCGGCTCAGTCGAACCGGATGTGCCGCGCGCTCGTCCACGCCCGCCGCAGCCGCCCCCGCAGCACGCCGTCCTTGTTCGGCGTGAGCGTCAGGCCCGCCAGCACCGCGATCCGGTCCGCCGTCCTGGCGACCGTCGTGTGGTCGGTCCACAGGTGCTCGGCGAACTCCGGCTCGCGCAGCCGCTCCAGACAGTGGTCGAGCTCTCGCACGGCCCAGCTCTCGCGACGCGGCGGGGCGTCCTTGCCGGCGACGTACTGGAGGAGGTGCCCGAAGCCGCGTTCGCGCAGCCGCTTCAGTACGGTCTCGCGTTCGGCGAGGAGCGTGAAGTGGCGTACGTCGTGGCCCAGTTCGCGCAGCCGCCCGACGGTCTCCTCGAAATAGCGGGGATCCGTGACCGTCATGGGGGCGATGACCACGCCGTCGTGCTTGCCGAGGGCGAGATCGAGCACCTCGACCACGCCCTGCCGCCAGGACGTCAGGTCCTGGAAGTCGCCGCGCAGTTCCGGCGGCAGCATGCGGCGCAGACCGAACCCGGCGTGTTCCGGGTCGCAGACGACGCTGTCCGGCAGCCGTCGCTGGATCTCGTGTGCGGTCTGTGTCTTGCCGCCCCCGAAGGGGCCGTTGATCCACAGGAGCATGCGCAGACCCTATTGACATCCTCCCCCTCTTTAAAAGAGGCCGAGGTTCACGGGCACTCGACCGCCGGCGCGGTGTCACCCCTCCGGCATGTCCTGCCGCGACGTTGACTGCTGCGTTGGTGTCCGCGTTACACGTGAACCCGCAGGATACGCAGACGAACTCGGCTTGGCTCTTGCGCGAGTTCTTCTCAATCCATCCGCAGGCACTGCACCGCAGGGACGTGTACGGGGCAGGTACGTCCTCGACCCGACCGGGGGCCTTCTCCCCGGTGCGCTGCCTCAGCAGACCCCAGCCTTGCGCGAGGACGGCCCGGTTCAGCCCCGCCTTCTGCCGGACGTTCCTGCCTGGCTGAGCGACGGTGCCTTTGGCGGAGGCCGTCATGTTCTTGATGTTCAGCTTCTCGAACCGGATCACGTCACAGGTCCGGGCGAGCATGGTTGATGTCTTCTCGCACCAGTCCTTGCGCCGGTGCGTCTCACGGGCTTTGAGCTTGGCAGCCTTGGCGTACTCGGCCGTCTCTCTGGGCTGCCTTTGTGGGCGCGAGCGGCCCGGCGCTGGTGCTTGCGGATCTGGGCGCGTTCCCTGACTGTGAGCTGCGGGCAGTTCAGCGCGCGCCCGTCAGACAGGGCAGCGGTGACCTTGACGCCCCTGTCGATGCCGATGGCCTCGCCCGTACCGGGCGCGCCGAGAGACTCGGGGACGACGGCGAAGGCAATGTGCCACTCCCCGTTGCGGAAGGTAACCCGGAACGTCTTCGCCTTCGGAAGCTCACGCCGGGTGAGACGGAACCGTCCCCAGCCGCACCCAGGCACCTTGACCTGCGCCCACCGGCGGTTGAGCTTCTGCACCACCACGCTGCGGGACATCACCTGCCTGCCTTTGGCGTTCACCATCGCCGTCCCGTCCAGCTGGTATGCGGGCACACGGTCGGTACCGATGACCCGGAAGCCCTCGTGCTGGTACTTCTTGCGCCAGGTCGGCTCACCGAACCCAGAGGTGAACCAGGCGTTCTTGGCCGTGGCGAAGTCCTTGAGCGCCTGCTGCTGCACATCGACGTTCCCAGTACGCATCCACTCGTTCTCCCCGCGGGCCTCGGTGAGTTGGCGGCACTGCTCAGCGAAACCGGGGGGCGACTTCCTGCCCCTGGCCCAGTGCGAGTGCTGCTCGACGGCCAGGTTTCACACGTATCGAGCATGCGCGCAGTGCTCTAGGAGCTGAGGCTCCTGCGCGCTCGTCGGGTACATCCGAAACCGCGACAAAAAGAGGCGAGGACTGACGACGAAGCAATCCGGTCACGGGCCCGCTCGAACGAGTCCACCCGCCTGTTCAGCCCTGCCCACCCGCCCGCACCAGCCCCGTCTCGTACGCGAGGACGACCACCTGCACCCGGTCGCGCAGCCCCAGCTTCGTCAGGATGCGCCCCACGTGCGTCTTCACGGTCGCCTCGGAGAGCACGAGGCGCGCCGCGATCTCCCCGTTCGAAAGACCCTGCGCAACCAGGATCATGACCTCGCGCTCGCGGCCGGTGAGCCGCTCCAGCTCCTTGTGCTGGGGCTCCTTGCCGGCGTGCGGCAGCAGCGGCGCGAACCGGTCGAGCAGGCGCCGGGTGGTGGAGGGCGCGACCACGGCGTCGCCGCTGTGCACCGAGCGGATGGCGGTGAGGAGTTCGCCGGGCGGCACGTCCTTGAGCATGAAGCCGGAGGCGCCGGCCTTCAGCCCCGAGAAGGCGTACTCGTCGAGGTCGAAGGTGGTGAGGATCAGCACCTTCGGCGGATTGGGGTCCGAGCAGATACGGCGGGTCGCCTCGACGCCGTCCAGTTTCGGCATGCGTACGTCCATCAGCACCACGTCGACCTCGGTCGCGCGCAGCACCTGGAGGGCCTCGACGCCGTCGCCCGCCTCGGCCACGACCTCCATGTCCGGCTGGGCGTCAAGCACCATCCGGAATCCGGTGCGCAGCAGCACCTGGTCGTCGACGAGCATTACGCGGATCGCCATCGGGGGCCTCTTCCGTTTCCGTCAAAGTCAAAAATCAGGGTCAAGCTCAAAAGGGGCGCTGAGGCGGCGGCCACAGGTGTCAGTTCGCGGGCTTCAGCGGGAGCAGGGCGCTGATGCGGAAGCCGCCGCCTGGACGCGGTCCCGCGTCCAGGGTGCCGCCGACCATACCGACGCGCTCCCGCATACCGATCAGGCCGTGTCCCTGGCCGTCGGCGCCCCCCTCCTCGTACAGCTCGTGGGGTGCGCCCTTGCCGTCGTCCTCGACGAGCAGTCCGAGGCCGTCGTCGAAGTAGACCAGGCGCACGCTGGCGCCCGTGTTCGGGCCGCCGTGCTTGCGCGTGTTGGTGAGCGCCTCCTGGACGATGCGGTACGCCGTGAGTTCGACGCCGCTGGGGAGGGGGCGCGGGGTGCCCTCGACCTTGAAGTCGACGGGAAGGCCCGAGGTACGGCACTGCGCGATGAGGTCGTCGAGCTGCTCGACGTCGGGCTGTGGCACGTACTCGCCGGATTCCTGGTGCTCGCCGGTGCGCAGTACACCGAGCAGCCGCCGCATCTCGGCGAGGGCCTGGCGGCCGGTTCCCGAGATGGTCTCCAGGGCCTTCCTGGCCTGGTCCGGGGCGGTGTCCATGACGTACGCGGCGCCGTCGGCCTGGACCACCATCACCGAGACGTTGTGCGCGACGACGTCGTGCAGTTCGCGGGCGATCCGGGCGCGCTCGGCGGCGACCGCGACCTTGGACTGGGCCTCGCGCTCCTTCTCCAGGCGGGCGGCGCGCTCCTCCAGCTGGGCGAGGTAGGCGCGGCGGGTGCGGATGGAGTCGCCGAGCACCCAGGCGAGTGCGAAGGGCACCGTCTGGAAGACGGCTATCAGGACGATGCCCAGCGCGCTCGTGTCCGACTGGGGCCAGCGGATCTGCGAGATGGTTCCCGCGGCCAGACCGCCGGTCAGCGCGAAGCGGGAGGCCCAGCGGGCGCCGTCCGCGGCGACGGTGTAGATGATCACCAGCATCGCGAAGTCGGCCGCCATCACCTCGACGTCGACGGCCAGCTGTACGGCGCCCATCGCGGCGACCAGGAGCAGCATCTTCTCGGGGATCCGGCGGCGCAGCGCGACGGTCAGGCACAGGACGACGGCGATCGGGAGGGCCACCTCGGGCGACCCGTGGTGGTTCTCCCGGGCCCCCGCGACACTGCTGAGATTCACGCCGGTGATCCCGAGCAGGACGACGGCCCAGAAGCTGTCGACCCACGTCGGGTGCCTGCGGAGAAAGTCATAGAGGCGCTGCACGTAACCCAGAGTAGGGACGCGTGCAGTGTGCAGGGGTCAACCGGAGGTTCGATCCGCAACCGCCGGGCGTACTCCCCAAGGTGGAGGCCCGGGGGTCCCCGCCGCTTAGCCTGACTCCGTGAGACGTGAGGAAACGGACGGGTTCCGGGGTTGGCGCGAGGCGACGGAGGAGGCGCTGTACGGGCCCCGCGGCTTCTACCGCAGGCCCGAGGGGCCGGCCGGCCACTTCCGCACCTCGGTGCACGCCTCCCCGCTCTTCGCGGGTGCCGTGGCCCGGCTGCTGTGCCACGTCGACGAGGCGCTGGACCGCCCCTCTCCGCTCGCCTTCGTCGACATGGCGGCGGGCCGCGGCGAGCTCGTGACTGCCGTCCTTGCCGCGCTCCCCGCCGAAGTGGCCTCCCGCGCGCGCGGGTACGCCGTCGAACGTGCCGACCGCCCCGCCGGTCTTGATCACCGGATCGAGTGGCTCGCCGAGCCCCCGAAGGGCGTCACCGGACTGCTGTTCGCCAACGAGTGGCTGGACAACGTGCCCGTGGAGGTCGCCGAGGTGGACTCGGAGGGCGTGGCGCGCGTGGTTCTCGTACGCCGGGACGGGACCGAACGCCTCGCGGATCCGGTCGCCGGGGCGGAAGCGGAATGGCTGCGGAAGTGGTGGCCGCTGCCCTCCGAAGGAGCCCGCGTCGAAGAGGCCCGCGCCGAAATCGGGCTCCCCAGGGATGTCGCCTGGGCCTCCGCCGTCGCCTCCCTCGGACGCGGTCTCGCGGTGGCCGTCGACTACGCGCACACTCTCGGCGCGCGGCCGCCGTTCGGGACGCTCACGGGCTTCCGGGAGGGGCGGGAGACGGTGCCTGTCCCGGACGGCTCGTGCGACATCACCGCACACGTGGCGCTCGACGCGTGCGCGCTGCCCGGGGGGCGCGTGATGACCCAGCGGGACGCGCTGCGCGCGCTGGGCGTGAGCGGCGCACGCCCAGCGCTCGCCCTCGCGTCCACGGACCCCGTCGCGTACGTACGCGCCCTCGCGAGCGCCGGCGAGGCGGCCGAACTGACCGCGCCCGGCGGCCTGGGTGACTTCGGCTGGCTGCTCCAGCCGGTGGGAATTCCAAACCGGCCCGGTGATGGCCTACTTGTCGGCGATCTGCCCGGCGACGGCCTACTTGTCGATGTCCCCGACCACGAAGAACAGTGACCCCAGGATCGCCACCATGTCCGCGACGAGCGTGCCCGGCAGCAGTTCGGTGAGCGCCTGGATGTTGTTGAACGAGGCCGAGCGCAGCTTCAGCCGGTACGGGGTCTTCTCGCCCTTGCTCACCAGGTAGTAGCCGTTGATGCCGAGGGGGTTCTCGGTCCACGCGTACGTGTGGCCCTCGGGCGCCTTCAGGACCTTGGGCAGCCGCTGGTTGATCGGGCCGGGCGGAAGGTCGGCGAGCCGGTCGAGGCAGGCGTCCGCGAGGTCGAGCGCGTTGTGGGTCTGCTCCAGGAGGCACTCGAAGCGGGCCAGACAGTCGCCCTCCTGGCGCGTGACCACCTTCAAGGTGTCCTGGAGTTCCCCGTACGCGAGATACGGCTCATCCCGGCGGAGGTCGAAGTCGACCCCGGAGGCGCGCGCGATCGGCCCGCTCACGCCGTACGCGTGCACGGCCTCCGGTGTGAGCGCCCCCACGCCCCGCGTACGCCCCCTGAAGATCTCGTTGCCGAGTACCAGGTCGTCGAACCGGTCCATACGGGAGCGCAGGGACGCGACGGAGGCACGCGCGCGGGTGGTCCATCCGGCCGGAAGGTCCTCCTTGAGGCCGCCGACCCGGTTGAACATGTAGTGCATGCGGCCGCCGGAGACCTCCTCCATGACGTGCTGGAGCTCCTCGCGCTCCGTGAAGGCGTAGAAGATCGGCGTGATTCCGCCCAGCTCCAGGGGGTACGAACCCAGGAACATCAGATGGTTCAGGACACGGTTCAGCTCCGCGAGCAGGGTGCGCGTCCACACTGCGCGCTGGGGGACCTCCATGCCGAGCATCCGCTCGACGGCGAGGACGACGCCCAGTTCGTTGGCGAAGGCGGACAGCCAGTCGTGGCGGTTGGCGAGCATGATGATCTGGCGGTAGTCGCGCGCCTCGAAGAGCTTCTCGGCGCCGCGGTGCATATAGCCGATGACCGGCTCCGCGCGCCGGATCCGCTCGCCGTCAAGGACGAGTTTCAACCGCAGCACACCGTGCGTGGACGGGTGCTGGGGCCCGATGTTGAGCACCATGTCGGTGCTCTCCGCGGCGCCGCCGATGCCGACCATGGTCTCCGTCGTGGGAGTCATGGGCACAGTGTCTCGTACGTACGCTTGCCATATGGAGACGGGGAGCATGGACACCACCGGAAACACGGCGACCGAACCGGTCTGGACCGGGCTGCCCCGCGGGCTGCTGCGGATGCGGCGCCTGCTGATGGTGGTGTGGCTGGGGCTGCTGACCATCGCGATGGGCCTGCTGTTCTGGCTGTTCGCCGGGCCGCCCTGGGCCGCCTTCGCCCTGCTGCCACTGGCCCTGCTGGCGTGGGGCTGGCGGATGCTGGGGCGCAACTGGCAGTCCTGGCGGTACGCCGAGCGCGTGGACGACCTGCTGATCAGCAAGGGTGTGCTGTGGCGTGAGGAGACCGTGGTGCCGTACGGACGGATGCAGTTGGTCGAGGTGACCTCCGGGCCCGTCGAGCGGCACTTCGGGCTCGCGAGCGTGCAGCTGCACACGGCGGCCGCTGCGACCGACGCCCGCATCCCCGGCCTCGACCCGGCCGAGGCCGAGCGGCTGCGCGACCGGCTCACCGAGCTGGGCGAAGCCCGATCGGCAGGGCTGTGACGACGCCGCCCACGGCGTCTCTGGACGCCGACAAGGGCATAGAGGACGGGATCCCGCTCACCGAGCGGCGCCTGCACCCCGTGACGCCCCTGCGACGCGCGTGGGCGCCGATCGCGGTGATCGCCGGATGGGCCGTGCACGACCCCAACCAGGCACAGGAGCAGCTCACCAAACTCGCCACCACCACACTCCTCCTCGGGTTCGCCGCGGCCGTCCTGGGCGGCACCCTCTACGGCTTTCTGACCTGGTGGTTCACGCACTTCGCGGTGACCGACACCGAACTGCGCATCCGTACCGGCCTGTTGTTCCGGCGCACCGCGCACATCCGGCTCGACCGGCTCCAGGCCGTCGACGTCACCCAGCCGCTGCTGGCACGCGTCGCGGGCGTCACCAAGCTCAAACTCGACGTCATCGGGACGGACAAGAAGGACGAACTGGCCTATCTCGGCGAGGAGGAGGCCCGCACCCTGCGCGCCGAACTGCTCGCCCGCGCGGCCGGTTTCGCCCCCGAGACCGCGCACGAGGTCGGCGAGGCGCCCGTACGACAACTGCTGCACGTACCGGCGGGCAAGCTCGCCGTCTCCCTGCTGCTCACGGGCGCCACTTGGGGAACACTGGCCGCCGCGCTCGTCGTACCGTCGCTGCTCTGGCTGGCCACCCACAGCGTGTGGACGGTCCTCGCGACCGCGCTGCCGCTGCTCGGCGCGGCGGGCGCGAGCAGCCTGGGACGGTTCGTCAGCGAGTACGACTGGACGGTGGGTGAATCGCCGGACGGGCTGCGGATCGACCACGGGCTTCTGGACCGTACGCACGAGACGGTGCCACCGGGGCGCGTGCAGACCGTACGGATCGTCGAACCACTGCTGTGGCGGCGGCGCGACTGGGTGCGGGTGGAGCTGAACGTGGCCGGGTCCTCGAACTCGGTACTCGTGCCGGTCGCTCCGCGCGAGGTCGCCGAGGCCATGATCGCGCGGGTGCTGCCGGGAGTGACCGTGCCGGCCCTGTCACGGCCGCCGCGCCGGGCCGGATGGTGCGTGCCGTTCTGGTGGCGGGGGTATGGACTCGCCGTCACCGACACGGTCTTCGTGGCCCGCCACGGCCTGCTGCGCCGCAGCGTCGCGCTCGTGCCGCACGCGAAGGTGCAGAGCGTACGGCTTGAGCAGGGGCCCTGGGCTCGCTTCAAGGGGCTTGCCGACGTCCATGTGGACACGGGGGCCAACAAGACGGTGACAGCGCGGCTGCGGGACGCCTCCGAGGCGGCGGAACTGCTTCAGTCCCAGGCCGACCGGTCACGCACGGGGCGGCGCGAGGCCCGGCCGGACCGGTGGATGGCGTGAGTGGTTCTACGACGTGAGGGTGGGCGGTGGCTGTGTGCCAC
>NZ_JBHXMF010000095.1:0-24284 GCF_042721055.1 Streptomyces sp. NPDC058470
TTCCCCCTCCTTTGAGGGTGAGGGGTTGTTCAACCCGAGAAGGAAGGTCCGACCGTAGGGTTACTTGATCGGGCGGGCCTTGCGGGCCTTCGCCGGCTTGGCGGCCTTGGCCGGCTTCGCCTTGGCAGGCTTGGCGGGCTTGACCGGGACGACCTTCTTGAAGCTCATGCTTCCTCCATACGCACAGCTCAACGGCTGCCTAGTTCTTTTGCCGAAGCCGTTCGGCTTCGACGTGGAAAACACTAGGAGGCGTTCTTGAGAGGAGTTTAAGGAAACAGACTGCGGGAGACTTTTCCACCTATTCTGAAGATCTCTAATGAATGAGAAAAACACAGGAAAGACGAGAGCCGGGCAGAAACCCGTCAGCAGGGTTCGGCAGCGGCGTAGCTCACAAGGGCACAGCCATCGATGCCGACAACCGGCCCTTCGTGGATGTGCCCCTGGTCGTGCGCCCTCAGCGATCCCCGCGGGCGTTGAGTCGGGCGGCCTGGCGCGTGAGGTGGTCGCGCTCGGCGAGGTTGGGTGCCTTATGGGCCGCCTCGGCGTACAGCCGTGCCGCCGTCGCCAGGTCGCCGTCGCACTCGTGGAGGTACGCCGCCACCGCGGCGTGGCGGGGCAGGGAGTCGTCCAGCGCCGCGAGCGCGGCCAGGCCGGCGCGTGGTCCGTCGGACTGACCGACTGCCACCGCGCGGTTGAGCCGGACGACCGGGCTGTCGGTCAGACGTGCAAGCTCGTCGTACCACTCGACGATCTGTACCCAGTCGGTCTCCGCGGCGGTGGGCGCGTCGGCGTGGAGTGCCGCGATGGCGGCCTGGGCCTGGAACTCGCCCAGCCGGTCGCGGGCGAGGGCCGCCTGCAGGATCCCGACACCCTCGGCGATCGACCTGGTGTCCCATCGGGCGCGGTCCTGCTCGGCGAGCGGCACCAGGCTGCCGTCGGGCGCGGTCCGGGCGGCGCGCCGGGCGTGGTGGAGCAGCATGAGGGCGAGCAGCCCCGCCACCTCGGGGTGGTCGATCGCGGCCGCGAGCTGCCGGGTCAGCCGGATGGCCTCGGCGGCGAGGTCGACGTCGCCGGAGTAGCCCTCGTTGAAGACCAGGTAGAGGACGCGCAGCACGGTGGCGACGTCGCCGGGCTGGTCGAACCGCACTCCGGAGACGATGCGCTTGGCCCGGCTGATGCGCTGCGCCATCGTCGCCTCGGGTACCAGGTAGGCCTGGGCGATCTGGCGGGTGGTCAGCCCACCGACGGCACGCAGCGTGAGTGCGACCGCGGAGGACGGCGTCAGCGACGGGTGGGCGCACAGGAAGTAGAGCTGGAGCGTGTCGTCCACCGCGGGCGCGGGCCCGGTGGCCGGCTGCTCGTCGACGAGGTCCTCACGTCGGCGGCGGGCAGTGTCCGCCCGGGTCGCGTCGAGGAACTTGCGCCAGGCCGCGGTGACCAACCAGCCCTTCGCATCCCGCGGCGGGTCGGCCGGCCATACGCGGACCGCCTCGACCAGCGCGTCCTGCACGGCGTCCTCGGCCGCCGCGAAGTCGGCTCCGCGGCGGACGAGGATCCCGAGCACGCTCGGTGTGAGGCTCCGTAGCAGGGCCTCGTTCACTTCGGAGGTCACTCCGTGACCGTGGGCTGCACGCCGTAGGCAGGACGAAGTTCGAGCCACTCGTGGATCGGCTCCCCGCCCTTCCCGGGGGCGGCCGATAGTTCCCCTGCCAGCTCGACAGCGCGCTCGTAGCTGTCGACGTCGATCACCATCCAGCCGGCGATGAGGTCCTTGGTCTCGGCGAACGGTCCGTCGGTGACCGGGGGGCGCCCTTCGCCGTCGTACCGGACGAACGTCCCCCCGGGGGCGAGCGCCTGCTCGCCGACGAACTCACCGGTCCCCACAAGCCGGTCCGCGAAGTCGCGCATGTACTGCACGTGGGCCGAGATCTCCGCCGGCGTCCACTGGTCCATGGGTGCGTCGTTGACCGAAGCCGGGGCGCCGCGGTAGTGCTTGAGGAGCAGGTACTTGGCCATCGTGTTCTCCTTGGTGCTGATACGACCCATTGTGGTCGCGTTCACAGCAGGGACGGAGCCGGTCACCGGTTCTCGACATCGCCGTCCGAGTTTTATTGAGACTCGTCGACGGGCCTGGGCGAGCCGTCCCACGGTGTCCGGGTCCACGCCGTGGCGTCAGGACGGGTCGGAGCGACGTCTTCCAAGATCATCCCCTGTGACCGGTAGCTCCCCGCCCCGCAGCCGAAGTGGACCGTGGACGACACCCTCATCAAAGAATCGTGGGCAAGGGCGTCGACCGTGCCCACGCCCTCCGGGCGCAGTGGTAGGCCAGTGATCGCGCCTGTTGCGACAATGGGCAGGTGAATAACGTGTCATCACAGAATCAGGATCGCCGAAGCCGACCCAACTACGACCGTGAATCTCTTCTTGAGATCGCAGTGGAGGTCTTCAATGAGCGTGGTTATGACGCCACCGGTATGGAGGAGTTGGCCAGACGCCTGGGCCTGAGCAAGTCCAGCATCTACCACCATGTCTCCGGCAAGGAGGAACTTCTGGACCTTGCTGTCACCCGTGCTCTCGATGCCCTTTTTTCTCTCATTGACGAACCCAATACATCCGAACTCGCCCCCACGGCCCGGCTTGAGCACATCGTACGTCGGAGCGTCGAAGTACTCGCAGCCGAGTTGCCGTATGTGACCTTGCTACTGAGAGTCCACGGGAACAGTGCTGCCGAACAGCGAGTCCTCAAGCGACGGCGAGAGTTCGATCACCGTGTGGCCGAGCTGGTCGAACTCGCGGCGCAGGAAGGAGGAATCCGGGCCGATATCGATCCCCATCTCGCAAGCCGACTGGTTTTCGGCACGGTGAATTCTCTCATCGAGTGGTACCGGCCGGACGGGGAGCTTCCCGTCTCGGTTCTCGCCGATGCTCTCACCGTCCTCGTGTTCGGCGGCTTGCGGTCTCCTGGACAGCCTGGCGGTGTGCGGTGATGCCGGGTGTGCTGAACCGCTCGGCGGGCGAAGAATTCGGTCGCGCCCGGCGAGGTGAGCCGATACGTTCCGCCTGAGCACAGTGAGGTGCGCGACGCGGCCGCAAGGGGAGATCTGCATGGACACCGAGGGTGCACGGACCGACCGTCTGGGCTTGCTGCTCGAGCAGTTCGACAAGGCACGGGAGATGGCTCAGGTGCGGCTGACGGGGCTCGGTGACGAGGAGTACCTGTGGGAGCCGGTGCCCGGTTGCTGGTCGCTCCGGCGCCGGGGCGAGGCGGCGACCCCCAGGGCGTTCGGTCCTGGTGAGTGGGTGCTCGACCTGGGCGCGGCGGACATCCCGGCGAGCGAGTACGCCGAGGTTGCCCGGCAGGCCGCCGGCGGCATGACCGTTGCCAAGATCGCCGACGACTGGAGTGTGAGTGTCGAGCGGGTCGAGCAGATCCTCGCCCACACCGGTGAGCCGGAGCCGGACACGGCGCCGATCACGACCATCGCCTGGCGGCTGGGACACCTGCACCACCAGTTCGCGGGCGGTTGGGAGTGGGCCTTCGGCGAACGGCTGAAGGATCCGAAGCTGATGATTGACTTCTCCCCCTCCGCCGCCCTGACACTCGAGCGGTTCTGGCCGGTGATCGACCGCTGGCGCGCGAGCGTAGGTGCCGTCACGGAAGAGCAGCTCGACACGGTCGGCTTCTCGCAGTACCCGTACGGTTCCGACCCCGACGACCCCTTCATCGGCGTGCTGTCGGGGGCCAACCTCGAATTCATCCATCACATGGCCGAGATCGCGTTGCTCCGCGACCTGTGGCGAGCCCGCTTCACCGCTGGCGGGTAGTGCCGCGAGCGTGTTTCGTGGCGTTGCCGGTCCACGCGCCGGTGAATGGTTCGTAACCCGCAGCGTGAGACCGCCAGTTGAGCCGACGGGGGCCCTTGACAGACCCAGCTGGACCAGGCCGACGGGAAAACGGCGTGAGAGGTGATCCAGCGGTCAACCGACGTGGGCGGCGATGGTTCGCGCACACGTCAGGGACTCGGTGCGCGTCGTGTCCACCTCCAAGTCGTAAGAGACCCCCTCGTGAACCACATCCGCCTGCGCCGCGGCCATCCCCTGGACGCGATCTCCTCGCGCGACCTCACGGCCCGCGGCGACCGCACTGTCGCACCTGACGCCCACCCACAACACGGGCAGACCACCGAGTGCCTTGTGCCACCGCTGCTGAGACGCCGCTCCGCCGAGGAAGACGTCATCGATGATGACTCTGGCGCCTGCACGGGCCATCGCCACGACGCCGTCCTTCCAGGCCGCCTCCAGAGCCCGGAAGTCCGCCCCGACGGTCACTTCGCCGTCCGCCGCGAACACGATTCCCCCGTCCGACGCCCGCATCTTCACTGGCAGGGCGTCGACGAACGAGTCGCACCCGAACGTCAGCCACGGATCGGCCAGTTCGGCCTGCAGGCACCGTACGATTCCGGACTTTCCCGAGCTTGAACCACCGTTGAGAATGATCACCTGAGTCGTCACCGCGCCACGGTAAGGCGCTTCCCTCGCGACACGAAACGAATTCCGATGACGGCACGGCTCGTTCGAGCCGCGCGAGGTCACACAGTCATCAGCCTTATGAAGGCTTCGACCATCGTGACCCTCCACACCGCAAAGGGGAGACTTGCACATGTAAACAGTATGAGTAGGTGCTTCCTGCCCGCCCAGGTGTTCGTGACGTCCATGAAGACTGTTGCCATTTCAGGCGCGAGCGAAGACCCGTTGCCGGTGCCCCACCGACCGATCGACAGAAGAACGCCGGCGTCCACGACGGGATCCCCCAGAGCGGACGTCAATCTCTGACCGCCGTCTCTGGAGGACCCCGACCGTCAAGCCGTTCTACGGGTAACCAGCCACACACAGCCGAGGCTGATCAGCGTCACCGCCGTGAGGTACAAGGCGATAGGTGTGGTGGATGACCAGCTCGTGTAAAGGCCTGTGGCAACGGTTGGCGCCAGGCCGCCACCGAGTATCGACCCCAACTGGTAGCCGAGAGAGGCCCCGCTATAGCGAATCTAAGCTCTGAAAAGTTCCGAGAACAGCGCCGCTATCGGCCCATAGACGATACCCATGAATATAGCCGTCACCAGGAGCGCCAGCAGAATCAGGGCGGAGTTCGCGGTGTTGATCATTGGGAACAGGAAGAGTGCGCACCCGACAAGGCCTAGGGAACCGACCCTGAGCACCACCCGCCGGCCATGCCGGTCCGAGAGAGCGGAGGCCCAGGGAATAACCGCGAGCCACACCAGGGACGCGATGAGGGTGAGGACGAGGATGCGGTTCCGGTTCAGTTCCAGCACGGCGGTCGTGTAGGACAGCAGGTAGGCCATGAAGATATAGCCGACCGCGTTGATTCCGATGAACGCCCCGGCGGATAGGGCCACTTCCTTCCAGTGTTCTCGCAGTACTGCCACGATGGGCATGCGTTGTTCCGTTTTCGACTGCTTGACCGCCTCGAAGTCCGGGCTTTCAGAGATGGTGAGTCGAATCACCAGGCCTGCCACGACCATGACGGCGCTCGCCAGGAAGGGAACTCGCCACCCCCACGCCAGGAACGCGTCACTGCTGAGATTGGTCGTAAGGCCGAGGAACACCAGGTTGGCAAGAATGAGCCCTCCTGGCACACCCATCTGCGGGAAACTTCCGTAGAAGGCCTTCTTTCGATCAGGGGCATGCTCGACAGCCATGAGGACCGCTCCGCCCCACTCTCCACCGACCCCTATGCCCTGGATGAAACGCAGGGTCACCAGCAGGATCGGCGCCCAGACGCCGACGGTGGCGTAGGTGGGAAGCAGCCCTATGCCCACCGTGGCAAGTCCCATGGTGAGCAGTGAGATAACCAGCATGGACTTGCGGCCGACCCGGTCACCGAAGTGACCCATCACGATGCCGCCCACCGGGCGGGCCAAGAAGCCGACCGAGTAAGTGGCGAAGACAGCCAGGGTTCCCGCTGCCGAGGAGACACCGGGGAAGAACAGTGGTCCGAATGCAATGGCCGCAGCCATGCCGTAGACGAAGTAGCCGTACCACTCGATGGCGGTTCCGACGAAGCTCGCTGTTGCCACTTGCAGCGGGCGTACCCGCTTTGGCGTGACCGTCCCGGGTAGGTTTCGGTCGATGGCCACTGCTGTCTCCTGACAGGGTGAGCGATGCCGCCGCAGCTGTTCATCGGGGCTTGGGGAGAGGAATACCGGAGCGAAGTGGGGAATGAAATCGCTCAGTTGCCGATCTGATCGAGGCCGGTCTGTCACTGCCTCGATCAACAACTGGATGTGCCCTGCCGGCTTGTGCGCTGAGCCAAATCCTTCTGCCACGCCTCGTGCAGTCGGACTTCGCTGGTCGCAACAAGCAGGGCGCTGCGCAACTGGATTCCACCGAGTTCACTGGGTGAGTGATACCAACGGCGCCAGCAGCAGTCGGCGGAAGACCGGGGCAGGGTGGCGCCCGGGCCGCTCCCGCCAGCTGGAGATGGAGACTCTGCAGCTGAGTGGACCAGGCCTTTCATCATGTCGGCAGAAACTTCCAGGGCTGCGGCTGATCATCACCCCAGACCTACCGACCGAACGATTGGTCGTCTCGTGAGTGGTAAGTAAAGGCAGCCGTGCAACCGGTGTCAAGAGAGTTGAACGGATGGAAGTTTGCCCGCCCAAGAGCATCGCTGGGGCAATCGATTACTACCGCCTCTCGGCACCCTGACTGTCGCAGAGATGGCGTTCGACACCTCGGGCTACTCGGGGGAGATACCGGTGTCGGAGGCCCGCACAGCCACGTCCTCCATCCGCACAACTCAGGACAAGTGACGCCCCGTCGATGGCAAGCGGGAGGGGCAATCAGGCAGGCTCACAGTCCGTGTGGCGTTTGCTGATTTGCACATACGCAGTTCTGGGATGTGCTCGTGACCTCGCGCGTTCGGCCGCACACGAAGAGACGACCGTCGCTCAGGAGTGCCCATTGGTTCGCCGAGCTGGGTCAGCTGTCGTAGTCGACGGACAGCGTCTCGGAGAGCGGGTACGTCTGGCACGTCAGCACGTATCCGGCGTCGATCTCAGCGGTTTCGAGGGCGTAGTTACGGCGCATGTCCGCCTCGCCTTGGGTGACTCGAGCACGGCAGGTGCCGCAGACCCCTCCCTTGCAGGCAAAGGGAAGGTCCGGACGGATGCGCGCAGCCGAGTCGAGGATCGTGCCTGCGCGGGGTAGCGCGGCCGTGGTGGAGCGGCCGTCGAGGGTGATGGTGACCTCGCTGACGGGTCCGTCGGCCGTTGGCTCCTCGCGGCGGATCGCTTGGGCCGGCTCGTCGGCGAAGAACAGTTCCTGGTGCACTCGTTCGTTGGACACATTGAGTTTCGCGAGTACCTGCTGGGCGTCCCGAACCATGCCGTGGGGACCGCACAGCCACCAGTGGTCTGCGCTCGGGACATCGATCAGTCCGTCGATGAGGGCATCGAGGCGCTCGCCGTCCAGGCGGCCGGAGAGAAGGTCGGCTTCACGGGGTTCCCGGGAGAGGACATGTGCGAGCTGGAATCGTGTGCGGTATGTGTCCTTCAGGTCGGCCAGCTCGTCGGCGAACATGACTGTGTCGGTGCGCCGGTTTCCGTAGAAGAGCGTCACCTTCGACTTGTCGTCGGACGCCAGTACCGACTCGGCGATGGACATCATGGGGGTGACCCCGGATCCCGCTGCGATGAGTACATGGTGACCGGGCCCTGTGAGGTCTGGTGTGAAAACACCTGTGGGAGCCATGACTTCGACGGCGTCGCCGGGCTTCACCTCGTGGACCAACCAGGAGGAGAACAGCCCACCTGGTACCTCCCGGACTCCGATGCGAAGGGGTGCGCCGACCGGTGAGCAGATCGAGTACGAGCGCCGTTCGTCCCGTCCGTCGATCTTCCGCCGCAGAGTCAGTGACTGACCTGGCGCGAAGAGGAACTCCTCCGCCAAGGCATCGGGAATCTCAAAGCTGACAGCGACCGCGTCTTCGCACAGGCGTTGTACGCTGGCCACGCGCAGGGAGTGGAACATCGGGCGGCGCCTGCGTGCCCTTGTCGCGGGGGCACCGGAAGTCGGTGCCGTCAGCTCTGCCATCAGATCTCCTTGACGTACTCGAACGGCTCATGGCAAGTCAGGCAACGCCACAGTGCCTTGCAGGAGGTGGACCCAAATCGCGATGTCTCCTGGGTGTCCACCGACCCGCAGCGCGGGCACGGCACGATGCGGCGCATCGGTGAGAGGCTCAGCGGTACCGGGCCGGCGGGGCGTTGCGGTGTCTTCAGGGGCGGGGCGATGTCGTACTCGGTGAGTTTGCTGCGCCCTGCGGGGGTGATCCAGTCACTGGTCCACGGCGGGTTCAGTACCGTGCGGATTTCCACCCGCTCGAAGCCGGCCTCCCGCAGGCGGGCGGACACGTCGGCCCGCATCTCCGCCATGGCCGGGCAACCTGAGTACGTCGGGGTCAGGCTTGCGACCACCGTGCCGTCCTCCGTGATGGTCACGTCGCGCAGGACGCCCAGGTCGGCCAGGGTGAGCATGGGCAGTTCGGGGTCGGGCACCTGCTCGGCAACTCGCCGGGCGCGCCGGACGTCGGACAGGGCGGTCACCATGTCGCGTCCGGATGAGCGCGGGCCACACTCTGCAGTTCGGCAAGGAGAGGCGCGAGGTATTCGGTGTGGTCGCCGTGCCGCCCCGCTCCGGGCACGGGCGAAGCCTGCGGCATGCTGAGCCCTGCGGCGTCCAGAACCTGCTGAAGATCTGCCAGGACTTCGCTCCGCCCATCGTGGGCCGAGAACAGTTCCTGCAAGTAAGGGGCCACGTCTGCCAGCGCGTTGGTAATGCGGCGGTGGGATTCCTCTGTTCCGTCTCCCAGGCGCACCATCCACTCGGCTGCGTACTGTCGGTGGTAGGCCAGTTCCTTCAGGGCCTTGGCAGCGATCGCCGCCAGTACGGGATCCGGCGACGATTCGAGCCGGGCGAAGTGAGCGAGACGCCAGCTGGAGAACACGAACAGCCGCACGACGGAGAACGCGAAGTCTCCGTTGGGAAGTTCGACCAGGCGGACGTTGCGGAAGTCCTCGGCGTCCCTGAAGTAGGCATAGGCGTCCTCGGTGCGTCCGCTGCCGTCGGCCTGGCCGCAGCGGGCGTACAGCAGTCGCGCCTGGCCCAGCAGGTCGAGTCCGATGTTGGCCAGCGCCACCTCCTCCTCCAGCTCCGGGGCCAGGGTGACCCATTCGGCGAGCCGTTGCGCCAGGACCAGGGTGTCGTCGCCGAGTGCCGTGCAGGAGGCAGCCAGTTCGGCGGCATCGATGCTGTCGGGCACCGAGGTGTCCACGCCGTGCAGGGGGTCTTCGAAGCCGGTACCGAACGCCCAGCGTGCATCGCTGTCGTCGTGGCCCTCGGCCAGAGTCATGTAGACGTGATCGTCGCTCATCCCCGGCTCCTAGATGTGCGGGACATCGTCAGGGATGTCGTAGAAGGTCGGGTGGCGGTACACCTTGTCCGCGCTGGGCACGAAGAAGGGGTCCTTCTCGTCGCGCGTGGAGGCGGCGATGTACTCCGAGCGCACGGCCCAGATACTGACGCCCTCATTGCGCCGGGTGTAGAGGTCGCGGGCGTGGGTGAGAGCCATCCGGTCGTCCGCGGCATGCAGCGAGCCCACATGCACATGGTTCAGTCCGCGCTTGCCCCGGACGAACACCTCGTACAACGGCCAGTCCCGCTTCTCGTTCTCCGACTCGCTCATGCTGCTGCCTCCTCACGTGCTCGGGCGGCCTGCTTGCTCGCATGGACGGTGGCTGCCTCCCGTACCCAGGCGCCTTCATCGTGTGCGACCCTGCGCCGTTCGACTCGCTCCGTGTTGCACGGGCCGTCACCGCTGATCACCCGCTTGAGTTCGGCGAAGTCAGGGGTGCCGAAGTCGTGGTGGCCGCGTTCCTCGTTCCATCGCAGTTCAGGATCGGGCAGGGTGACACCGAGCTTCGCCGCCTGCGGCACGGTCATGTCGACGAAGCGCCGGCGCAGTTCGTCGTTGGTGTGCCGCTTGATCTTCCAGGCGATGGACTGAGCGGAGTTGGGCGAGTCATCGTCCGGCGGACCGAACATCATCAGTGAGGGCCACCACCATCGGTCCACGGCGTCCTGCACCATCTCGCGCTGGGCGTCGGTGCCGCGCATCATCGTCAGCAGCAGTTCGTAGCCCTGGCGCTGATGGAACGACTCCTCCTTGCAGACTCGCACCATGGCTCGTGCATAGGGGCCGTACGAGCTACGGCACAGGGGCACCTGGTTGCAGATCGCCGCGCCGTCCACGAACCAGCCGATGACGCCCACGTCAGCGAAGGTGGGCGTCGGGTAGTTGAAGATCGAGGAGTACTTCTGGCGGCCCTCGATCAGTCGCTGGGTCAGGTCGGCCCGGTCCACTCCCAGGGTCTCGGCAGCGGAGTAGAGGTACAGGCCGTGGCCCGCTTCGTCCTGGACCTTCGCGAACAGGATCGCCTTGCGGCGCAGCGACGGCGCCCTGGTGATCCATTCGCCTTCCGGCTGCATGCCGATGATTTCCGAGTGTGCGTGCTGGGCGATCTGGCGGACCAGCGTCTTGCGGTATCCCTCGGGCATCCAGTCGCGCGGTTCGATCCGCTGGTCCCGCGCGATCGTCGACTCGAATTGGGACCGCAGCTCCGGCTCGGTGTCGCTACCGGAGGACGCGACGGACTGTGCTGTAGCCATGTGTACCACCTTACCTACCGACCATTCGTTCGGTCCATCATACGATGAGCCCTCCCCGGACTGGCAAGCACCGGGCGGGTCAGTGCCCGGAAAAGGACGGCTGCTGTCCGGCCAGAAAGGCTCGCACCGCGCCCCGGTGATCCTCTGTGCCGCCCAGCCGCCACAGTCACCGCCGAGCCGGCGGCGGCGAAGGACTGGGCGATCCCCGAGCCCATGCGTCCGCCCCCGATGACTCCGACGGCCTTGGGCGCTGACGTCATATCCGGCTCCTTCTGTCGAGAAAACGTGTCATGCGGTCCTTCTTGTCCTCGCTCTCGAACAGCACGGCCTGTGCCAGGTCGTCGGCCACGGGGTGGGCGCCGGGCGAGTCGACGACGAGCTTCGTGAGACGCAGGGCCGTGGCCGACGAGCGCGCCATACGGTCGAGTAGCGCGTGGGCTTCCCGCACCAGTTCCTCGGCCGGTACGACGTCGATGACCAGGCCCGCAGCGTGAGCCGCCCGGGCGTCGAGGTTGCGGCCGGCGAGCAGGACCTGCTTGGCGACCGACTCACCGACCAGTTCGGGCAGACGCCAGCAGGCACCGGCCGCCGCGAGAATGCCAAGGCCCGGCTCGGGATTGCCGAAAACAGCATCGGCGCCGGCCAGGCGCAGGTCGCAGGCGTACGCCAGTTCGGCGCCGCCGCCCAGAGCCCAGCCGTCGACCGCGGCGAGCGTGGGCATGGGCAGCCTCCGGACTCGCTCGAACAACCGGCTGTTGATGCCCTGCAGAGCTTCGTCCCTGCCTCGCTTGACCAGTTCGGAGATGTCGGCCCCGCCGGCGAAGACACCGCCGTGTCCGGTCAGGAGCAGCAGCTTCGGGGTGCGTTCCAGTTGTGCGCACACCTCGTGCAGTTCGGTGATCATGCGGCCGCTGATGGCGTTGCGGGCCTCGGGGCGGTGCAGAGTGACGACGACCCGGTCGGTCCGCTCCTCCACCAGCAAGGTGTCGTACGACGCGCGGTGACTCCCGGCGGTCATATCCGCTCCACCAGGAGCGCGACGCCCTGGCCCACGCCCACGCACAGGGTGGCCAGGCCGCGGCTGCCGTTCTCCCGTTCCAGCCGACCGAGGAGTGTGAGGAGGATGCGGGCGCCGGAGCAGCCCAGTGGGTGGCCCAGGGCGATGGCCCCACCGTCGGCGTTGACCTTCTCCTCGTCCAGCTTCAACCGCCGTATCACGGCGAGTGCCTGAGCGGCGAAGGCCTCGTTCAGCTCGATCGCGTCGAGTTCCCCGATCCCCCAGCCCGCGCGGCCGAGCGCCTTCTCGGTGGCCGGGACCGGCCCCAGTCCCATGAGGTTGGGCTGCACGCCGGCCGAGGCGGAGCCGATGATCCGTGCCCGCGGGGTGAGCCCATAGCGGTCGACGGCTGCCGCGCTGGCGAGCACCAGTGCGGCGGCGCCGTCCGACAGCGGCGAGGAGGAGCCTGCCGTGACGATGCCGTCCTTGCGGAAAATGGTGCGCAAGGAGCCCAGCTTCTCCAGGGTGGTGGTCGCCCGCGGTCCCTCGTCCCGGGTCACCGAAGTGTCCTTGACCGGGACCGGCACGATCTCCCGGTCGAAGCGGCCTGCCTCCTGCGCCGCAAGAGCTCGCTGGTGACTGCGCAGGGCGAAGGCGTCCGACTCGGCACGGGTGATGCCGTCCAGAGCCGCCACCTCTTCGGCGGTCTCCCCCATGGACAGGGTGATCTTCGGCGTCTGCGGTCCGGACTCGTTGGCGACGGCCCGGTCCGCGGCTGCGAATCGCGGGTTGGTGAATCGCCAGCCCAAAGAGGTGTCGTGCACCTGGCCCGGCTTGGCCCACGGGGTGCCGGGCTTCTCCATCACCCAGGGTGCGCGGGTCATGGACTCCACTCCCCCGGCGACCACCAGATCGGCCTCTCCGGCGCGGATCGTGTGAGCGGCTGCGGCCACCGCTGTCAGGCCCGAAGCACACAGGCGGTTGACGGTGTAGCCGGGCACGGTGTGGGGCAGGCCCGCGAGCAGTGCAGCCATGCGTGCGACGTCCCTGTTGTCCTCACCGGCCTGGTTGGCGGCGCCCAGGACGACTTCGTCCACGGCTTCGCGCGGAATGGCAGAGCGGCGGACGGCCTCGCCCACGACCAGAGCCGCGAGGTCGTCAGGGCGCACGGAGGCGAGGGCGCCGCCGTAGCGCCCCTGCGGGGTCCGGGCTCCGTCGATCAGGTAGATCTCATCCGACATCAGGCGGACTCCTCAATTGGGGCAGGGCAGGACGGCGCGACTGCAGGGTCGCGAAGCGGCCGGCGACGAGGGCGACATCGGACAAGGTGGCACTGGCCGCCGGGTTGGCGGTGGTGTACGTCGGCAACCGGCGCCCCCTCCGAGTCGAGCCTTGCCACCAGCGGCGTTCGCAGGATGACCCCGGGATACCCGGGGTGCGCGACGGCGGCCGACGCGTGGACCGTGCGGCCCGGACCGGCCGCCTGCTCAAGCCGCTCGCGCACTCCGTCGTTCACGATGGCTCCCAGGGTGTCGGCCGCGGCGGCCGCCTGGTCGGGCAGCGGGCTGTGACGTGCGAAGGAGTCAAGATCCTCGAGGTTCTGTTGGAGCATCCGGTCCCCCTCTTGACAGGCAGGAGTCTTGCTGGATTACTTGGCCTTGCCGCACGCTAACCGAATGTTCGGTCGGTCCACAAGGTGGTGGAAATGACGACCCAGGTAAACAGCACGACACCTGATCCCGTCACCAGGATGTTCGCCGATGACGAGGCATCACGAGGGCTCGGCATCGAGCTGCTGCAGCACGGCGACGGGACTGCCGTGCTCCGGATGACCGTGACCTCCGCCATGGTCAACGGACACAGGATTGCCCATGGCGGCTTCCTGTTCCTTCTCGCCGACTCGGCCTTCGCCTGCGCCTGCAACAGCCACGGACCCGTCACCGTCGCCGCGGCTGCCGACATCGACTTCATCGCGCCCGCGCACGAAGGTGATGTCCTGGTGGCCACGGCACATGAACGCACTCGGTTCGGCCGCAGCGGCATCTACGACGTGAGTGTCCTGCGCGGCGACGAAGTGATCGCGGAGTTCCGCGGCCGAAGTCGCACTCTTCGCAGCACGCAACATGAGGAGCCGCAATGAGCAGCGAAGTCATCGTGCCCGAGCACCTGGAAGCGCGCCGGGGAGAGCCGCCTCCCAAGGCATTGCTGGATGACAGCGAACGGCTGTCGCGCGAGGAGATCAGGTCTCTCCAACTCACCAGACTGCGCACGACGCTGCGGTACGCATACGACAACGTGGAGCTGTACCGGCACAAGTTCGACGAGGCCGGAGTCAAGCCCGACGACTGCCGCAGCCTTGAGGACCTCTCCCGGTTCCCCTTCACCACCAAGGCCGACCTGCGCGACACCTACCCCTTCGGCATGTTCGCCGTCCCGATGTCGGACGTACGCCGCGTACACGCCTCCAGCGGCACCACCGGCCGCCCCACGGTGGTCGGTTACACCGACAACGACCTGTCCATGTGGGCCGATGTCGTCGCCCGCTCCATCCGGGCCGCCGGCGGCCGCCCGGGTCACGGAGTCCACATCTCCTACGGCTACGGCCTGTTCACCGGCGGCCTCGGCGCCCACTACGGCGCCGAACGCGCCGGATGCACCGTGATCCCCGCCTCCGGCGGCATGACCGCTCGCCAAGTGCAGATCATTCAGGACTTCAAGCCCGAGATCATCATGATCACGCCCTCGTACATGCTCACCCTCCTCGACGAGTTCGAGCGCCAAGGCATCGACCCTCGCTCCACCTCCCTCAGGGTCGGCATCTTCGGTGCCGAGCCCTGGACGGAGCAGATGCGCCGCGAGATCGAAGAGCGCCTGAACATCCACGCTGTCGACATCTACGGGCTGTCCGAGGTGATCGGTCCCGGCGTCGCCCAGGAATGCGTGGAGACCAAGGACGGACTGCATGTCTGGGAGGACCACTTCTACCCCGAGGTCGTCGATCCGCTCACCGATGAGGTCCTGGCGGAGGGTGACAGCGGTGAACTGGTCTTCACCTCGCTCACCAAAGAAGCCCTGCCCATCGTCCGCTACCGCACACGGGACCTGACTCGGCTGCTGCCCGGGACCGCCCGGCCAGGATTCCGCCGTATCGAGAAGATCACCGGCCGTTGCGACGACATGATCATCCTTCGTGGTGTCAATGTCTTCCCCAGCCAGGTGGAAGAGATCGTGCTGCGTACGCCTGGTGTTGCCCCTCACTTCCAGATCGAACTCAGCCTGCGCGGACGGATGGACCACATGACGGTCCGCGTGGAAGCACGGCCCGACAGCGGTCCCCCTCAGCGTGCGGCCGCCACAAAGGCCATCGCTCAGGGAATCAAGGATGGCGTCGGAGTCTCCGTCGAGGTTGCCGTCGTAGACCCGGAAACCCTGGAGCGGTCGCTGGGCAAGCTTCGCCGCGTGAAGGACATGCGTCGGCCCTGAAGGGCCTGGGGATCCATACGTCCTTCATCCGCAGGGTCCGGTACTTCCTCACGCCTGCGGGATGAGGGCAGGCTCGCGTCCTTCGTGGGAGCACAGGGTTTGTGTACTCAGTCATGGTCGCGCCAGGGCCCCCGCTGGGCGCCGAACTTGTTGCGGCCCATGATCTCGGCGCCGATGCTGCGTGCGAAGTCCCGTGTGAAGCAGTCGTCGAGGCCGCGACCGCCTCCGGGGTCGGTGCGCCAGGGCCGGCTTGGCGTGGCACCGGCCCAGGCGAACAGCCGCTCGGGATTGGCGTGACCGAACGGGCTCTCGAGGCTCTGGTGCTCACCGCCACCGATTCCGTCACTTGAGACGTCGGCGCGGGGGTGGCGTGGCGTCGGCGCAGGTAGGCGTGCAGAGCCCGGTTCCGCACGGTGTGGTTGGGTTGTGGGGGTCAGCGAGGGTGAACTGCCTCAGTGGTCCGAAGTGCGCAGCGTCTGTCCTGCGACGGTTGGCGCCCCCACAGGGCATCATGGTCGACCGAGTAGCACCCGGGGCAATAGCGCACTCCGTGGGTGCGGTGACAGGTGGCCCGCGCCCGGTCGGGCTTGGTCTGCCGGGCCCAGCGGTTGCCGCCGGTGGTGCGGATCCCGAGGGGGCCGAACTCGTGGCAGGCGGAGACCCCCGGTCCTGGAAACGCTCGACCATTTCCTCGATCCGGTCCAGCCTCGCCTCACACCCCGGGGTCGGGGGGCTTCTCCTTGGTGCGCTGGAAGGTGACGCCGCGGCGGGCGAGCAGGCCACGTAACGCCTCGCGGCCGATGCGGATGACCCGCCTGTGAACTTTCCCCAGGCAGGCGACAAGCTTGGGCAGTGACCAGGCCGGGGAAGGGCCGGCCGAGCCTGCCGGAAAGGGTGATGGCCGTCCGGCGGGGGCTACACGACTCTCGGTGATACGACTCGCGGAACAACCCCCACAACTCGTCGGGGACCCCAACTCGTCGTGAACCACAGCGGGTTGGGGCCATTACCGTAGGCACCTACGCATACGCGCGCCTCGTCGGGTCAGTCCCAACTTGGCCTGGCCGGGCGCTCCCTAATAGGTGGGTTCAGCACCCCGAGGGGAACATGGAGGCACGGACATGCGTAGTATCCCTAAGTTATTGCAGGCACATTGGCTGCACGTGCTACCAAAATTCTTGGAGCCGTTGGCGCCTGGACCAAAGGAGAGGCCCACTCCATGCCTGATTCCCCCATCTCGACCACCAGTTTGACCTCGCAATACAGCGCACAGATCGCCGAGGATCTGGAGCGCAACACCAAGGAAAAGGACCGTCTCACCTCAGAGATCGATGCCCTGCAGGCGCAACTCAACGCACTCCAGAACGACCATCAGATACTGCAGGGCCTCCAACAGGCGCTGAGCCAGCAGGACATGACTGCGCCGAAGGCTCCCGCTGCCTCCGGCACGGTGTCCGTGCCGGCGCAGCGGCAGGTGAAGACCGCTTCCAAGCGCTCCGGCGCGAAGGCGAAGAGTGCAGCCGAGAGGTCACCTCGTGGCAAGTCTCGTGCAGGGCAACCCACGCTGATCGACCTCATCCGCACTCACCTCGATGAGCAGGCAGAGCCACGTTCAGCAGCGGAAATCACCGTTACGCTCGGCGGGAGCCATCCCGACCGGAACCTCAAAACCACGGTCGTGCGCACCACCCTTGAGAACCTCGTGGCCAAGAACCGCGCCCGGCGCCTCAAGCAGGGCCACTCGGTCTTCTACGTGTCCCCCGAGGACAACTCGGTAGCCGAGGTCGAGGCTGCCGCCACCTCCGACTGAGGGGCGCGCCACTCGCCCGCAGGCTCACAGTCGGTCCGCTGACTCGACCGACTCGCGCCCCTGCGGATGGTGAACCACCCCCGCACACCGCCGTTTCACCAGCGAATACCAGGCAGCATCTCCTGTCACCGAGTTGCGCAGGCGGGGGTGGGTTCTTTCCTCCCTGGATGGTCATACACGGGAATCATCCGGAGAGGTAGGTCTCCAGATTCCACTTACACCCATCCCTGTGAAGAAGATGTCTCCGCATTCAGCCGACCAAGTGCGGCCAATTTCGCCTCCCCCTACCAGCGACGCCAGAACGGCCCCACAGGTCGGCCGTCTTGCGAAAGAACTCAGACAGCCCCGAACGCTTTTGGCTCAGACCTTCACTCGGGGCTCTTGTCGTACAGACTCTTCGCCCAAGATCACACACCGTCGCCGCCGAGGGAGCGGCCAGCAGGGGTGTGCGAGGACATGGTGACCCCATCCCTGCGGTTCACCGCGTGGCGGGTAGGGGTGTGAGCGACACATGAAGTCATCCGAATACGCAAGACGCCAGGGCAAGTTGGCACCGTTGGCACCTCGCCTCGACCGACGACAGGACGATCCTTCCGCCGGCGCGGCGTGCGTGGATCGGGTGGCGCCGTAGCGGAGCTGATCACGGTGACCGGCGGGGGAGCTGGGACATCGCCAGAAGGATGAGCAGACGCGGCCGCCGGCAGCCCCGCAGGCGATCTCTTGCCCCCCTCACGGCAAGGACTGGGTGTGATCAACAGGGTTACCATGTCGATATGACTGAGAGTTCCCGGGGAAGCAAGCCGACTGATGGTGGCCGTCCCCTGAGGCGAGATGCCGCTCTCAATCGGGAGAGAATCCTGCAGGCGGCACGCGAGGTCTTCAGTCAGCGCGGGTTGGGGGTCACACTCGACGACGTGGCCCACCATGCCGGAGTCGGCGTCGGTACGATGTATCGCCGCTTCCCCACCAAGGAAGCCCTCGTACGTACCCTGTTCGAGCAGGATCTCGCGATGCGGCAGGAGTCGGCCGAGAAGGCGCTTGCTCACCCTGACCCTTGGGAAGGCCTCGTCGACTTCCTCATGGAGATGACGGCCGACCTCGCCGGGAACCGCGGCCTCCATGAGGTGATCATGCTGGGCAGCCACAGCTCCGAGCCCATGGAGACAGCGCGCGGAGGCATGCTCCCCTTCCTCGGAGCCCTGATCCGCCGGGCCCAGGAGAGCGGGGATCTCCGGGCTGAGGTAACCCCTTCCGACATCCCCGTCATCCAGCACATGCTGAGCGCCGCCACCCAGTTCACGCAGGGGAAGCGGCCGGATATCTGGCGCCGCTACATCGAGGTCCTTCTGAACGGCCTCAGAGAGCGCCCCGACAACACTCCACTGACGACTCCCAGCCTCAGCAACGAAACAGTGGAGCAGGTAATGGGCCTGGTCAGGCCCGCTGAGGAACGAGAGTAGCGAGCCAGCGGCAGGACCTGTCGGCGCCTGCGCACAGGGCCCCATTCCGGAAACTCGGGATCGCGCACCGGCAGGATCGGGTCACCCCAGCGTCGTCTCCACGATCGTCGGTGTTCTGATCGGCATCGACAGAACACCTCCCCCAACGCTCTCCGTGAGCGGGAGCCTGCCCTCTCCGTTCGGCTGAAGTTCCCGCCTCGGGATGCTCGTCAGGGCCAGAGCGACCCCCTCGGTGGGCTACCCATGTACTGCACATCGACCAAGGCGGTGCTACCGTTAATAAATGGAGAGATTATCTCCGCTTGAGGAAGAGGTTCAGCATGTCTGCGCGCAGCACGCTCAGCGTGATCGCAGGGATCACGCTTCTCGGTCTCGGCGTGACGGCTTGCTCGTCAGGGGGGTCCACAACAGCCGCCGGATCCGTGTCGCCATCGCCCGCGACGAAGACCGCCGCCTGCCCGGCGCCCTCCAGCGGAGCCACGAGCGCCGCTCCCTCAGGGGCATCAAGCGGGGCTCCCACCCCGGCAATTCCGGTGGCCAAGACAGTGAAGCCGACCAGCACCCGCTCAAGCACGGTCATCACTCCGGACGGCCCGCAGATGCAGTGCACCAACACCGAGGTGACGACCCACAAGGACATCACGTACTCGTCACCCACGGCCAACGGTAAGAAGGTCGACCTGAAGCTGGACCTTCAGGTGCCGCAGACGGCAGGCAAGAAGCCCCTGGTGGTCTACATCACCGGAGGCGGGTTCGTGATGGCGGACAAGTCGGCCAACCTCGGCGAACGCACCTACGTCGCGGATCAGGGTTACGCGGTCGCGAGTATCGAGTACCGCACAGAGACGACCGGCTCGACGTACAAGGACGGCGTCGCCGACGTGAAGTCCGCCATCCGCTATCTGCGTGCCCACGCGGACGAGTACGGCATCGATACGAACAAGGTGGCCGTCTGGGGCCAGTCGGCCGGCGGGTACCTCGCGGCCATGGCTGGTGCCACCAACGGGAACAAGCAGTTCGACACGGGGGACAACCTCGACCAGAGCAGTGACGTCCAGGCCGTTGTCGACGAGTTCGGCGCCGGCGACCTGGCAAAGATCGCCGACGACTGCGACGCGGCGACCAAGGCCACGTATATGGCGCCTGGCAGCTTCATCAATGCGTACGTATTCGGTCCCGGCTCCACCAAGACCGTCGCTGCGGACCCCGCCGCGAACAAGGCAGCCGACCCTGCCACTTACCTGGGATCCTCTTCGGCCCCCTTCATCCTGCTCCAGGGATCCGACGATCACATCATCTCTCCCAGTCAGTCGTTGATCCTGCTCGACGCCCTCAAGGCCAAGGGAGTGGAGGCGACTCGCTATGTCGTCAAGGGTGCCGACCACGGAGACATGTCGTTCCTCGGTGACGTCGAGGCCGGTGTGCCGTGGTCCACGCAGAAGGTGATGGGCACCATTTCCGGGTTCCTGGACAGGAAGCTCGGGAGCTGATGTCCGGTGGGTCGGGTTCGGGAGGGGCGGCGGGCGGCGGATTCGGGGCCCCGAGCCTGCGGCCACGCGTGCAGGCCGGCTACCCCTCTCTGGATCCCCTCCCCCACCCGAAGCCGCTTCCTTCACCGCCGTTACCTGTCCTGCTCCGCCACAAGGTGAGACGGCAGACGGGAGCTGACCACGCCTGCACCTCCCCGGCCTTCGGTCGGAGTTGGTGGGGGTGATGCAGGTGGCACGTAAGGCCCGACGTTCGGGTCCCCAAAGCCCCTACGGCCTGTGACTTGGGTTCGGTGTGGAGTTTGGCGTGGTGCTCCATGTTGCGGTTGGTTCGCGGACGGCTGGCAGCCGGCCACCAACTCCGGCCCGGTCCGGGCGTTCGTGGTCGAGTCGGTCCGCCTGCCCGGCGGTCCGCCCGGTACGGGGCGAGTGCCTGACGGCGTAAGCCCAGGTGATGGAGGCGCCGGTGGCCGAGCGCCGCCCCGGCCGGACGGTACCGCCGGTGGCCGGTTCCGCCGCGATCGGGGCGGTTGTGGATCTGATGGCTACCGCCATCGAGGAGGGGCGCGGGCCTGTCCTCGATGAGCGGCAGCCTGGCCGGCACCGCTTACCGACTGATGCCGGTCCGGCGGTCGGGCCTTACTTCAGGTGCCGGCCGAAGAACCGGTTCCCGTCCTCCACCTCGAACCACGGGGTGCCGGTGTGCCCGCCCAGATTGGCGTGCAGCGTCTTCTCCTTGGTGCCGAAGGTGTCGAACAGGTCCAGGGCCCGCTGCCGGGGGTTCCCTTCGTCGTCCCACTGCAGCAGGAGCAGCAGCGGAATGGTGACCTGCTGGGCCTCCTCGCGCTGAGCGCGGGGCACGAAACCCCCGGCGAAGAAGCCGGCGGCCGCGATGCGCGGCTCGGTCACCGCAAGCCGGATGCCGAGGGCGGTCCACCCCGAGTACCCGACCGGGCCGCCGATCTCGGGCAGCGCAAGGAGAGCGTCCAGGGTGGTCCGCCATTCCGGGACCGCCTTTTCGACGAGCGGGCCGATGAAGGACTCGAAGATCTCGTCGACCGGCTCGCCGGCCTGCATCGCCCGGCGCAGGTCGGCGCGGGCCTGCTCGTCGGCGGCGGATCGGGGCCGGTCACCGCACCCGGCGGCGTCGATGGTGGCCACCGTGTAGCCGTACGCCGCGCAGTGCCGGGCCCGGGCCACCAGCCGGGATGCACCCTTGGGCAGGCCGTTGTTGTGGGCCATCAGGATCAGCGGGGCCGGTGCGGCGGATTCAGGCGTCCACAGGGTGCCGGGGATCTCGCCGAGGATGAACTCGCGTTCGAGGACATCGTCGTCGAGGCGTTGTTCGGAAGTGAATTGCATGGTCGTACCTTTCGGGAGTGCTCGTAAACGGCGCTCCCGGACGACCTACCGCCCGACCATGACCCCAGAGGGGAGCACCCATGTCGATACTGCGTTCACGGGTACCACCTCCTCGTCCTCTCGCACGGCCTTCAGAAAAGTAGCAGTGGTCACCGTGGCCCGCCAACGGGTTTTCGCGCAGGCTCCGTTGGCGGATGCCACGGAGCCACTCACCCAAAGGCCAAGGGCCAAGGGCCGTGCAGTCAATGCCTCAGGCCTGTGCCGTGATCGCAGCGTGGCGAATTCAGAATGCTGCGCCGAGCAGGCGGGCAACCTCTACGTGCTGCGTAACGGAGCGGCCTGGCATGACGTCCCTCGTCAGGTGGTGGGTTACTCAGGCATGCTCAGCGCTACGGCGCGCATGCCTGCCCAAGCCCGTCCGAGCGTCCTGGCGCGGTCCGTCTACAGGCAGCCACGAGGCCCGGGGCACTGAACCCGGTCAGGCATTCCAGCCGCCGTCGACGCCGATGTCGCTTCGAATCCCAGCCTGCAGACCGTCCATCAGGAGTCCGATCAGCCGGTCGGCCTGGGACCGCCAGTCACCGGATACGTCCAGACGGAGAAGCCCGCTCATGGCCAGTACCACGTCAGCCGTCCCGAGATCGGCACGGATCGCTTGGGCGGCTACACCCGCGGCGACGAGGGAGTCGATCGCGCCGAAGACCTTCGCGTAGGACTCGGACGCCCACCCTCCGTCGGAGGGATTCATGCTCTGCAGCGCTTCGGACATCTGTTGCTTGGTGACCAACAGGGCCGCCAGGCGTCTCATCCACTCCCTGAGCGCCTGATCCGGCGGCAGCGTCTTGAGGAGACTGTCCGCGGCCGAGCACAGCTGATCCACCTCGTACTCGTAGGTGGCCAGGACGAGAGACTCCCGGTCCGGAAAGTGCCGGTAGAGGGTGGCGATGCCTACCCCGGCGGCTTTGGCGATGCCACCCAGTGAGGCGTTCTTGCCCACGCGGTTGAACTCGTCCTGCGCTGCGGCCAGCAGCTTCTCGCGGTTTCGACGAGCGTGGGCGCGTACCGGCTGCGGGGGCCCCTGACGTTCATGCATGCGCGCTCTCCCCGGGCCTCTCATGCCGCCTGGGCAGGCAGACATTACCGACCCTGCTTGCTTACCGGAGGACCCTCCGATAGCGTGATTGATACCGGAGGGTCCTCCGGTATCTCTGTCACCCTACAACCGTCCTGCGGCCCCGTACGCGCTTACGACGCTGCGAGTGTGCGCCGTGGACGACGAACGGAGACATTCCATGAACACCATTTCACTCGGCGACCTCGCCACCTCCTCCCAGGGACTTGGCTGCATGGGGATGAGCGAGGGATACGGTCCCACGAGCTGGGACGACGCGATCGACACCGTCCACCGCGCCCTCGACCTGGGCGTCACCCTCATCGACACCGCCGACGCCTACGCCTTCGGCCACAACGAGGTGCTCGTGGGCCGCGCCATCTCCGGTCGCCGCGACGAGGTCCAGGTCGCGACGAAGACCGGTATCGACCGCGTGGGCAGCGACGCCTGGGTGCTGCGCGGAGAGGCCGGTTACATCAAGCGCGCGTGTGACGCCTCCCTGATGCGTCTGGGGGTCGACCACATCGACCTCTACTACCTGCACCGGCCCCCGCAGACCGCCGAGATCGAGGAGTCCGTCGGCGCCATGGCGGAGCTGGTGAAGGAGGGAAAGATCCGGCACATCGGCCTCTCCGAGGTTGACACCGCGCTCCTGCGGCGCGCTCACGCCGTTCATCCGATCACAGCGGTCCAGAGCGAGTACTCGATCTGGTCCCGTGATCTCGAGACGACGGTTGCGGACGGCCTGCGCGAGCTGGGAGTGGCCCTGGTGGCGTACGCGCCGCTTGGCCGGGGCTTCCTGACCGGCACGGTGGATGCGGCATCCCTGCCTGCTGGTGACGCCCGGAAGCGGCTTCCCCGCTTCCGGACCACCGCCAACGAGGCGGTGGCGGACAGCGTCCGCTCTCTGGCGGAGCACAAGGGGGTCACCGCGGCGCAGCTCGCCCTTGCCTGGGTGCATGCGGGCAGCGAGCGCCTCGGTGTTCCCGTGGTGCCCATTCCCGGGACGAAGCGCGTGAAGTGGCTGGAGCAGAATGTGGCCGCCGAGAGCATCGAGTTGACCGCCGACGAAGTGCGCGCGCTCGATGCGCTGGCGGTCCAGGTGGTGGGCGGCCGTTACTGACCGACGTGACTGCCGCGGCCCGGGAAGCCATGGCACTCCGCCGGGTGGGAGAGGGCTCACGGTCCGATCGTGTTGACGAGAGGCCGCACAGGATTGGCCCACTACTCCCGCTCCGCCGAACCGAAGACACGGATCTCTGCCGAACCGAAGCACGCACACACCCGCTCGCCTGCTGGGCCCGACAGGGCGTGCCGAAGTTGCCTGGCGAGAGAACGACCTCGGCCGCAAGAGACACCAACAGCACATCATCGGCGTACCGCGCGCCCAGCGGCACGCCAATCGGCAGGCCTTCACTGTTCCAGGTGAGGGGGATGGTGATCGAGGGCATGCCGGTGAGGTTGTAGACCCCGGTGTACGGCATGAACGCGGTCCTTCCGGCGAGCCCGGCCGCCGGTCCGCATCGTCGCGCAACTCTCCGATCCGCACCGGCGGTTGGACCAACACCGGGACACGATGATGTCGTAGCCGACGAAGAGCAGGTCGGTGAGCATCTGCCCCGAGGCCGCGGAAGGTCGACAGGCAGGTGCAGAGCGCCCGTTACCCGTCGTCGGTGGCGATCTTCCGTGGCTGGACCGGGCCGGCGGGTGGTGATGGGTTTCCTCGGCTGTGGTGCCACGCGTACGAGAACGCCTGTCGGCGGGGGGGGGGCCGGGGGCACCAAAATGGCGGGGGGGGGGCCCCCCGGGGGGGGGGGGGGTTTGTGGT
>NZ_JBHXMF010000096.1:0-23945 GCF_042721055.1 Streptomyces sp. NPDC058470
GCGCCCGGGCGGGGGCGGACCGGTTCGGTCAGAAGCCGACGGCCACCGACAGCCACTGCGGGTTGGCGTGGGAGATGAAGGACGACTGGCTCGCCACGTCGTCGTAGGGGAAGCCGTAGGCGAGCTTGTTGATGGCGTTGTCGTGCCAGAACTTGGCGTAGTAGTTGGCCGGGGCCGACAGGTAGTACTGGTTCGGGTCCGCCTGGCCCGAGGACGGCAGGGTGGCCACGTGCCGGTTGAGCGCCGCGCACATGTTGGGATTGCTGGCCATGGTGCCGGCGCAGCCGAAGATGTACTGCGTCGTCTCGTTGACGCCGACCGACTGGGCGTAGGCGGTGAAGTAGTTCGCGTTCACCCCGCCCGGCTTGAAGCTCGCGTCGCTGCCCGGGGCGATGATGCGGTACGGGGCCTGGCTCTGCGCCAGCACCTTGAACTGCTGCGGCACGGCGTTGATGAAGTCCTGGAAGACCTGGGTGCGCGACTTGGCGAAGAAGGCCTGGGTCTCCCCGACCTGGACGTCGTAGCCGTCATAGGCGTGCAGTCGCATCGCGAGCGGCAGACCGTAGGCGTCCACGCGGGTGGTGTTGCCGTTGAACACGCCGCCGCCGACGGTGAATTCGATGAAGTCGTAGTACTGGCTGGTCGGTGAGCCGACATAGAAGTACATCCGGCCGGCCGAGTTGGCGGGCATGTCGAAGTAGCGCTGCTCGGCGATGGAGTGCGTCTGGCCGTTGTAGCTCCAGTACACCTGACTGTCCGGGTAGGCGCCGTTGGTCCGGTTGAGGATCGCCACCGTGACGGCGTTCACGGGGTTCGGGATGGCGCTCGTGTCACCCCAGAAGGCGTCCGGCGGGGGCGGGGTACCGCCGGTGCCGTAGACCTGGAACTCCCAGAGCGAGAAGCCGTACGCGGTAGCCCGTGCGGTGCCGTACATGCGGACGTACCGTCCAGAGCCGGTGACGTTGAGCGTCTGCACGCCACCCGTGCCGGTGGTGGTGGAGTAGATCGAGGTCCAGGTGGTGCCGTTGGTGGAGGTCTGGATCTGGAAGGCGGTCCCGTAGGCGGCCTCCCAGTTGAGGACCACCTGGCTGATCTGGGCGGTGGCACCGAGATCCACCTGAAGCCACTGCGGGTTGCTGAAGGCGCTGGACCATCTCGTGGTGGTGGAGCCGTCCACGGCGGCGGATGCGGGGGTTCCCGCCGCCTCGGTGGACGATGCGGTGGCCGGCTTCCCCTGCGACAGCAGGGTACCGACCGCGTGGGCCGGGGGCTGGGCCACGGCAACCAGGAGGGCCGCCAGCAAGGCGACCAGCGTCGCGATGACGAGCGGGGTTCTTGGCTTGTGCCGTACCGGCTGCCGATACGCCGGCCACGTTGGGTTGCTCAGCATGTTGTCTCCTCAACAGGGCGGGGTCCTGTGGATCCTGACGTGCTGCCTGGCAATCTTGAGTGAGCGCCGTGGGCCCCTGAGTTCCTGAGAGCGCTCTCTCAAGGGTGATTGGTATGTACCTGCGCCGATGCCTCGGTGTCAATGAAAATGACGTCCGCGCGGGGATCTGCGCGGACTGTGACAATCGCGGCCGGCTCCTCGACGGACGGATGACGGGCGGGCCGTCGAGGCCCACACATTGCCGTCGGGGTCCATGAAGGGGTCGTCGAGGTTGATGAACGGGTCGTGCCGCTCGCCGCGCGAGACGTCCGGCGGTCCCATAGGGTCACTGTGCCGCTACGACAGGACAGGCGGTACGGCGCGGCCCTCGCGTTCCTTCGCGCGCGTGCGAAGGCGGCTCCCCTCGCGGCCCAGAGATCCGGTGGCCGTCTGCCGAAGGGGGCGCGCGGCGTTGCGGCTCGACGCATCAGGAGTGCCCATGTCAGGACAGTTCGAAGCGACGGTCGAGGTCGATCGGCCGGTCGAGGAAGTGTTCGCCTACCTCGCCGACGGACGTAACGATCCACAGTTCAGCCCCCGCGTACTCAAGATCGAGCGGACTCCCGACGCCCCGACCACCGTGGGCACCGTCTTCCGGAGCACGGTCAAGGACGCCGGGATGAAGACCGGCAGGGAGTTCCGCGTCACCGCGCTCGAAGCCCCGGCCAAGATCCGCTGGGCCGAGGAGTCGAAGAACACCGTGACAGCACGCGAGGGCGGCTACGACCTGGAGCCACTGGCCGACGGCAGAACCCGGGTCCGTATCTTCAACGTTCTCGAAGGCCACGGGCTGGGCAAGCTCCTTGTCGGCGTCGCGCTCGCCGCCGCACGCAAGGACGCCGACGGGTTCGGCTCCCGGATCAAGGCAGCGGCCGAGGCGGCGATCGCTCCGCGCTGACGCCACGCGGTCGGCATCCTGGCGGGGACCACCAGGGCCCTGGCCATGGACCCCGCCATAGGCGCGTCGATCGAGCGGTCGGTGTTCCTGAACGTGCCGGCCGCTCGTTGCCGTGCCCGTCACTGCTTGTCATCGACGGGCGATGTGCGGACGTCTGGCCAGTGATCAGTCAGGACAGGATGCCTGGCATGACACGCATCGAGGCTCCCTTTGGCAGCTGGGATCCCACCTTTCCCGCCGAACTGGTCGCGATGTTCTCCGGTTTCGAATCCCGCTGGTGGGTGGCTGGAGGTTTCGCGATCGAGCTCGCTGTGGGCCAGCCGTTCCGGAGCCACGGCGACATCGACGTCCTGCTGTTGCGGCGGGACCAGCTCGTGGCCCAGCAGGTCCTGGCAGGCTGGCAGGCAGGCAGGCAGGCAGGCAATGGTGGGCCGCGGACCCACCGGGAAGCCTGCGCCCGTGGGCGCCGGGTGATGCACGTCGCCGAACGCGCCGCCTCCGGAAGGATCCTGCGCCGCGAACTCACGGAGCACACCTGGAGATCACCGGCGTGAGCTTTTCCGCGAGCGTCCGGAATCAATTGACCGCTCACGTGCCCCATATATCAGGCTCTGCTGTTCCGAGGTAAGCAGGTCCATCAACTTCCCACTCTTGACCCAGTCGTTCAGCAGGGCGTGGGACCCTCCCAGACTCAGGGAATAGGACCACATGCTCCGCCCTTGCCGAACCCCCCTCCACTCCGCCGCCCACGTGAGGAGATGGTGAATCTTCTGCTCGGACGTAAACTTCGCAATCAACACGCTGACCTTCCGCACTTACCGGCAACCTCACCTTCCTCTTCTGCTACGTGGGCGAGGAAAAGGCGGTTCACTCGGGAATGCGGAACAGCAGACGAGCGGGCTGCACGCCGGGAAGTGGCCGGCGTCCTGACAACTCGCAACGGGCACGCGTCCCGCCCCGGCTCTCAGCCGATCTCGGCCGATCTCAGCCGAGTAACGACAACCGAACCCGCCTGTCCGGACTAGCGCGACTCGTATCCGCCAAACTCCGTCAGCGTCCCTTGGCGCGGCCGATGGGGCATCGCTGCCGGGAAGGCGGACGAGCCGTCAATCACGCCTGGACAACCAGGCCGCGACAACGGTTGCACCATGCCTCCGGATCCGCTCGGACCCGGGTACGGTCCCGCGCGCCGATCGGACCGGACGGCGGACCCGGAACCGGGCCGGGGCCCTGGCCCGGGGCGACCCCGCACTCAGAGGAAAGTCCTTCGCGATTGCCACGCGAATCTCAATTCTTCGCTATTGCGCATGATCTCGCGACGTCTCCCCTCTCGACCCCGAATGCCCGGATTTCCCAACTGCCGCCTCGCGCTACACCCTTGACGCACAGGCGTCCGCCGGTATGGTCTAGTCCACGCAGCACATCCCGTCCCTGCGAACGCACTTAATCGCGACTGCACACGGGATTGACGCTGCCGGCCTTCGCACTCCTGGCCCCCCACCCACGAGAAGCCAACCCGCAGTACCGGGTTCCCCACAGCCTCGTACTTCCGCGGGAAGACCTGCAGTGAAGGAGAGACCATGCACGCAAGGAAGAAGACGGCCGCCCTCATCGGGGCGGCGCTCGCCCCGGTGATCGCCGTGAGTCTGCCCGCGGCATCCGCGAGCGCACACGGCTACATCTCCAACCCGCCGAGCCGGCAGGCACAGTGTGCCGCCGGGACGGTCAGCTGCGGCGACATCACCTACGAGCCGCAGAGCGTCGAGGGCCCGAAGGGGCTGACGAGCTGCAGCGGCGGCAACTCCCGCTTCGCGGAGCTCGACGACGACAGCAAGGGCTGGAAGGTCACTCCCGTGAGCAGCACCACCGAGTTCCAGTGGACCGTGACGGCCAGTCACTCCACCAGCACCTGGCAGTACTTCGCCGGCGGGCAGAAGATAGCCGAGTTCAACGACAACGGCGCTCAGCCTGGCGCGACGGTCACCCATCAGGTGGACTTCGGGAACCTCACGGGCCAGCAGAAGGTACTCGCCGTCTGGAACATCGCCGACACCAGCAACGCCTTCTACACCTGCATCGACGTCAACGTCAGCGGCTGACACGGCAGTTCACGGACCGCGCGGGCTGCTCCCGCCGGTTCGCCTGCCTGGCACCCCCTCCGCGCACGGCCCCCTCCCCCACCGTTCCCCGCCAAGGGGAAACGCGCGCGCTCGCGCGCCCGATCAACGGAGTGCCCCCATGCGTCGACGTACGCTCGGACTGCTGACCACGACCGGTGCAGCCACCCTGTTCGCCTCTCTGACCCTCGCCGCACCGTCAGAGGCACAGACGACGACTGCTGCGGGCAGTTTCATCGTCAGTGAAAGCCAGTTCAACCAGATGTTCCCGAGCCGGAACTCGTTCTACACGTACAGCGGTCTCACCGCCGCACTGAGCGCCTACCCCGGATTCACGACCACTGGCAGCGACACGGTGCAGAAGCAGGAGGCCGCGGCCTTCATGGCGAACGTCAGCCACGAGACCGGCGGCCTGGTCTACATCGTCGAGCAGAACACCGCCAACTACCCCGCCTACTGCGACACCGGCCAGCCGTACGGTTGCCCCGCGGGCAACGACAAGTACTACGGCCGCGGACCGATCCAGCTGAGCTGGAACACCAACTACAAGGCGGCGGGCGACGCCCTGGGCATCGACCTGCTCAACAATCCCGACCTGGTGCAGAACGACTCCGCCGTGGCCTGGAAGACCGGACTCTGGTACTGGAACACGCAGACCGGCCCGGGGACCATGACGCCGCACAACGCCATGGTCAACAGTGCCGGATTCGGCGAGACCATCCGAAGCATCAACGGCACCATAGAGTGCAACGGCGGAAATCCGTCGCAGGTCCAGAGCCGTATCGACATCTACACGCAGTTCGCGCAGATTCTGGGCGTCGACACGGGCGACAACCTCAGCTGCTGACCGTCCACGCACACCGCGGCGCCGGCCTTCGTGGCCGGCGCCGCTCGCGCGCGGGGACTCTGTCAGATCACCGTCCACCGTCCATCGCCACCGAGGCTCGCGCGTCCCTGACCCGACCTCCCTCCAGTGAGCGACGTCCCCATCCCCCGACCAGCTCGTCGGGATGTTCGCGTCCTCACGCGTGCGCGCCTGGGTACTGCGCCCTCGCGGATAGATCCACGCTTCGGACACGCCTGGCGTGCCGGATTCCGGCACGCCAGGCGTGTTTTCGAGAGTTCCGGACACGGGCTCACAGCGATGAGTAGCGGGGGCAATTCATGGTCACTACCTGCCGTGGGAGAACGCATGGGTCGTCCGCAGGGTTGCGGAGCCGGGAGAGGGGCATGCAGAAGGCCGGCCTCAACCGGGCCATCCTCGATCCGCCACCAGAGGGGATTCGGCGGGAACTCGCTCACAGGACTTCCTGGCGGGCTCCCGGTTCGCCATGCGCGAGCGGCCCTTCCCTTCGAGGATGACCTTCATCACGATCTCAGGGAGCGAGTGCGGCGAGCACGCTCGCCACGGGGGTCGGGTCCAGCGGGCCGATGTGCGACGCGGTGGGGAAGTCATGGACTCGGAAGGGATTGCGGGGTGTGAGCATGTCGGCTTCCGCGATCATCCGGTCCTGGAGCTTCGTGGCGATCGTGCGGTCTTTGCCGAAGCGCAGGTAGGTGCGGGGCAACCGTCCCCAGGTCTCCGGCTCGCCGACGGCCCGCCCTGCGTAGGCCGTGGTCGACTCGTCCGTCTGCAGACTGCCGAGACGCTGCCGGAACGCGTTGTCCGGATAGTCCGCGCACATCATCTCGCGGAGCGCCTTGAGGTCCCCCGCGTCGCCGGTGCGGGGATTGAGCCGCATCACACCGAGCTGCTCCGGGTCCCCGATGATCTGATCGAAGGGGATGAGCGCGTCTCCGTTCTCGGGCGCCGCAGTGCAGGCATCGGGGGTCGGCAGGGCAGGGCTGGGGCAGAAGGCCGCCACGTAGCAGATGTGGTCGAGCAGTTCAGGTACGGCGTTGCTCACCCGGCTCACCGTGGCGCCGCCCAGGCTGTGGCCGACCAGGACGACGGGTCCGATCGCCGCCGCGCGGCGGACGACGCGCGTGACATGCCTCTCGTAGTTGTCCAGGCCGAGCGCCGCGACGGGCGAGGGCTCGGTGGCCATGGCCACCAGGTCCTGCCGTTGGTAGGACTCCGGCACGAACGCCTGCGAGCCATGCAGCGGCAGATCCACCGCGACGACGCGGTGACCTCTCAGGGTCAACTCCTGTGCGACGGGCAGCCAGTAGGCTCCCGCGCTGTGTGTGCCGTGCACCAGCACATACGTACACGTCCCTGCCGTGCTACGGCTGCCACCCCGCCCGGTCGTGGCAGCGGACGGGGTCACGCCCGCACCGGCACCGAGGGCCATCCCACCCACTGCGAGGCCGAGCCCTCGCAGCACACCCCTGCGAGCCGTGTCCCCGCGCCGGTCGCCCTCATGACCCACTTCCCTATCTCTTGTCATGCCCCGACGCTACGGACGAGGCCACGCTTCCGGGAACGGGGTCAGGCCCCCGCACGGGGTGGGACTGGCCCCCCGGTGCGTACTGCGGCTACCCGCCACAGTCATGCGGGTTCAACCACCGGTGACGAGTTTCCGGACCTGCCGTCGGACGATGAGCCTCGCCGCCGCGGGCATCACGCGGATCATGGCCTCGCCGGCCGTGCAACGGTTCCAACAGAGCCGCGACTCACCCATGCCAAAGTGATGGAGTCGGATTGCCGGACAATTGACGATCCAGCAGCCTTCGGAGGCTGTGATACCCCCGCGGCTATCCGCCCGACCGGCCACGCGCTTAATGGCTCCGCCCGACAGGCCGACAAATTCATTCCAGGACAGCCGAAACACCGGAAGTCCTTGAGTCAGACCCTCAAGAGGAGCCACAGCGACATCAACTGTCAGTCCTTGTGCAGGGGCGCCCTGACCACGAGGAAGTAGCGACCCGGATACAGGACGTCACCGCCCAGTTCCGCGAGGAGACTGGACGGAGTGAACCGCCGCCGGAAGATCGGGTAGGAGACGCCGTCCACCTCGCGGGGCTCCAGCCCTTCCATGTGCGTACGGCCGTCGCTGCGCAGGTCGAGAATGACGAGTCCGCGCGCCACGCGGCTCGCCTCGGCGAGGAACGCGTCGCGCTCGTCCGCTACGAGCAACCCGTAGAAGTTGGCGGCGAATACGAGGTCGAACGCATCGTCCGGAAAGGGCAACGGAGGAAAGGCGGCCCTGACCAGTTGGGCGTGAGGAGCCCGGGTCCGGGCGATGTCGAGCATCCCTTGGCTCTGGTCCATGGCGGTGACCCGGCCGGGCAGGAACTGTGTCCACACCCCGGTTCCACAGCCGACCTCCAGGATCCGACTGTCCGGAGGCAGGGAACGGGGAAGCAGATTTCCGATCTCGGCCGTCTCACGGTCGAGACCCGCGTCCGTCTCGGGATTGCCCCGATAGCTCGTCGCGTCGTACACCGGGGCCCGATGCTCGTAGTACCTCGCACGGACTGAGTCAGGCATGGCGTGGCCTCTCCCGTCGAACCGGATTCCCGTCAGAACGTCACAGCGTCAGATCTCCGCTTCGAGGACGAGCAGGGAAGACTGCCCGAGCCGGTCGGAGTCATCAGGCAACGCGTACATCCGCAACCGGCCACCGCAGAGCTCCAGATGGGTGGCATCGAAGGTGATGCCCCGGCGGACCGCGACAGTACGGTCACCGGAGCTTCATACCGGAAGTATCCAGTGTTCATGTCGATGACGGCCAGACCGTCTAGTTGGGCAACGCCAGACCGGCAAACGGAACCCGCCGGAGCCTCCAGAACGGGCAGAGCGGAGGAAGCAACACGCCCCTACTGACACCCCGCGGCCTCAACACGGCCTGCCGATCTTGAAATGACGCCGGCGAGATGCAGCCCAGCCCGCCGACGATATCCTTGATCGCGCACATCACCGCAGGTCAGCGAAGTCTTCTACTCCTCGAACCTCACCCGGCGCCCCTGGGTGGGTGAACCGTACGAGGGGCTCACCGCGTCCCGCAGAACAACGTAGGGAGCTTTTTCAGTGTGGCCACTGATTGGGTGTCGACGTCGATGTGCGCAACGCACGAGGCTCCCGTGCCGTTGAGGGAGGTGTTCGAAGTCTCAACTCATTCCCCGCGCGAGTGATGCAACCCCGCGCCAATTGTCCCGCCCCGTCAGGCCCCCCGTAGGTACCGCCCGTTGACCGTTGGGGACCGATCTTCGGAGAATCGGGGAACGATCTTCGAAGGGCTTCGTAGCCGCACATCACCGCCACTCGTGAACACCTCACCTGTCCGCGCCCTCGGAATGTCGCCAGGACCTTGGCCAATCTGGCCGAACTGCCACACCACCCCGGAACGCGACGGCGCCGATGACAGCCACTGGTGCCGGGTGCGAAGGTGTTCCCATGGTGCTGCGCTATCGGACCAACGGTCCGGAGTTCGACTTCCCACCATTCACCGGTCTACCGCCGGTCCGTTACGTGCTCGCGTCAACCCCCAGGTGCGGCAGCAACATGCTCGCCCGCGCCCTGTGGCACACCGAGCTGGCCGGCTTCGCCGAGCACTACCTCGCCGACGCCTTCGTGCTGGACTACTTGGAGCGGTGGGAAGAGGATGCCGCAGTAGATGCCCGGCAGGCGCATGGCCGCCGGATCGCGGTCCTTCCACAACGTCAGCTCCGGCTTCACCGGGTGTCTCCCCAGGCCGGGGCCACCAGGGCGGGGACCAGCGACATGTCGTCCCCGTGCAGTCCGGCGCCGTCAAGCCGCAGCAGGTCCTGGTTGGCCACTGCGGGCGCGACGTGTACGTACTGGCCACCCTCGGCGAAGACCAGGCCGAGCGCGCGCCAGCGCGCCAGCAGCCCGGCGAGGCGCTCTTCCGTCACCTCTCCGGCCGACTCCCCCGCGTCCGCACACCGGGCAGCGGTCTTGCGCAGCAGCGCCGCCGGGCTGTGCGGCGTGTCGAGCAGCCGGAACACCGTCACTTCGAGCGGATCGGTGAGGTCGAGAAGCCGCCAGGAGAAGTCCGGCCGGGTGTCGACCAGGACGATGTGTCCGCCGAGGTCGCAGTGGGTCAGACGGCTGCGCGGGTACGCCTGCGTCCAGTCGGCGACGGCCGTGCGCAGCCGGTTCCGGCAGCCGTCGGCGATGCCCTGGTGCGGTGAGTCGAAGATGTACACCAGGTCGGCGAGTTCGTCCTTGGGCAGGTCGTAGATGTGGTGGTAGTGCGAGGCGGGGCGCAGTTCACCGAAGCCCAGTTCCGGCCGGTCGAAGTAGGGGCTGAACCGCTCGACCTTCAGGCGGGTGGAGTTGGCCGGTGGTCCCAGATGGTGCAGCGCGGGGAACTGGTCGATGATCTCGTCGTAGTCCTGTTCGGTCTCCCCGGGGAAGCCGTAGAGGTAGTTCCAGCTGAGGTTGACGCCGACGGTCTCCGCGTCCCGCAGCAGCCGTACGTTCTGACAGCCGGTCACCCCCTTGTCCATCAGCTTCAGCACCCGGCTGCTGAGGCTCTCCACGCCGGGCTGCAGGTAGCTGATTCCGGCCGCGTACAGCGTGTCCAGCTGCTCGCGACGCAGGTTCGACTTGATCTCGTAGCACAGCCGCAGGTCGTACCCGCTCTCCTGGAGGAGCGGGGCCATGGAGTTGAGGTAGGCCATGTCGAGGATGTTGTCGGTGACCCATACGTCGAGTACGCGGTGGCGCTCGACCAGGCCGAGGATCTCGTCCACGAACCGCCTCGGGTCCTTGCTGCGGAACTCCATGAACGAGCCGTTGAGGCCGCAGAAGGTGCAGTGGTGCTTCTCGCCCCACCAGCAGCCGCGTGAGCCCTCCACCACCAGCCGCGGCTCCACCCAGCCGCCCGCGGTGGACCGCGCGTGCCGCTCGAAGTAGTCGCCGTAGTCCGGGGTGACCAGTGCTCCCGGGGGCAGCGGGGTGGCGTCCATGGGATGTGCCACGGACCGGCCGTGCGGGTCGCGGCGGCACAGGCCGGGGATGGCTGCCAGGTCCTCGGCGTCGCCGTCGCGGAGCGCGGTGAGCAACCGCGGGAACGCGATCTCGCCCTCACCGCGCACCACGAAGTCGACGTGGGGGAAGTTGCGGTGCAGCGCGGCGCCCTGTGGGCCGTCGCAGTTCGCGCCGCCGAAGACGGTGGTGGTGTCGGGTGCCAGTTCCTTGAGCACGCGGGCCGCGGCGAGGGTCGCCGCGTTCTGCGCGAACGTGGTGGTGAAGCCGACCACGTCCGGTGCCGTGGCGGCGATCTTGGCGGCTGTCTCCCGGACGAACAGCGGCGCGAGTTCGTGCAGTTCCCGCGCCTTGGCCAGCATGCGCTCCGGCATCTTCCCGCCGAAGTGTTCCGTGAACTCGGCCACCCGCCAACGCGGTTGATCGTTGAGCGCGGCCGAGAAGATCCACTCGCTGTGTCCGGAGAAGTACGAGGTCGAGCAGAAGTCGTACTCCTCGAAGCCGTACTCCGTACGAGCGGCCACCCAGTCGGCGAAGTCGAGGTTGGCGTGCACCACTTCGACGTCCGCGGCGCCGTCGGGGAAGACGTCGAGGATCCGGCGTTTGAGAATGCCGAGGGCGAGGGAGGGCGCGTCGAGCGACGACCACGGCATGTCCACCAACACGATGTGCAAGGCGGTTCCTCTCCCCGTCACCACAGTCCGCGGCGTGCCAGCGCCCGCCGCGCGTTCTCGCGCCGGGTCGACGGTTCGGCCTCGAAGGCCGCCGCCACCCGCCCGGACACCACGCCGTGCGCCAGCCCGGCGGACGTGGTGAAGTACGCGTACTGCACGGCTTCGGCGTTCGCCGCGTGCTCAGTTGCCTCGGGGCGCTCCGCTGCGGCGGCTCTCCAGGTGGCTGTGGATGCCTCCGCGTACACACGCAGGGCGGCGTGGCCTCGGTCGGTCGGGACGATTCCCTCCGCCTCGATCACGAACGACAGCGGCTGCTCGCACGTCAGCGAGGTGAACAGGGCGATCATCAGCTAGTGAGTCACCGTGTCGCGCAACGACTCTGACTTGGCGTCATCCAATAGGTAGGACGCGAACGCCTCCTCCGCCGACAACCCGGGTGCGGTGTACGGGATCAGCCGGAACCGGGCGAAGTGCGGTGAGCCGATGAAGCCGGTGAGCAGGCCGGACTCCGTGGCACCGGCGTCCTGGAGCAGCCGCAGGCTGCGCGGGAACGTGGTTCCGAGGCTGCCGCCGCTGCCGGGCCGCCAGACCTGGGAGCGCAGCCTGCGCGCGGTGGTGTCCAGTTCGGCCAGGTCGACGGAGGCCAGGCACTCCAGCTCGCCGGGATCCGCCGCCACGGCCTCGGCGCCCTCGTCGGCGAGTCGGGCCCGCAGGTCCGCGTCCAGCAGAAGGCGCATGAGCAGGTCGGTCAGCCGCTCGCCGTCCAGCGACGCGCCCGGCTCCACCGTGCTCATGCCGCCTCCCCGCGCTGCCAGGCGGCGACCAGGTCCCGCAGCCGCGCGTAGTTCCGCCGGGACTTCTCGACCAGCTGTCCGTCCTCGCGGTACATCGGGTCCTCATAGGACACCCCGAGGAGGTTCGGGCAGCGCGGCAGCAGATACTCGGTGAGCTCCACCTGCTCGTCCAGCAGGACGCCGTGGTGCAGGTCGCGGAACTTGCCTCCCACGATCTGGCAGCCCGACAGGTGCAGTTCCCGGCAACGGGTGAGGGGCAGGGCCTCGATCCCGTCGTACATGCTGATTCCGGTACGTCCCCTCAGCCACTGGTAACTGAGCAGATGGCCGACGTCGAGCGTCACCCGCACGTCGGCGTCCTCCGCCAGTCGCGCGAAGTACTCGAAGGCGTCCATGTGCCCCAGGACGAACGAGCCGCCTTCCGTGAAGCCGGGGAACTCGACGTGCAGCGGCGGATCGAGCAGCCGGGCCGCCTCCGCCACGTTCCGGGTGGCGATCTCCAGGCCTGGCTCGGTCAGCGGCGGCGGGAGCGGATAGGGCATCGGTATGCCGCGCAGGCTCCAGATGCCCAGGTCCTCGACCACCCAGGAGAAGCCGTAGCGGGCGGCCAGTTCGTTGGTGAACTCGGCGGCCGGGCGGCGGTCGTAGCGCTCGGGCGTGCCCATGTTCAGCTCGGTCTGGTGGAAGGCGCGGCCCGATCCGGCGGGCAGCGCCTCGAAGAAGCGGTCGTACGCGCGCACGTAGTCGGCCGTCTGTACGCGGGCGCGCGAGCGCGGCTGGAACGCGAGGGCCGAGTAGGCGAAGTCGCCGCCATGGCGGCGCAGGAAGGCGCGGACCCGGTCGGTGATGTCTCCGCCGCCGTCGTCGCTCTCCACGAATCCGATGCCGCGCCTGCCGAGGCGTCCGCCGCCCCATGGCATGTCCATGAGTACCCCCAGGCCCATCCGGCGCGGGGATTCGGTGACGGTTCGGGCACCGCCGGGTGCGGTGCGCGTCGGTTGCGTCATGACGAGCTCCTGGCTGAGGGGGCCGGGTCGGCTGAATGTGCCGGGTCGGGGGTGCCCGCCGCCGCGTCGGCCAGGCGGGCCAGCAGTCGGCTGCCGCGGTCGGTGCGGGCCGTGAGCAGGCCGTCGGAGCGCTGTTCCACGTCGGTGCGGGGGAGCGCGTAGAACTGCTCCCGGACGAGGTCGGCGAGGGTGACGCGGTCTGCCGTACGGTCGTCGGCGTACGCGGGCACGGTGCGTACCCACGTGTGTGGGCGCAGGGTCGCTACGGCGGGCGTGCGATGTCTGTTCGGGGCCGGATGCGAGGCTTCCGAGGCGTTCGCACGGCCCGGTCTGACGGTGCGGAAGATCCGTGTCAGCCGGTCCAGTGCCTCGGTGCGCGTCGGGCCGCCGCGGACGGACAGGGGGTGGCCGACCCGGCCGGCCAGGTAGCTCAGCTCGGGGTTGCCCGTGAGGCGGTCCGAGGTGTCGAGGTCGAGCCCGTAGTCCTCCGGGCTGCCCACGAGTCTGCTGCCGGGCTCCGCCACCATCAGCTCCAGCGCGTCGATACCGATCCGCCGCTCGTTGTCGACGAGGAAGCGCAGGGATTCCTCGAACTCGTCGGCCGTCTCGTCCAGGACCTGGCCCATCACGGTGAACCGGACGGCGATGCCCGCCGCGGCGAGGTTGTCGAGGATCCGCTGGTAGTCGGCCGCGCGCACGCCCCGCTCCATCCGGTCCAGCAGGCGCTGCGAGGTGCCCTCGTAGCCGACCGAGATCATCGCGCAGCCGACCGCGGCGAGGTCGTGGCAGAACCCGGGGTCGGTCAGGACGGCCTCCAGCCGGCTGCGCACGCCGAACCGGACCCGGATGCCGCGTTCGCGTGCCGCGCGCATCGCCTTCAGGATCAGCCGCAGGTTGGTGTTCTCGTCCGCGACCGACACGTACCGGGTGCCCGTGGCGCGGACCACGGCCTCCACGGCGTCGGCGATCTGGGCCGCGGTGCCCTGCTGGTACCCGCCTTGCGGGAGCGATCGGTTGCCGTACGAGCAGAACGCGCACCGTCCCCAATAGCAGCCGACGCACGAGACGATCGCGAGCTCCAGGGCATCGTTGAGATAGGAGCGGAACGGCAGTCCGGTGAAGTCGGGTGGTCCGAGGTCACGGAAGCGCAGGGTCACCGCGGGCCCCGTGCGCGGCCCGGCCCCGGAACGTGGCAGCCAGGTCATGCCGGGCACGGCGGCGAGCGGAACCGTCCCGTCCAGCGCGTCCAGCCAGCGTTCGAGCGGCTCCTCCCCGGCGGTCGGGCACAGGGCGTCGACCGTTTCCCTGATTCCAGGCAGCCCGGCGAGGCTGTCGTGACGGAGCATCACCTGCTGACCGCCCAGGCAGATCCGGGTGTCCGGCGCCAGCCGCCGGACCCAGGCGGCGATCAGCAGCGCGGGCGCGAGCTGGCTGAAGAACGCCACGGACAGGCCGACCACCCGGGGGCGATGCCGGCCGAGCAGCCCGGTCACCAGGCGGTGCAGCGATACGACCGGTACGCCCGACGCGGCGGGCGGCCGGTCCGCGGCCCGGCGTACGGCATCGTCGAGCCGGCCGAGGTTCTCCCAGGTCCGTACCAGGAAGGTGTCGCGGACCAGCAGTTCGAAGGCCAGAGTGGCGAGCCGGACCGCGCGGTCCGGGCCCAGCTCGCCGGCCGACTCCTTGTGCAGGACGTGGGCACGCAGCTCGCCGATGTGCGCGGCGAAGACGTCGGCGACCGCTCGGCGATACCAGTCGCTCATGGCCGTGCCGTCGTCGCCGGTGTCCTGGGCGCGGACCGCGTCGTCCAGCAGCGTGGGACATCGCAGCAGCTCGTGGAGCACAGCGATGTTCAGGTCGGCCTGGTGAACCCGCCGACCCCGGCGCCGCAGGTGGCCGGTCAGGTAAGGCAGGCTCAGATACGGGAAGAACCTGGCCTCGGTCTGCGGCGGGAAGATCAACAGGACGTCGGTGCGGGTGCGGTCCGCCGACTGGCTGGACGGCACGACCCACCTCCTCGTCTCACCGGTCTCATCCGTCGGAGAGTTGCCTTGCCTCCCGCGCGTCCTAGTCGGGGATGTCCTCCGTGTTCTCCGCCGCGATGTAGGTGTACGTGTGGTAAGCCGCGCCGAGCTTCAGCTCACTGGAATCGATCACCTGGAGTTCTTCGAGTTCACCGAATTCCTCATCGGCGAGTTTCTCAGGAGATACAGCAGTCATGATTTTCTCCCCTTCGCGAACGTGATGGGAATATGCCGCTTACCGTGTGTGCTGCGTGCCGTGTGTAGCGCCCACGCTAGCCAGACCGCAGGTGCATCAACAGCCCATACGTCGTCGTTTAGTTGGACGACATTCAGCCAGATCAGCGGCTCATTGCGACTCTGCGGCAGCGGAGTGGCGCAGAGTCGCCACAATGACCATGACTCATCATCGCCCTCGGCACCGGGCGGTTTGGAGAAAAATAGAGGACAACACCGTTGTTGCTGCTGGAGGGCCGTTTGTACCGCCATGTCGATGCGGCCGTGGTCCGGGCGGCAATTTGGCCTCCCGACCACCCGATGGTCTGGCCGGACCTGACCGGCCCGTCCGCGCGCACGGAGTCGTGGCGGGCGTGGCTTCAACAGATGTGGCAGGCAACCGATTTCGCCACCGCGGTCGAGTTCTCCAGCCCGGACCTGGCGAGACGGGTGCATCAGATATGCGTCGGCGAGCCGGTGCCTGACCTCGCCGTGCGACGCGCGGTGCTTTCGGTGTTGCGCTACCTGATGCGCGCCCGCTCACGTGCCACTCCGTTCGGTCTGTTCGCCGGTGTCGAGGCTGCCCGTACAGGGGCCGCTCCCGTGCTGCGCGCGGGCACCGCGCACCGAGCGGTCACCAGACCGGACGCGGCATGGACCGCGGCTCTTGTCGACCGGTTGGAGGAACACCTCGAGCTCCGGCCCCAGTTGACGCTGCTCGCTTCCAGCCTCGCGTTCGAGCGCGACGGACGCCTGATGGTCGAGCACCGCTCAAGCAGTGCGAACGGCGGCGACCCCGTGCACGTAGTGATACGCGCGAACGAGCCGGTCCGCATGGCCATGGACGGCGCGCGGGCGCCGGTTGTGTGGGCAGTCCTCGCCGAAACGCTCTCCGTCGGTTTCCCGACCGCTTCACCGACCGCGATCGAGAACCTGCTCGCGAACCTGGTACGACAGCGATTCCTGATCACCGGCCTGCGTCCTGCGGTGACGGCCTCCGACCCGATTGCCGCCCTGCTCGGACACGTACAGCACCTGCCGTCGGCTGAAGCCACCGAGTTGTGCGAGGTCGCGGCGGGACTGGCACGGCACGACGCCGCGACCGCCGCCCCCGCGGGCGCCCGCGTCGAACGCGCACGGGTGACGGCCGCGATGACACGGCTCTGTCCCGCTGCGAAGCCCGCGCTCGCCCTCGACCTGCGGTTGGACTGGGACCTGGTGATCCCGGAGGCGGTGGCCGAGGAGGCGGCGTCGGCCGCCGCGGTGCTCACGCGCCTGGCGCCACGGGCGGCTCTGAGCCCCGGGTGGGTCGCCTGGCATGGCCGCTTCCTTGAGCACTACGGTCCGGGAGCGGTGGTACCCGTCCTGGACGCCATCGACCTCCTCGGCTACCCGTCCGGCTACCTCGGGTCCACGCCCGCGTCGACGGGCCCGACGCTGACCGCCCGCGACAGCCGGCTACTGAGGCTCGCGTACACCGCCGCGATGAGGCGCCGCCACCACGTCCGACTCGATGATGCCGTGATCGACGAACTGGCGGTGGTGGATCCAGGTAGGCCCGTGCAGCCGAGCACCGAGGTGACCGTGCGGATCCACGCCGCGAGCGTATCCGCCCTGGAACAAGGGGAGTTCACCCTGCACGTCGTCGGGGTGGCCCGTGCGGCCGGAGCCGGCACCGGGCGCTTTCTCCACCTGTTCGACGCCGACGACCGCCGCCGGATGACCGACGTGTACGCCGGCCTGCCCGGCGTACAACAGGACGTGCTGATCGCGCAGATCAGTACCACTCCGCTGTACATACGCTCGGTGAACGTCGCGCACGCCCCGCAGGTGGCGGAGGTGGTGATCCCCCTCGGCGACTACCACGGCCCGGACAAGGGCCAACTGCCCGTGACGGACCTGGCGGTGACCGCCGATGCCGAGCGGTTGCACCTGGTCTCGGTCTCCCGCCGCCGCCCGGTGCACACGATGCTGCTGAACGCGGTGAATCTGACCCACCACACCCATCCGCTGGCGCGGTTCCTGATCGAGGCACCGGTGGCACTGGCCGTCCCGTGCACCGGATTCTCGTGGGGGGCCGCTGTTTCCAGCCTGCCGTTCCTCCCCGCACTGCGCTACGGGCGCACGGTACTGTCCCCGGCCCGCTGGACACTCGGCCACGACGACCTGCCCGACGCGCGGACGCCCTGGACACAGTGGGACGAGGCCCTGGCCGAGTGGCGTCGTGAAGTTCTCCTGCCCGAGCACGTGTACCTGGGCGACGGAGACCGGCGCATGAATCTGGACCTGTCGGAGCCCTCGCACCGGGTCCTCCTCCGTACCCACGTGGAGCGCGACGGCAAGGCGCTGCTACGTGCCGCACCGAAGCCCGGGGACCTGGGCTGGACCGGCGGGCACGCCCACGAGGTCGTCATCCCCCTGGCCGCTGTGGACCAGCCCCGTGCACCGGTCCGCGGATCGGGCGACGTCGTCACTCGGGAACACGGCCGTCTGCCTGGCTGCGGCAGCCTGCTCTCCATCAGGTTGCACGGGCACCGCGACCGTCAGGATCCGCTCCTGATCCGGCATCTGCCGTCCTTGCTCGGGGAGTTGGGAGAGCCCCGCTGGTGGTTCGTTCGCCACCGCGATCCCGAGGACCACCTACGTCTCCGTCTGACCTGCGCGCCCGGTTCACTCGGCACCGCTGTCGGGCTGATCGGCGAGTGGACCCGACGGCTTCGGCACGCGGGCCTGATCACCCACGCGAGCCTGGAGACCTACTTCCCGCAGACCGCACGCTTCGGCGGCCCCGCGGCGATGGAAGCGGCCGAGGAGTATTTCGCCGCCGACGCGGGCGCCGTCCTCGCCCAGCTGACCGCGCAGGCCGGCCGGGACGCTCCCGACGCTCGTGCGGTGACCGCCGCGAGCATGGTGGACATCGCCGTCGGCCTGCTCGGGGACGACGCGAAGGCGATGCGCTGGCTGGTCGGGCACGCCCACACGGACAGGAGCGCCCCACACCGAGCGGTCTACGACCAGACCATCGCCCTGACGACCGCCCTCCTCACGCCCTGGGGCCCCGGCACACCGGTGCTGGACGCGCGTGTCATCGCGAGCTGGTCCGCACGCCGCGCCGCGCTGGCCGCCTACCGCAGCGCGCTTGAGGGTGCGGGGACGCTGCCCCCGCAGGACCTGCTCCCGGACCTGCTGCATCTCCACCACGTCCGCATGCGCGGGCCGGGACTTCCCGAGGAACGCGCACACCTTCACCTGGCCAGAGCCGCCGCACTGAGCTGGACGGCACGCGCGAGGAGAACACCGTGACCACGACAGCCCCCGGCGCCGCCGTGCTGTCGCCCGTCGCCCGACCGGCCCATGCACCGGCCGACCGTGCACCGTACAACCCGGCGGTCGGTCGGACGGTGGCCGCCAAACCGACGGCGTTTCCCACCTTCGCCATGGCCGCGCGACCGGGATCGGCGACCTGCCGGGCACGATCACGGACCGACCTGCTATCGCCTTGATGGCTCACCCGCGACGACACTCAACGACGTCGTTTCGCGGTTCCTCGGACAGCCCGGCCGCCCAAGGCATCCGCACTCCGGGACGGCCACTCCTGGAGAGAGTCCCTCCCTGTCACAACCAGCCACGGACGCATAACGTTTGGAGCGGCCGGGCACCGCATCTGGAGTCGTCGGCCCTGGGTCTCACCCAAGGAACGACAACCGAACCCGCCTGTTCGGATTATCACGATTCGTATCCACCAGACACACCGACTGCCACGTCCCCAGTTCCAGCCTCCCGCCCAGCACAGGCAGCGTCGCGTGGGGCGGCACGATCGCGGGGAGGACGTGGTCGCGGCCGTGGCCGGGGCTGCCATGGCGGTGTTGCCAGCGGTCGTCGGCGGGGAGCAGGGAGTGCAGGGCGGTGAGGAGGTCGTCGTCGCTGCCGGCGCCGGTTTCGATGATCGCGATGCCGGCGGTCGCGTGGGGCACGAAGACGTTCAGGAGGCCGTCGCGACCGGCTGCCGCCTCCCTGAGGAAGGCCTCGCAGTCGCGGGTGAGGTCGACGATCGTCTCCGAGGAGCCGGTGGCGACGTTCAGGACTCGGGTGGTGAAGGCATCGGACATGCCCCAATCCTCGCTCGCGTACGCCGGATCTCGCACCTGCTTCGACAGGGACCTGCGGCCGTCCACGACCGCGACTGGCCCCCGCCCAGGAGGCGTGGCCACCACTGGGTCCGCCGGGAAGATCCCGGACCCCGGTCCGGTTAGTAGAAGCGTGAACGACACCGGGGTACAAGCACGCGAAGCCGACGCCGAGGCCGGCACAGATGTCATGGATGTCACGGATGTCACGGATGTCAACGTAGTGGTGATCGGTGCCGGGCAGGCCGGCCTGTCCAGCGCCTATCACCTGCGGCGCACCGGCTTCGAGCCCGGGCGCGACTTCGTGACCCTCGACCACGCGCCGCGCCCGGGCGGCGCATGGCAGTTCCGATGGCCTTCGCTGACGTACGGCGAAGTGCACGGGATGCACTCCCTGCCCGGCATGGAACTGACGGACGCGGACCCGGCGCGCCCGTCGGCCGAGGTCGTCGCGGAGTACTTCGACGCGTATGAGCGCGCCTTCGACCTGCGTGTACGCCGCCCGGTCGACGTACACGCGGTGCGTGAGGGCCCACGGGACCGGCTGCTCGTGGAGACCTCGGCCGGGAACTGGTCGGCGCGTGCGCTGATCAATGCCACGGGTACCTGGGACCGGCCGTTCTGGCCTCGCTATCCCGGTCAGGAGACCTTCCGCGGGCGGCAGTTGCACACGGCGCAGTACCCCGGCCCGCAGGAGTTCGCCGGGCTACGGGTGGTCGTCGTGGGCGGCGGCGCGTCCGGCACGCAGCATCTGATGGAGATCGCCCCGTACGCGGCCGGAACCACCTGGGTGACGCGCCGGCCGCCCGTCTTCCGCGAGGGGCCCTTCAACGAGGAGTTCGGCCGGGAGGCCGTGGCGGTGGTCGAGGACCGGGTCCGTCAGGGGCTGCCGCCGCAGAGCGTGGTCTCGGTGACCGGACTCCCGCTGAACGACGCGATCCGGCAGGCTCTGCACGACGGAGTCCTGGACCGGCAGCCTGTGTTCGACCGCATCACTCCGGACGGTGTCGCGTGGGACGACGGGCGTCACGTGGACGCTGACGTCATCCTTTGGGCGACCGGTTTCCGGCCCGCCATCGACCATCTGGCACCCCTGCGACTGCGCGAGCCGGGCGGCGGCATCCGTGTCGAGGGGACGCGCGCAGTCGCAGATCCGCGAATCCACCTCGTCGGGTACGGCCCCTCGGCGAGCACCATCGGCGCCAACCGGGCCGGCCGCGCCGCGGTACGGGACATCAGGCGGCTGCTGGCGGGAGCGCCGGTCGCCGCCTGATGCCCCGTACCTGATGCCCCGTACGACGGCTCAGCGGGTGGGACTCGGGGAGGTGGAGGTGCTCTTCCGGTTCTGGTTGAACTCGGTGACGTTCCTCAGGTGCTCCTCGTAGCTGGCCGTGAAGCGGGTGTCGCCCGGCTTGACGGTGACGAAGTACAGCCAGTCACCCGGCGTCGGAGCGATCGCCGCGCGCATCGCCTCCTCGCCGGGGTTGGCGATCGGGGTCGGCGGCAGACCCATGCGCTGGTACGAGTTGTAGGGACTGTTGATCTGCGTGTCGCTCTGGCTCGTGTTCAGGGTGGAACGGTTCAGCGCGTAGTTGATGGTGGAGTCCATCTGCAGCGGCATGCCCCTCTCCAGGCGGTTGAAGATGACGCGGGCCACCTTCCCCATGTCCTCCTTGGTCGCCGCCTCGGCCTGGACGATGCTCGCGATGGTGACCGCCTGGTAGACGTTCATCGCGTTGCGCTGCGCGCCGGCCGCGACCGGGGCCTTGTTGAACTTCTGGTTCGCGGTACTGACCATGAAGGACAGGAGTGATTCCGGAGTCGCCTTCTTGTCGATCGGATACGTCGCCGGGAAGAGGTAGCCCTCCGGGTTGCCCTCCGCGTCGTTCGGCAGCTTCAGGTTGGCCTTCCCGAGCGACTTCTTGGCAGTGCCCGGCGGGATCCGGAGAACTTTGTCGACGGCGTCGTAGATCTGGCCGGCGCGCCAGCCCTCCGGGATCACGAGGGCCGCGGGCGGCGCGTCCTCGCCTCCCATGCTCAGCAGCGGCACCGCCACGGCGGTGGCCGCCACGACGGCTCCGGTCGCGATGAGGGCGCCCCGGCCCCGGCGCGTCAGTCGAGTCGTGCTCCGAATCGTGCTCCGTGGCGGAGTGTTCATCTGCATGCGGGCACGGTAACCCGCTAATGCCGATAAACCCGACATATCTTCATCTTGTCGGCTCCAATTGGGCGTCCCGGTGGACGAGGGCGGTATAGCGCCCGCCCTGCTCCAACAGCTCCTCGTGCGTGCCCCGTTCGACCGCCTGACCGGCATCGAGGACCACGATCTGGTCGGCCCCCCGAATGGTGGACAGCCGGTGGGCGATGGTGAGCGTGGTCCGGTTGGCCGACAGCGCGTCGATCGCCTCCTGCACGGCGTGCTCCGTACGGGTGTCCAGGGCGCTGGTCGCCTCGTCGAGGATGAGCACCGGCGGGTCGCGCAGGATGGTGCGGGCGATGGCGAGGCGCTGCTTCTCCCCGCCCGAGAACCGGTGGCCGCGCTCACCCACGACCGTGTCGTACCCGTCAGGCAGGGATGCGATGTGGTCGTGGATCTGGGCCGCCTCCGCCGCCCCCCGCAGCTCCTCGTCGGTGGCGTCCGGCTTGGCGAAGCGCAGGTTCTCGGCGACCGAGGCGTGGAAGAGGTACGTCTCCTGGGAGACGACGCCGACCGCGCGCGCGAGCGTGTCGAAGTCCAGGTCGCGGACATCGACCCCGTCGAGCGTGACCCGCCCGCCCGTGACGTCGTACAGCCGCGGCACCAGATAGCTGAGCGTGGACTTGCCCGCACCGGTCGGGCCGACGACGGCGAGGCTGCCGCCCGCCGGGACGGTGATGTCGATGCCGTCGAGGATCGGGCCGCTTCTGTCGTCGTAGCGGAACTCGACGTCCTCGAAGCGGATCTCGCCCTTGACCCGGTCGAGGTGGACGGGATTGTCCGGCTCGGTGATGTCTATGGGGAGGTCGAGGTACTCGAAGATGCGCTGGAAGAGCGCGAGCGAGGTCTGGATCTGCACACCGGTGGACAGCAGGCTGACCGTCGGGCGGAACAGGCCCTGCTGGAGAGAGACAAAGGCGACGAGTGTGCCGATCGACACCGTCGGGCCACCGAGCTGGAAGGCGATACCGGCGGTCCAGTAGATGACGGCGGGCATGCCGGCCATCACGATGGTGATGACGGCCATGCGCCAGCGGCCGACCATGTTCGACCTCACTTCGAGGTCGACAAGGCGCTCGGATTCGTCCCCGAAGGACTTCGTGAGCGAGTCGGCGCGGCCCATGGTGCGGCCGAGCAGGATGCCGCTGACGGAGAGCGACTCGGTGACGGTGGCGGCCATCGTGGCCATCTGCTTCTGGCGCTCCGTGGCGATCTTCTTGCGCTCGCGGCCGACCCGGCGGCTGATCCAGACGAAGACCGGCAGCAGGAGCAGCGAGACGGCGGTGAGCCGCCAGTCAAGCGCGAGCATCGCCACGATCGTGGCGACGACGCTGGTGAGGTTGGAGACCAGCGAGGTGGCGGTGGAGGTGACGGTCGCCTGCATGCCGCCGATGTCGTTGGCGATACGGGACTGGACCTCGCCGGTGCGGGTGCGGGTGAAGAAGGCGAGCGACATGCGCTGGAGCCGACCGTAGACGGCGGTGCGCAGGTCGTGCATGACGCGCTGGCCGACGGTCGTCGAGATCAAGGTCTGGAGCACGCCGAAGATACTGGTGACGACCGCGCTGAGGATCATGCCGAGGGCGAGCAGGCTCAGCAGACCCGTGCGGCCCTGCGGGATCGCCACGTCCAGGATTTCCTTCAGCAGGAAGGGCGTGGCGACGGAGACGAGGGACGCGGCGCCGACCAGCAGGCCGACGACCGCGAGACGGCCCCGATAGGGCCGGAAGAGCTTCAGGATGCGCCGCACCTGCCGCGGCTGTTGTTCCTTGTCGGCACGCGGCCGTTCCTTGTCGCCACGTGTCCGATCTCTGTCGGCACGCGACTGTTCTCTGTCGGCAGGTGACGGGGTCCAGGTTGGTCGGTCGGGACGCATGGGCTCCTACGGGAGATGAGACGACGATGACTTGTGGCGACCACTGATCACTGATCACTGATCACTGATCAAGAGTTGCGGAAATTTGTGATGTCTGGCGGAGCATAGCTCATTGTTACCTATACTCACAATGAACAAGGTCCTGATATTGTTCCCACATGACCACCCCCGATGTCGACGGCCTGCTCGCCGAGCAACTGCTGCGGCTGACCCGCCGAGTGCATCGCATCCAGAAGCGCCATCTGGAGCATCGCGAGCTGGGCATCACACCGGCCCAGTCCCGCCTGCTGCGCACACTCGCGCACTACAGCTCACCGCCCCGCATGGCCGATCTGGCCGAGCGCCTGGAGGTGGTACCCCGCGCCGTGACCACTCTGGTCGACGGTCTGGAGACGAGCGGCATGGTGCGCCGGGTCCCCGATCCGACCAACCGGCGAGTGATCCGTATAGAGGTCACGGACGAGGGTCGCAAGGCACTGGGCGAACTGCGTGCAGCGCGCCGATCGGCCGCGGACGAGATCCTCGCTCCCCTGACGGACGAGCAGCGCGAAGTGCTCGGCGGACTGCTGAACACACTGGTGGACGGGGTGCCGGCGCGGGGACACGGCTGCTGAGATTCCCGGTACAGCGCGCGGTGGGGCCACAGCAGTGGGACCACACGATCGGGCCGCGGCGCCGACTCCGTAGTGCTGG
>NZ_JBHXMF010000097.1:0-23342 GCF_042721055.1 Streptomyces sp. NPDC058470
GCTGCCCCCCCCCGCGCGCCCCGGCGCGCTGCCCCCCCCCCCCCGCGCGCCGCGGGGGGGGGGGGGCGCCCCCCCCCCCCCCCCCCGAAACGGGACGGGCAGGGGCGGAGGGGGCGAACAAACCCCACCCCAGCCCACCCGGCACCCGGCACCCGGCACCCCGCACCCCGCACCCCGCACCCCGCACCCCGCCACAATGACCCCATGCCCGACGACCTCGACGCCCTCGACGCCCTCCGCACCCGCTGGACCCGCGCCCTTGAGGGGTCCCGCGCCCCCGGCGCCCCGGACCGGGCCCCGGACCCGACCCCGTACGCGGACAACCTCCTCGCCCGCTGGCAGGAGCCCCAGCGCCGCTACCACACCCTCACCCACCTCACCGCGGTCCTCGACCACATCGACGTACTGGAGGAGTACGCGAACGCCCCGGACCTGGTGCGCCTGGCCGCCTGGTTCCACGACGCGGTCTACCTCCCGGACCGCTCCGAGAACGAGGAGCGCTCGGCCCGCCTGGCCGAACGCGCGCTCCCCGAGGCCGGGGTGCCCTCCCCCGGCACGGCGGAGGTGGCCCGCCTGGTCCGCCTCACGATCGGCCACGCCCCCACGGACGACGACCGCAACGGCAAGGTCCTCTGCGACGCCGACCTGGCGATCCTGGCCTCGGCCCCGCAGGCGTACGCGGAGTACACGGCGGCCGTCCGCGAGGAGTACACCTTCGTCCCCGACGAGGCGTTCCGCGCAGGCAGGGCGGCGATCCTGCGCCAGCTCCTGGACCTGCCGAGGCTGTTCAGGACGCCGTACGGGGAACGGGAGTGGGAGGAACGGGCACGGGAGAACCTCCGTGCGGAGCTCACGCGACTGGGCTTCGGGTGACGGGAGCCTCGCCCCGAACAATCCGATACGTACCGAAGCCTGATCGCGCCTATCCTCACCCGCATGCGAGACATGGGCGGGGACCAGGTGTCGGAGGCCGTGACGGGCAGCGCGGCGCTGCTGCGGACGGTGGCCGGGCGGGACTGGGAGGGCGTCAACGCGGGGCGCCTGGACTGGAGTTGCCGCAGGACGGCCGAGCACATCTGCCTCGATCTCATCATGTACGCGAGCCGGCTGGCCGTGCGTGCCCCGGGATTCATCCCCTTCGAGCTCGTCATGGCCCACGGCGCCGACAACGCGGGTGTCGTCGACGTGATCGAGACGACCGGCGCCCTGCTGACCGCCGCGATCCGCACGGCACCCCGCGAGGTGCGCGCCTTCCACCCCTCCCCCTTCCACAGCGCGAACCGCGAGGGCTTCGCCGCGATGGGCGTCGCCGAGGTCCTGCTGCACACGCACGACATCGCCGAGGGCCTCGGCATCCCGTACGCGCCTCCGGCCGAACTCTGCGAGGACGTACTCACGCGGATCTTCCCGCACGTCAGGCCAGGACCCGACCACTGGCGCACCCTGCTCTGGGCGACCGGCCGCGGCGACCTGCCCGGCCGCGCCCCGGTCACCGAGTGGACCTGGAGCAACAACCTGGTGATCGCCACCGAGCGGCTCACCCTGCAAGGCGTCACACCCGCGGGCGCCGCCGATCTGCGCGCAGGCGGCACGGGCGGCTTCGAGTGGATCGAGGGCGGCCCCTTCGAGGGCACCCGGGACGCCGCCGGAATGGTCGTGAAGGCGTACGAGGCAGGGGTGCTCCGCCCTGAGTGGGGCCTCTTCGTCCTGGTACGGACCGAGGACGGCCGGGCGGTCGGCGGCATCGGCTTCCACGGCGTCCCTGACGAGGAGGGCCGCGCCGAGGTCGGCTACGACCTGGCGGAGGGCGCCCGCGGACAGGGTTACGCGACCGAGGCCCTGCGCGGACTGTCCGGCTGGGCCCTCGCGCGTGACGACGTACAGGCGCTGTTCGCGACCGTCGACCGGGTCAACATGCCGTCCCAGGGCGTGATTTCACGCGCCGGGTTCACGCAGGTGAGCGAGGACGAGGAACAGTTCGCGTACGAGCTGCTGAACTGAGCACGCCGGGCCCGTAGAACAGTCGGCGTCACGAACTCCCCATACACACGGCCGGCGTCACGAACTCCCCGTAACCCCTGCCGATGTCACGAACCTCCCGGCCCCGCCCACCTCTTGGCCCTGCGCAGCCCCGCCCCGTACAGCAGTCGCACCACCTCGCGGCTGCTGACCTGCACCGCGCCGGCGCGCACCGCGTCCTCGTAGCGGTGCGAGGGAATGTCGTAGTGATCACGCTCGAAGGCGCGCCGGGGGGCGCCCAGGTCCGCGGCGAAGGTGTGGAGTTCGTCGTACGAGACGTCGCTGATCAGGTGGGACCACACGCGGCCGTGGCCCGGCCAGGTGGGCGGGTCGATGTAGACGGTCACGAGGGCGGGGTCCCGCCGCTCGCCGTGCCGAGCAGACCGACCGACGCCACCTTCACGCCGGCCTGGTGGCAGACCCAGTGCGGGTCGGGACCCAGCTCGGGTTCGACCTCCAGGGCGTGCGGGTCGCCGGAGCCGCAGACGGGGCACAGCGGCCAGCGCCCGTACCGTTCGAGAAGGCCGTCCTGTACGTCCTGGGCGACGAGCCCGGCCACGTACGCCGCGCCGTCCGGCCACTGCTCGACCCACCAGCGGCGCTGCACCACCGACTCCTCGACGAGCGAGACGACATCGGCGTCGGCGACCTCGCGCGCGGCGAGATCGGCGAGGACGCGGGCGCGAGCCGCGTGCAACGCCTGCTCCAGAGGGCTGACAGGGCCGCTGCCGGGGTCGTCGGTGGGATCACCGATGGGGTCGCCGATGGGGTTCATGCACCTATTGTGCGCACCCTTGACCGCATGCCCCAGCGGAAAATATCTTTCAGACGTGACCCATGAAGTGAAGGAAATTTTCGCCGGCGAGGCACCGCCCGCCCCGGCCGCCCTCGCGGCGAAGGTCCGGACGCTCGCCCCGTCGATGACGCGCTCCATGCAGCGGGTCGCGGAGGCCGTCGCCGCCGACCCGGCGGGCTGCGCGGCCCTCACGGTCACCGGCCTGGCAGAGCTCACCGGCACCAGCGAGGCGACGGTGGTCCGCACCGCCCGCCTCCTCGGCTACCCCGGCTACCGCGACCTGCGCCTCGCCCTCGCCGGGCTCGCCGCCCAGCAGCAGTCGGGCCGCGCACCCGCCGTCACCGCCGACATCGCGGTCGACGACCCCATCGCCGACGTGGTCGCCAAGCTCGCGTACGACGAGCAGCAGACCCTCGCCGACACCGCGGCCGGGCTCGACATGGCCCAGCTCAGCGCGGCGGTCACCGCGCTCTCCACGGCCCGCCGTATCGACATCTACGGACAGGGCGCGTCCGGCCTCGTCGCCCAGGACCTCGCCCAGAAGCTGCTCCGCATCGGGCTGATAGCCCACGCGCACAGCGACCCGCACCTCGCCGTCACCAACGCGGTGCAGCTGCGCGCCAAGGACGTGGCGATATCCATCACCCACTCCGGCTCGACCGGCGACATCATCGAACCCCTCCGGGTCGCCTTCGAGCACGGCGCGACGACGATCGCGATAACCGGCCGCCCGGACGGGCCCGTGACGCAGTACGCGGACCACATCCTCACCACCTCGACGGCCCGCGAGAGCGAGCTGCGGCCGGCGGCGATGTCGTCCCGGACGAGTCAGCTGCTGGTCGTGGACTGCCTGTTCGTGGGAGTCGCCCAGCGGACGTACGAGACGGCGGCGCCGGCGCTGTCGGCCTCGTACGAGGCGCTGGCGCACCGGCACAGCCCGCGGGGGCGCTCGCGCTAGCCGGGCCCGGGAGACCTGAAGCCGTTTGGAGCGCTGCGGACCGTCAGTGGCTGGTCGCGCAGTTCCCCGCGCCCCGAAGGGCGCCTCCTCACCACCCCGCACGGAAAGAGCCGCTCCTCATGACCTCCAACGCCAACTACCGCCATCTCCGCGCCGAATTGGAGACCCTCACCACCGAGGCGTTCCGTCCCGAGCTCGCCGAGATCGATCAGTTGCCCACGGCTGAGATCGCCCGGCTCATGAACGGCGAGGACGCGACCGTCCCGGCGGCGGTCGCCGCGCGGCTCCCGCTCATCGCCGCCGCGATCGACGACGTCGCGGAGCGGATGGCCCGGGGCGGCCGCCTGATCTACGCGGGCGCCGGCACGGCGGGCCGACTCGGAGTCCTGGACGCGTCCGAGTGCCCACCCACCTTCAACACCGACCCGTCCGAGGTGGTGGGCCTGATCGCGGGTGGCCCGGGCGCGATGGTCACGTCGATCGAGGGCGCGGAGGACTCCAGGGAGCTGGCCGCGCGGGACCTCGCGGATCTCGCCCTGACACCCGACGACACGGTGGTCGGGGTCTCCGCGTCCGGCCGCACCCCGTACGCCATCGGCGCGGTCGAACACGCCCACAAGCAGGGCGCGTTGACGATCGGCCTGTCCTGCAACGCGGACAGCGAGCTGGCGGCCGCCGCCGACCACGGCATCGAGGTCGTCGTCGGTCCTGAGCTGCTGACGGGCTCGACACGGCTGAAGGCGGGCACGGCCCAGAAGCTGGTCCTGAACATGCTCTCGACGATCACGATGATCCGGCTCGGCAAGACGTACGGGAACCTGATGGTCGACGTACGCGCCTCGAACGAGAAGCTCCGCGCCCGCTCCCGCCGCATCGTCGCGCACGCTACGGGCGCCACGGACGACGAGATCGAGCGGGCCCTGGCCGCCACGGACGGCGAGGTGAAGAACGCGATCCTCACCATCCTGGGCGGCGTCGACGGCCCGACGGCCGCCCGCCTTCTGGAGGAGAGCCACGGCCACTTGCGCGCGGCGCTCGCGGCGGCGCCCCGCTGACCAGCACCCTCGGGTGGTGCGCACACCGAAAGACCCCACCTCGCCCGCCGCCACCGCGGCAGCCCTGCTCCCCCTCCTCGGCGGCCCCGCGAACATCACCTCCGTGGCCCACTGCATGACCCGCCTCCGCGTGGGCCTGCGGGACCGGACCCTGGTCCAGGAGGACGCCCTGCGAGCCCTCCCCGCCGTACTCGGCGTGGTCACGGACGACGACACCTACCAGGTCGTCCTGGGCCCCGGCACCGTCGCCCGGGTGACCCCGGAGTTCGAGGCGCTGCTCACGACGGCGGGTGAACTCGCCGCGAAAGGCGCCGGGTTGAAGGAGGTGAGACGACAGCGCAACGCCACCCCCACCAAGCTCCTGCTGCGCCGCGTCGCTAACATCTTCGTCCCGCTGATCCCCGCCCTGATCGGCTGCGGAGTCATCGCGGGCCTCAACGGCCTGCTGGTCAACCTGGGTTGGCTCCCGTCCCTCACCCCCGCCCTCGCCGCCATCGCCTCCGGCTTCATGGCGCTGATCGCGGTCTTCGTCGGCTACAACACGGCGAAGGAGTTCGGCGGCACCCCGATCCTGGGCGGCGCGGTGGCGGCGGTCATCGTGTACGCGGGGGTCGCGAAGGTGACGGCGTTCGGGGTGACGCTGGCGCCGGGCCAGGGCGGCGTCCTGGGCGCACTGGCCGCCGCGCTGCTCGGCACGTACGTCGAGAAGTGGTGCCGCCGCTGGGTCCCCGAGGCCCTCGACGTCCTGGTCACCCCCACCCTCACGGTCCTGCTCACCGGCCTGGTGACCCTGTACGCCCTCATGTACGCGGCCGGCGAGCTCTCCACCGCCATCGGCTCGGCCTCGAACTGGCTCCTCGCCACCACCGGCGCCTTCGCCGGCCTGATCCTCGGCGGCCTCTTCCTCCCCCTCGTCATGCTCGGCCTGCACCAGGCCCTCATCCCCATCCACACCACCCTCATCGAACAGCAGGGCTACACGGTCCTGCTCCCCATCCTCGCCATGGCAGGCGCGGGCCAGGTCGGCGCGGCCCTGGCGGTCTACGTCCGCCTCCGCCACGACCACTCCATGCGTACGACGATCAAGTCGGCGCTCCCGGCAGGGCTGCTGGGCGTGGGCGAACCCCTGATCTACGGCGTCTCACTCCCCCTGGGCCGCCCCTTCCTGACCGCCTGCGCGGGCGGCGCGGCGGGCGGCGCCTTCATCGGCTTCTTCGCGATGCTCGGCGACCAGGTGGGGTCGACGGCGATCGGACCGTCGGGATGGGCACTGTTCCCGCTCCTGGCAGGCAGCGGAGGGCTGGCGATGACGGCCGCGATCTACGCCGGCGGGCTGGTGACGGGGTATGTGGTGGGCTTCGGGGCGACGTATGTCTTCGGTCTCGGGCCGTCTGTCAGAGACGCGCTCAGTGGCGCCGGCGGCGGGGTTGTGATGGGCGCTGCTGTCAGTGGCGTGTGCGACCCTTCGGGAAGTCAGGAAAACGCCCGGGGAGGGAACCGAACACCGTGAACCACGCACAGCTCACCGCTCTCGGCCGCGCCCTGCGCGTGCTGGGCGAGCACGGCGACGCGCTGAACTCGGACACCCCCGACGCGAAGCTGCACGAGGTGAAGGCGGACCTGAAGCGGGCCCTCGACCTGCTGGACGAGACGGTCACGACGGCCGCGCCCACCACCCGCTGCGCCGAGCACCCGAACGGCCCGGTCGACAAGGCCGCCGCCGACCTCTGTCTGCTCTGCGAGACCCGCCGCCGCACCGCCCGCCGCTCCCGGGTGAACGACACCTACTCGCACGGCCGTCCCCCCGGCCCGGAAGAGGCCCCCGAGCGCACGAAATCCCGCTACGGCCTGCGCGAAGACCGCCCCCAGCCCCAGCAGCGCTGGCTCCCGGAAGTCTGGAACGGCCAGGCCTGGCAGCTCTGCGGCACCCCCCGCCGCGACCGCATCGAAGCCGAGCGCTACCTCGCCGCCGAGCGCAAGACCCCCCGCCCCGGCATGGCCTACCGCCTGATCCACGAGTTCACGGACTACGAGGTGCTGCGTATCTGGGGCACTCCGGTGAAGATCGACATCGAACCGATGGGCAACCTGTAGACACCGCGCCCCCGCCCGTCCGGCGGCCTAGTCCGAACGCGGCCCGGTCGTGCCGTCCGAGGTCGTTCCGGGTTTCGTGGAGAGGATCTCGCGGGCTTGTTCCGCGGCGCGGGTGATGGCTTCGCTGACGAAGTCGAGGAAGCGGGCGACGTTCTCCAGGCGGGTGGCGGCGGGGGTGCCCGGGCCGAGGACGCCGACGCCCTGCCGTGCGGTCTCGACGATCTGGGCGGTGGACCGGGCGCTGGCCATCATCGACTCGAACCAGATGTCGTCGTCGACGAGGTAGCGCTCACGCCGGCGTTCGTCGCGTTCCCGGCGGACGAAGCCCTGACTCTCCAGGAACGCGATCGCTTTGGAGATGGAAGCCGGGCTGACCTGGAGACGCTGGACGAGCTCCGACGCGGTGAGGCTGCCCGAGTCGGTGAGGGTGAGGCAGGCCATCACCCGGGCCGTCATCGTGGTCATCCCCGAAGCCATCATGACGGTGGTGAACGTCTCCTCGTACGCACGCACGGCCTCGGCGTCACGTCCGTAGGCCTGCGGGGGCGCCTCGGCGACTCGGGGCGCCGGCTGCGTCCGCCGGTGGGCGCGGTGTTCGGTGGCGCGGTGGGCCAGGTCGGCGCGGTAGGCCGTGGGGCCGCCGTTGCGCATCACCTCACGCGTGATCGTCGAGGTCGGGCGGTCGAGGCCCCTTGCGATCTCCGCATAGGCGAGGCCGTCGGCCAGCCCCAGCGCGATCTGCCGGCGTTCCTGCTGAGTGAGCCTGCCTCCGGGCATTGCGGTCTCCTTCGTGCTCCTTGATGCCTCCAGCATAGCGTTCACCTTCAATCCATTGCAACGCGCACGCGAGGCACGTTGCATTAGCCTTGAGGATCGTTGCAACGATTACCTGGCTTTCACCTGCATTTATAGCAACTACACGCAACGAGCATGTTGAAGAATCTATGAATGCAACGTAGCTTTTCCTTCATCGGAAACAAAGAACCGAAGGAGAGCATCATGCAGAAGTTCGCCACCCCCACCCCGGTCGCCGCCGTCCTGGACATCCCCGCGGGACGCGTCCAGTTCATCGCCGCCGACCGGGCCGACACCACGGTCGAGGTCCTGCCCGCGGACGCCTCGAAGGGCCGCGACGTGAAGGCGGCGGAGCAGATCACGGTCGCCTACGAGGACGGCGTCCTGCGGATCGGGACCGCCCCGGCGAAGAACCGGATCCTCGGCCAATCCGGATCGGTCGAGGTGACCATCCAGCTGCCCGCCGGCTCCCGCGTCGAGGCGAAGGCCGCCGCCGCCGAGCTCCGGAGCGTCGGACGCCTCGGCGACATCGCCTTCGAAGGCGCCTACGGCCAGATCAAGATCGACGAGGCCGCCGACGTCCGCCTCACCGCGATCGACGGCGACGTCGAGGTCGGACGGCTCAACGGCCCGGCGGAGATCAGCACCGCGAGGGGCGACATCCGGATCACCGAGGCCGTACGCGGCACGGTCGAGCTGCGCACCCAGTCCGGCGACATCTCGGTGGCCGCTGCCGCCGGAGTTTCCGCCTCCCTGGACGCCGGCACCGGCTACGGCCGCGTCAGCAACACCCTCAAGAACGACGGCACCGCCGAACTCGACATCCGCGCCACCACCTCCCACGGCGACATCACCGCCCGCAGCCTCTGACCGCGCCACGCAGCCTCTTAGCCCCTAGAAGGAGCACCCATCATGACCAACCTGGCCATCGCGGCGAACGGGCTGCGCAAGTCCTACGGCGACAAGACCGTGCTCGACGGCATCGACCTGTCCGTCCCCGAAGGAACGGTCTTCTCCCTGCTCGGCCCGAACGGCGCGGGCAAGACCACCGTCGTGAAGATCCTCTCCACCCTCATCACCGCCGACCCGGGCGCCGGCGACATCCACATCGGCGGCCACAACCTGGCCACCGATCCGCAGTCCGTGCGGGCCGCGATCGGTGTCACCGGCCAGTTCTCCGCCGTCGACGGTCTGATCACCGGCGAGGAGAACATGCTCCTCATGGCGGACCTGCACCACCTGCCCAAGAGCGAGGGGCGCCGGGTCACCGCCGAGTTGCTGGAGCGCTTCGACCTCACCGAGGCCGCGACGAAGCCCGCCTCCACCTACTCCGGCGGCATGAAACGCCGCCTCGACATCGCCATGACCCTGGTCGGCAACCCACGGATCATCTTCCTCGACGAACCGACCACCGGCCTCGACCCCCGCTCCCGCCACAACATGTGGCAGATCATCCGCGAACTCGTCTCCGACGGCGTCACCGTCTTCCTCACCACCCAGTACCTCGAAGAAGCCGACGAACTCGCCGACCGCATCGCCGTGTTGAACGACGGAAAGATCGCCGCCGAGGGCACCGCCGAAGAGCTCAAGCGGCTCATCCCCGGCGGACACGTCCGGCTCCGCTTCACCGACCCCACCGCCTACCAGACCGCCGCCACCGCCCTGCGCGAGACCACCCGCGACGACGAAGCACTCTCCCTGACCATCCCCAGCGACGGCAGCCAGCGCGAACTGCGTTCCATCCTCGACCGGCTGGACGCCGCCGACATCGAGGCGGACGAGCTGACCGTCCACACCCCCGACCTCGACGACGTGTTCTTCGCCCTCACCAGCCCCACCACCCAGCCCACCCTCCCCAGCCAGCCCAACCAGCCCAAGGAGAACGCCCGATGAGCACCCTCTCCCTCGCTGCACGCGACTCCACCACCATGCTCCGCCGCAACCTCCTGCACGCCCGCCGCTACCCCTCCCTCACCCTCAACCTCCTCCTCACCCCGATCATGCTGCTCCTGCTCTTCGTCTACATCTTCGGCGACGTGATGAGCGCCGGCATCGGCGGCGCCGACCGCTCCGACTACATCGCCTACATCGTCCCGGGCATCCTGATGATGACCATCGGATCCACCGTGATCGGGGCGGCGGTGTCCGTCGCCACCGATATGTCGGAGGGGATCATCGCCCGCTTCCGAACGCTGGCGATCCACCGCGGGTCCGTGATCATCGGGCACGTCGTCGGCAGCGTGCTCCAGGTGCTCGCCAGCCTGGTCCTCGTCGGTGCGGTTGCGGTGGCCATCGGCTTCCGGTCCACGGACGCCACGGTCCTGGAGTGGATCGCGGCCTTCGGACTACTCGCCCTCTTCGCCCTGGCACTCACCTGGATCGCGGTCGGAATGGGTATGGCCAGCCCGAACGCCGAAGCGGCCAGCAACATGGCGATGCCGCTGATCCTCCTCCCGCTCCTCTCCAGCGCCTTCATCCCGGCCGACACCATGCCGGGCTGGTTCCAGCCGATCGCCGAGTACCAGCCCTTCACCCCGGCCATCGAGACCCTGCGCGGACTCCTCCTCGGCACCGAGATCGGCAACAACGGCTGGCTCGCCATCGCCTGGTGCCTCGCACTGACCGCGCTCGGCTACTTCTGGTCGACCTCGAAGTTCAACAGCGACCCGAAGTAACCGCCGTGGCAGCGCGGGCCACCTCCCGCAACTCGTCCCGCCCCAGGGCGGCGTTACTCCGACACCACGTCGGCGTACGCCGCCTTGACCGCGTTCTCGGAAAGCTGCTTCGCATCGTGGGTCGGTGATTCAGGGGAGGCGCGCCTCACGGTTCCTCTCCCGTACCCGGGCCCGCAGCACCTCCTCCTGCGCCGCGGGCCCGGTCGACTCCGGCGGGCAGTCCCACTCCCGACCTCCACTCACGGGCCTCAACTGAGCGTTCCCGCCCACATGCCCCATCACCTCGCCGACCCGCCCGTCCCGTACGTCCACGACGTGCGCCCCGACCGGCGGCCGCTCCCCGCGCAGCACGGACGCAAGCTTCTCGGCCGTACGTACGTTGCAACGCCCCAGGACGACCAGGGCGAACGGCTCGTCGCTCGCGCCGGTCACGGGGTCGACACACAGGGACGGCAGGACGACACCCACGCAAGTGAGCGCGTCCCGAAGCGAGGCGACGACCTCTTCCGTCGACCGCAGCATTCCTTCACCTCCACGCAGAGTTCCCTCTTCGCAACAAAGCGTGGCCGTTACGCCTCTAACCTGGCCAGACAGGCCGCCCCAACAACATCGACTGTCGGACAGGGAGTTGCCGTGGCAGGACCGAAGGACCTCGACCCGTCGTCATCACCACGCGCCTTGCTGGGCGCCGAGCTGCGGCATGCGCGGGAGAACTCCGGCCTAAGCCAGGCCAAGTTGGGCGAACCGCTCTTCGTCAGCGGCTCGTTCATCGGCCAGCTGGAGGCCGGGACACGGCGCATGCACCTCGAATACGCCGTCCAGATTGACGAGATCCTGGGCACGAACGGCTTCTTCACCCGCAACTGCGCGGCTTCCGCCAAGTCCAGGTACCCGAACCACTTCACTGAAGCAGTGGAAGCGGAGTCGCTCGCCACATCGATCAGGCAGTACACCCCGACGCTGATCCCCGGTCTACTTCAAACGCCGGGCTACGCAAAGGAGTTGTTCCGCACCTACTGGCCAACCCTTCCGGACACCGAGGTCGATGAGCTGGTGACGAACCGGATGGAGCGCACCCGCCTCCTGGACGATCCAACAACCCCGTTGTTGTGGGTGGTCCTCGACGAGGCCGCCCTCCGTCGCCCGGTCTCTGGACCGGAGGTTATGGCAGAGACCCTCCGTCATGTGGCAGACCTGGCACGTCGTCGCAGGATCCTCATGCAGGTACTCCGGTTCAGCGCAGGCGCGATCGGATCCCTACCGGGTGGCATCAAGCTCATGTACTTTCCCGACGCGCCTCCCCTCGCCTACGTCGAGGGCGTGGGCGTTGGACAGCTGATGGACGAACCAACCGCCGTCACACGCCATGAGCTGACCTTCGACCTGCTCAGGGCCAGTGCGCTCGCCCCTCAAGAATCCCTGGCCCTGGTCGAGTCAGTGGCAGAGGATTACGCACATGAAGCGACACAGCCCTGAGTACGACCTGAGCACTGCCGCCTGGTACAAGTCCAGCTACAGCGGCGGCGACGGCGCCGACTGCCTGGAAGTCGCCCCCAACTTCCCAGGCCCCCTCGTCCCCGTCCGCGACTCCAAAACCCCCCGCGGCCCGAAGCTCGCGTTCCGGGCCGAGGCATGGTCGGCGTTCGTGACGGACGTGAAGAACTCCTGCGCCGAGTAGTCGACCGAGCCCCGAAGCTCAAGCCCCCAGCCCCGAGCGCTCTTTGCAAGGAATGGGTGGAGGGCCTCAACCCGCCCTCCCACCCTGCGAGTTGACTTGGCGCGACCGACTTGCCACGGACAGTCACCAGGGATTAGCGTGCCCAAATACGCAAACAGCCCCCGCCAGGTGCTAGCAACACCTGCGGGGGCTTGACCGACGAGATCGAATGAGAGTCGATCCCATGGCTGAGGCCAAGCTTAGTCCTGCCTTCCTGCCCGCGCACGCACTCCCACACCCCATGGCCAACCCGGGTTACGGAAAACGCGCCGCCCCGGGCCAACTCCCCCGCACGGCTCACGACTTCGCGCACCTCCCGTCCCGCGAAGCAGCAGTCGCCGCGTACATCGACCGCCTCCCGGGCGGCGCCGACATCTCCGTAAAGACGCTGGCCACGACACTTCCGTACGGCCAATGCGCCCTGCGCACAGCTCTCAACAACCTTCAGCGGGCAGGGCACTTGCGCCGGGGCCGCGAACACCTGGCCGACTCGGGAAGCCCGCGTTGGATCACCCGAACGTGGTTCTCGCGCACGGCGCGGGACGACGACTGGTGGGCGGCGTTCACGAGGGGCGACGTGCCGCGCGGGCAGCCCGACTGCCCGGCCCCGACCCGCTCCCGCGCCTACATCCTGCTGGCGGCGCTGGGCCGCACGACCCCGGCCCTGTCCCTGTCGGCCGCGTCCTGCGCGGACCTCGCGCCCCTGCTGACGGAGTGGTTCGTGAGGGGCGCCACCGACGACCACGTACTCCAGGCGCTGACCTCAGGCCTCCCCACCCCGGTCCACAGCCCGGCCGCCCTCGTCCGCACCCGCCTGACCTCCAAGCTCCCGCCCGAACCCGTCCCGCCCACACGCCGACCCCTCCGGGTGATGGAGTGCGCGAAGTGCGGCACACCGGGCCGCCCGGAGGCCCTGCCGGGCGGCGTCTGCGGCGCATGCCGGGGCGAGGCGGCCCCGCCACGGCATACCGCCCCTCTGCCAACCTCCGCAGTTCACGCCCACGCAGCCGCAGCCCGCGCAGCGATGGTCGACCGACGAGAAAGGCCACGCGTTTGACCACCCGCCCGCAGATGTCAGTGAGCCCACCGCACACACTTGCGGGTGTGTACAGTTTTTGCATGGAGACGTATCCGCTCGTGGAAGCCCGCAATCAGCTCGGTCAGCTGGTCGGCCGGGTCCGGCACGGCCAGGAGCACATCCTGATCACGGAGTACGGCAAGCCCGCTGCCGCGCTCATCCCCATAAGCGAGCTGGAAGAACTGCAGCGGCTGCGCGACGGGGCGGACATCGCTGAAGCACAGACGCGTGAGGCGGCTCCATCCGGCCCATCCATGTCTCATGACGAGTTCATGGCACAGCTGGAGGAAGAGGACCGCCGGGAGGCCGCTTCGTGACTCACGCAGTGGTGTGGGAGCAGCACGCCATGGACGAGTTCCGGCGGCTCCGCATCGTCGACCCCGTGGGCGCCAAAGCGACTACTGCGGCAGTGCGCGCACTCGCCGACGACCCACGCCCGGAAGAGGCTGGCGCCCTGGGCGCTTCGGGCTACTACCGGCTGCACATCGGCACCTGGCGGGTGCTGTACCGGCCGGACGGCACCACCGTCATCATCCACGTGCTGAAAGTCGGTCGCAGCACCTGACCCGCCCCCTCAACGCCGAGGGGCGGCACCCCTCAGGAAAAGGGTGCCGCCCTCGGCGTACAGGACCTACCAGCGGAGTCGGGGCTCAGCTCAGTGACTTCAGGGACGCCGGGTCGTATGCGGCCAGCTCGCCGTGGCGTCCGTCCAGTACCTTCGCCGCCCACTCCGGGTCCTGGAGCAGGGCGCGGCCGACCGCGACGAGGTCGAACTCGTCGCGCTCCAGGCGGTCCAGGAGGTTGTCGAGGTCCGCTGCCGCCGAGCCCTCGCCCGCGAAGGCGCGGAGGAAGTCGCCGTCGAGGCCGACCGAGCCGACGGTGATGGTGGGCTTGCCGGTCAGCTTCTTCGTCCAGCCGGCCAGGTTGAGGTCGGAGCCCTCGAACTCCGGGAGCCAGTAGCGGCGCGTGGAGGCGTGGAAGACGTCCACTCCGGCCTCGGCGAGCGGGGTCAGCAGGGCGCCGAGCTCCTCGGGTGTCTCCGCGAGACGGGCGTCGTAGGCCTCCTGCTTCCACTGCGAGTAGCGGAAGACGATGGGGAAGGAGGGGGAGACCGCGGCGCGGACGGCGGCGACGATCTCGGTCGCGAACTTCGTACGGGCGACCAGGTCACCGCCGTACGCGTCGGTACGGCGGTTGGTGCCCTCCCACAGGAACTGGTCGATCAAGTAGCCGTGCGCGCCGTGCAGTTCGACCCCGTCGAAGCCGATCCGCTCGGCGGCGGCCGCGGCCTCGGCGAACGCGGCGACGACCTCGTCCAGGTCGGCCTGGGTCATCTCCTTGCCCGTACCGGCCGTGCCGTCGATCCGCAGACCGGACGGGCCGACCGCGGGGGCGTCCGCGAACGGCGGCTGGCCCGCGCTGCGGACCATGCCGATGTGCCACAGCTGCGGCACGATCTTCCCGCCCGCCGCATGCACGGCCTCGGCGACCTTCGCCCAGCCCGCCAGCTGCTCCTCGCCGTGGAAACGGGGGATGCTGTCGCTCTGCCCGGCCGAGTCGTGGCCGACGTACGTGCCCTCGGTGACGATGAGGCCCACGCCCGCGGCGGCGCGGCGGGCGTAGTACGACGCCACGTCCTCGCCGGGGATGCCGCCCGGGGAGAACTGGCGGGTCATCGGCGCCATGACGATCCGGTTCGGGACGGTCAGGCCGTTGAGGGAGACGGGGCGGGACAGGATCTGGGCCGCGCGGGAGGGAGCGGTTGTCACGTGAGGGCTCCTATGGGGAGAGGTCGGTCGGACGGCTGGCAGGCGAAGGGATGCTCATGCATAGATACATGTGATGGATATCTGCACGCGCATTAGTTCCTGCCAGCAACTTCAACCGCCTCGCCCGTCAGCGCATTCCGGCTCCCGCGCGCCTTCCTCGTGATCCAGGACACGCGTCCGGATCACCCGGAGGGTGTGCGGACACGCGTCCCTACGGCACCCGGAAACGCCCGAGGGCGGCACCCCCTGGGAGAAAGGGGTGCCGCCCTCGGTACGAAGGACGGTGATCAACCGGGAGCCGAGGCCCCTAGGTCGATCAGAAGTCCATGTCACCGCCCGGCATGCCGCCCGGAGCGCCGCCTGCGGCGGCCTTCTCCGGCTTGTCGGCGATGACGGCCTCGGTGGTGAGGAACAGCGCGGCGATGGAGGCGGCGTTCTGCAGGGCAGAGCGCGTGACCTTCGCCGGGTCGATGATGCCTTCGGCGATCATGTCGACGTACTCACCGGTCGCGGCGTTCAGGCCGTGGCCGACGGGCAGGTTGCGCACCTTCTCGACGATGACGCCACCCTCGAGACCACCGTTGATGGCGATCTGCTTGAGCGGGGCCTCCAGGGCGAGCCGCACGGCGTTGGCGCCGGTCGCCTCGTCACCCGTGAGCTCCAGCTTCTCGAAGACCGAGGAAGCCTGGATGAGGGCCACGCCACCACCGGCGACGATGCCCTCCTCGACGGCCGCCTTCGCGTTGCGAACGGCGTCCTCGATGCGGTGCTTGCGCTCCTTGAGCTCGACCTCGGTGGCGGCACCGGCCTTGATGACGGCCACGCCGCCGGCCAGCTTCGCCAGGCGCTCCTGGAGCTTCTCGCGGTCGTAGTCCGAGTCGGAGTTCTCGATCTCGGCGCGGATCTGGTTGACCCGGCCGGCGACCTGGTCGGCAGAGCCGGAGCCGTCGACGATCGTCGTCTCGTCCTTGGTGATGACGACCTTGCGGGCACGGCCCAGCAGGTCGATACCCGCGTTCTCCAGCTTGAGGCCGACCTCCTCGGAGATGACCTCGCCGCCCGTGAGGATGGCGATGTCGCCGAGCATGGCCTTGCGGCGGTCACCGAAGCCCGGCGCCTTGACGGCGACGGACTTGAAGGTGCCACGGATCTTGTTGACGACCAGCGTCGACAGAGCCTCGCCCTCGACGTCCTCGGCGATGATCAGCAGCGGCTTGCCCGACTGCATGACCTTCTCCAGGAGCGGGAGCAGGTCCTTGACACTGGCGATCTTCGAGTTGGCGATCAGGATGTACGGGTCGTCCAGGACGGACTCCATACGCTCCATGTCGGTGGCGAAGTACGCCGAGATGTAGCCCTTGTCGAAGCGCATACCCTCGGTGAGTTCCAGCTCCAGACCGAAGGTCTGGGACTCCTCGACGGTGATGACGCCTTCCTTGCCGACCTTGTCCATAGCCTCGGCGATGAGCTCGCCGATCTGGGTGTCGGCGGCGGAGATGGAGGCCGTGGAGGCGATCTGCTCCTTGGTCTCGACATCCTTGGCCTGCTCGAGCAGGGCACCGGAGACGGCCTCGACGGCCTTCTCGATACCACGCTTGAGGGCCATCGGGTTGGCACCCGCGGCTACGTTGCGAAGGCCCTCGCGGACCAGCGCCTGCGCCAGAACGGTCGCGGTGGTCGTACCGTCGCCGGCGACGTCGTCCGTCTTCTTGGCGACTTCCTTGACCAGCTCTGCGCCGATCTTCTCGTACGGGTCCTCGAGCTCGATCTCCTTGGCGATGGAAACACCATCGTTGGTGATCGTGGGGGCGCCCCACTTCTTCTCGAGGACGACGTTGCGGCCCTTGGGACCAAGGGTGACCTTGACGGCGTCGGCGAGCTGGTTCATCCCGCGCTCGAGACCGCGCCGCGCCTCCTCGTTGAACGCGATGATCTTGGCCATGTGAAGTGGTCCTCCCGGACTGGGGTGGATTGCTCCGGACCGCGCCCGCGCCCGCGACGGACGGCCTGCCTGCCTCGTGGTTCCTTGCCCCACTTGGCCTGCGGGCCTCACTGACCCGGTCCTCGTTGTCACTCTCACCTGCAGAGTGCTAACGCCAATGATTAGCACTCGCCCCTACCGAGTGCAAGCGACTCCGGAAGATCCCCAGGTGAAGCAGGGGGCGCACACGGCGCGAAGACAGCCGGAGGGACCCGCGGACAGCCGGCCGCAGGGGGCGGGCAGACGAGCAGACCGACGAGCAGATGGACGGACAGACGGACGGGCAGACCGAAGGGCCCGCACCCCCTGGTGGGGATACGAGCCCTTCGTCACGTCGAACAGAACTATTCAGTCGGCGCGTGCTTCAGCTGGTCGCCAGCCGGACCATGTCCGCCTGCGGCCCTTTCTGGCCCTGCGAGATCTCGAACTCGACCCGCTGGCCCTCTTCAAGGGTGCGGTAGCCGTCCATCTGAATCGCGCTGTAGTGGACGAATACATCCGCACCACCGTCGACCGCGATGAAGCCGTACCCCTTCTCCGCGTTGAACCACTTGACGGTGCCCTGAGCCATGCCTAACTCCCCTATTACTGGCCCTTGCACAGGACCGCACTTCGCGGGCCCGGGTCAGACCTCACCCCCCAAGGATTGGGGGTGTGCGCCGGAACGCGTCGACCGCGGCTGAATGTATCTGTCCAACTGCCCTCTGCAACAGGTCAATCGGACGAGAATTCTGAGCACGACCGATCGGGAATATGCGGAGAATTCGCAAAGTTTCAGGGCAAGTCGGGCCCCGTAAATGCCATAAACGGCTCAAAGAGGCGGGGCACTTTGGCTACTTCTTGTCGGGCATCGGGCGAGGACTCATATGCGCCCGGCATGAAACCAACTCGAAAGCGAAGCGGCTTCCCCAACTGTACCGCGCTCAACCATACAGAATTGCCCCCTCCGCTTCTCTCACGGAGGGGGCAATTCGATGAACTCTCGGTGACCGCAATTACCTAAGGTAACGGCAATCACCGTAAGTAATGACGCGTGACGGTCAGCCTCCGGCGACGGCCGGAATGATCGAGACGCCCGCGCCGTCCGGCGTCGCCGTCTCCAGGCCCTTCTCGAAGCGGACGTCGTCGTCGTTCACGTACACGTTGACGAAGCGACGCAGCTTGCCCTGGTCGTCCAGGACGCGTGCGGCGATGCCGGTGTGGTTCTGCTCCAGGTCGGCGATCACCTCGCCGAGGGTGCCGCCCTCGGCCGTCACCTCGGCCTTGCCGGCGGTGTAGGTGCGCAGGATGGTGGGGATACGGACGTTGACGCTCATGACGCGAGGCCAGCCTCTCGGAAGGAGTCCAGGTTCGGGCGGATGGTCGCGGTGAGCCCGGTGTCCGAGGCCACCGCGTCCAGGGTCTTGAGGCCGTCGCCGGTGTTGAGGACGACGGTGGTGAGGGTCGGATCGAGCAGACCGTTCTCGATCAGCTTCTTCGCCACACCCACCGTCACGCCACCCGCGGTCTCGGCGAAGATGCCCTCCGTCTGCGCGAGGAGCTTGATCGCGTCGACGATCTGCTCGTCGTTGACGTCCTCCACGGCGCCGCCGGTACGCCGCGCGATGTCGAGCACGTACGGCCCGTCGGCCGGGTTGCCGATGGCGAGCGACTTGGCGATGGTGTGGGGCTTCTGCGGGCGTACGACGTCGTGGCCGGCCTTGTAGGCGACGGACACCGGCGAGCAGCCCTCGGCCTGGGCACCGAAGATCTTGTACGGCTTGTCCGCCACGAGGCCGAGCTTGATCAGCTCCTGCAGAGCCTTGTCGATCTTCGTGAGCTGGGAGCCGGAGGCGATCGGGATGACCAGCTGGTCGGGGATCTGCCAGCCGAGCTGCTCGCAGATCTCGTACGCGAGGGTCTTCGAGCCCTCCGCGTAGTACGGCCGCAGGTTGACGTTGACGAAGCCCCAGCCCTCGCCGGCCGGGTCACCGATCAGCTCGGAGCAGAAACGGTTCACGTCGTCGTAGTTGCCCTCGATGCCGACGAGCTCGCCGCCGTACACCGCGGCCATGACGATCTTGCCCTGCTCCAGGTCGTGCGGGATGAAGACGCAGGAGCGGAAGCCGGCGCGGGCCGCGGCTGCGCCCACGGCGCCCGCGAGGTTGCCGGTGGAGGAGCAGGAGAGGGTGGTGAAGTCGAAGGCGCGGGCGGCCTCGATGGCCTGGGCGACGACACGGTCCTTGAAGGAGTGCGTCGGGTTGCCGGAGTCGTCCTTGACGAAGAGCTTGCCGGGGGTGACGCCCAGCGCGCGGGCCAGGTTGTCGGCCTTGACGAGCTTGGTCCAGCCGGGGTTGATGTTCGGCTTCTCCGCGACGTCCGCGGGGACCGGCAGGAGCGGCGCGTAGCGCCAGATGTTCGCGGGGCCCGCTTCGATGCGCTTGCGGAGGTCCTCGGTCTCGTAGGCCGAGAAGTCGTACGCGATCTCCAGCGGGCCGAAACACTCCTCGCAGGCGAAGAGCGGGCCGAGCGGGACGCGGTGTCCGCACTCGCGGCAGGAAAGCGCGGTGGCGGGGCCCAGGTCGACGGAGTTCGCGGAATCCGGGGAAGTCACGGAGTTCGTGGTGTTTGCAACGGTGCTTGCAGTGGTGCTTGCAACTGTCTGCGCAGCCATGGAGGCGAGGCCCTTTCTCCTCATCTTCCTCACGACGCACTTCGCCGTGAGACGGATTTGGCACCTTCCCGAGCCGGGAGCCTCGCCACATCGACGTGACAAGAACCAGCTGGAGGGTTGCCGGGGCTTCAACGGGCCGTATCCCTCTGCCCCTCTGGATGAGCGGTATTCAGTTGTGCGCCGGACGACCCCCGACATGCGATGGTCATCAGCGTTGTTCAAGACTGTAACCGAAGGCCTGGATGGTGGAGAGAGCCGTCCGAACCGCGAGATGCCAGCGACACACCAAACGCTGCCGCGGCGACGGGCACAAGCATCCCAATGAACGCAAGGGAGAGCCGCACGTGCTTGAAGACGTCGAGCGCTGGCTGAGCACGCGCTCCTGGTCCGTGACCGACCGGCCGCTCAAGAAGCTCATAGCCGCGAAACGATCCACCAACTCCACGGTGAGCGTGGTCCTGCCCGCGCTCAACGAGGAGGCCACGGTCGGTGAGATCGTCTCCATCATCCGCCGCGACCTGATGACCCGCAAAGTCCCCCTCGTCGACGAGATCGTCGTCATCGACTCGGGCTCCACGGACCGCACCTCCGAGGTCGCCGCCGCCGCCGGTGCGCGAGTAGTTCACCGGGACGAAATACTTCCCCGCATCCCGGCCGTGCCCGGCAAGGGCGAGGTCCTGTGGCGGTCACTCCTGGTGACGAGCGGTGACATCGTCTGTTTCATTGACGCGGACCTCAAGGAGTTCTCGTCGGACTTCGTCTCCGGGATCGTGGGGCCGCTGCTCACCGATCCGGGCGTGGACCTGGTCAAGGCGATGTACGACCGCCCGCTGAACCTGCCGGGTGAACCCACCTCCGGCAGAACCGCGGCCGGTCAGGGCGGCCGTGTCACCGAACTGATGGCCCGCCCCCTGCTGAACATGCACTGGCCGCAGCTGGCCGGCTTCGTCCAGCCGCTCGGCGGCGAGTACGCGGCCCGCCGCACCCTCCTGGAACAGCTCCCGTTCCCCGTCGGATACGGCGTGGAGCTCGGCATGCTCGTCGACGCGCTGCACCTGGTGGGCCTGGACGCGCTCGCCCAGGTCGACGTCGGTGTGCGCAAGCACCGGCACCAGGACGGCCAGGCGCTGGGCCGGATGTCCGCCGCGATCTACCGCACCGCACAGCTCCGGCTCGCCCGCGGCCACCTCATCCGGCCGGCCATCACCCAGTTCGAACGGGGCGAGTCCGGCTTCGAGCCGCGCACCTACTCCGTGGATACGGAAGAACGGCCTCCGATGGCGGAAATCTCGGAGTATCAGTCACGCAAAGCGGCGTAAACCGTCGACGGTATACGTCTGCGCGGTACCCCGTCCGTACGTTTGAGCGTTTCCGGGCCGGGCTAGATTGACGCGTATGGCTTCCACGGCTTCGACTGCTGCTTCCACGGCATCCCCGCAGGGCTCCCACCGGATCCTCGTCGCGTCCAACCGCGGCCCGGTCTCCTACGACGTGCGCGAGGACGGCGAGCTCCAGGCCAGGCGCGGCGGCGGCGGCCTGGTCTCGGGCCTGTCGGCGATCGGCCCGGACGCGGGCGCCCTGTGGGTGTGCTCGGCGCTCGGCGACGGGGACCGCGAGGCGGTGAGGCGCGGGGTCGGCGAGGACGGCGTACGGATGCTGGACATCGACGCCGAGGTGCACGCGGACGCCTACAACGGCATCGCGAACTCCGTGCTGTGGTTCGTCCACCACATGCTCTACCAGACGCCGCTGGAGCCGGTCTTCGACATGGAGTTCCGGCGACAGTGGGCGTCGTACGAGGCCTACAACCGGGCCTTCGCGCAGGCGCTGGCCGACGAGGCGGCCGAGGGCGCCGTGGTGGTCGTACAGGACTACCACCTGACCCTCGTCCCCGGCATGCTGCGGGAGCTCCGCCCCGACCTGCGGATCGGGCACTTCTCGCACACGCCGTGGGCGCCGGTCGACTACTTCCGCATGCTCCCCGACGACATCGCCGAGCAGGTGCTGCGCGGCATGCTCGGCGCGGACCGGCTCGGCTTCCTCACCCAGCGCTGGGCGTCCGCGTTCACCGCGTGCGCGCAGGAGCTGGTCGGCGGCCTCGGTGACACCCGTGTCGGCGTGCACGGGCTCGGCGCGGACGCGGACTTCCTGCGCGAGCGCGCACACGAGGCGGATGTCGCCGAGCGGATGGCCACCCTGCGTGAGCAGATCGGCGAGGGCCGGAAGGCGATCGTGCGGGTCGACCGCACCGAACTGTCGAAGAACATCGTGCGCGGACTGCTGGCCTACCGGCAGCTCTTGGAGGACCAGCCGTCCTGGCGCGAACGGGTCGTGCACGTCGCCTTCGCCTACCCCTCCCGTCAGGACCTCGCCGTGTACCGCGACTACACGGCCGAGGTGCAGCGGGTCGCCGACGACATCAACTCCACCTACGGCACGCCCGGTTGGACGCCGGTCGTCCTGCACGTCAAGGACGACTTCGCCCGCTCCCTCGCCGCGTACCGGCTCGCCGACGTGGCCCTCGTCAACCCGATCCGGGACGGCATGAACCTCGTCGCCAAGGAGGTGCCGGTCGTCTCCGACGAGGGGTGCGTGCTGGTGCTGTCCCGGGAGGCGGGGGCGTACGAGGAGCTGGGCGAGGACGCGATCGTGGTGAACCCGTACGACGTGGTCGGCACGGCGCGGGCGCTGCACGAGGCCTTGTCGATGGGGGCCGGTGAGCGGGCCGAGCGCACCAAGCGGCTGGCCGCCGCGGCGACGGCGCTGCCTCCGGCGCAGTGGTTCCTGGAGCAGCTGCGGGAGTTGGAGAGCCGGCCCTAACCGAGCCGCGCCGTCAGGGCCCTCAGCAGCTGTACGACGCCTGCCGGGCCGTCCACCACCAGGTCGGCCCGCTCGGCCAGTTCCGCGACCTCCGCGCTGCCGCTGCACACCAGGAGGCCCGGGATGCCTTCGGCGCGGAGCTTGTCGACGGCGGCGAAGGCCGGGAGGTCACCGAGGTCGTCACCGGCGTACAGGACCGCTTCCGCGGCGGTCTCGCGGACGTGTGCGAGCAGGGCGACGCCCTTGTCCATCCCCGGCGGGCGGAGTTCCAGGACCATGCGGCCCGGTTCGACGATCAGGCCGTGCCGGCCGGCCAGCTCGGTGAGGGGCTCGCGCAGGGCCTCGAACGCCGCCTGCGGGTCCGCCGCGCGCCGGGTGTGGATGGCGATGGCCCGGCCCTTCTCCTCGATCCAGGTGCCCTGCCAGGCGCCGACCGTGTCGAGGAACCCGGGCAGCTCTGCGCGGACGGTGGCGACGCCGGGGTGCGGGGCGGGGGCGCTGACCGTGCCGGTCCGCGCGTCCCAGCGCTCGGCGCCGTAGTGCCCGAGCACGACCAGGTGCTCCAGGCCCGGCACACCCGCGAAGCCGCCGTGCTCGACCGCCACGGCGGCCGGGCGTCCCGTGACGACCGCCACGGAGGCGACCTTCGGGGCGAGGGCCGCGAGTGCGGGGACCGCGTCCGGATGGGCGCGGGCCTGCTCGGGGTCCGCGACGATCGGCGCGAGCGTCCCGTCGAAGTCGAGCCCGATCACCGCGTGGCCCGGCCCGGCGAGGATCGCGTCGAGACCGGCACGGCCGGCGGGGGTGGTGGGGGTCGGCAGGGGGTCCGCATGGCTGGCCATACGGGGACCCTATCCGCGCATGGGCTGGGTGTGGTTTTTTCGCCCCCTCCGCCCCTGCCCGTCCCTTGTTCCTGGGGCTCCGCCCCAGAC
>NZ_JBHXMF010000098.1:0-10515 GCF_042721055.1 Streptomyces sp. NPDC058470
TGTGTCACACCCCCCCCCCCCCGGACCATTCTCTCCCCTCCCCCCGCCCCCCTCGGGGGGGGGGGGGCGCCGGGGGGGGCCCCCCCCCCCCCCCGCGTTTGTGGTTCTTGGTTCCTGCAGTTCTCTCGGACGACACCGCCTGCACTACAGGTCAGTCCGCCGCAGACTCTGCCTCTGGCAGCGCCGGATATTCGGTCGGGTAGAGCCCGGCGGCGAAGCCGTACACCACATCGCCGCCGCGCGGCAGTTGCGCGTAGTCGTTGGCAAGCTCAAGGACCCGCGCCCAGAACTCACGGGCCTGCTCCCGTGGGATCCGCACATGCCGCACGATCGAGGAAAGTTCATCTGCCTGGTGTGCGGGGACCGACTCGGCCGCGGCCGTGGCGAGATCGTTGTTGCAGTAGGGCGCCTCGGCCCCGTCGGTGGGGCTGACCGTGCCGACGCGGAAGATGCGCGCGGTGCGGCCGTAGTAGCGCTCGTCGATGGCCCGCACCCGGCGGGTCCGCACGACCTTCAGCAGCTGGGCATCCACCAGGGCGCTCACGTGGTGCGCGACCGTGCTCTTCGGGCGGCCGAGTGCAGCGGCCAGTTCGGTCACCGTCGCGGCGCGTTCGAGGAGCAGCTCAAGGATGGAGTTGCGCAGTGGGTTGGCCAGCGCGCGGAGCTGGGCCGGGGCTGTCACATCTGTGACGTCGGAGAGGTCGTAGTCGGGGAGACGGTGATTGTTCGACACTCTTCGATTATTCTAGAGTTCCGGATCGTTCGCTACCCACCGGCAAGGGGTTTGGCATGGCAGAGGTCGTACTGTTCCATCACTCGCGGGGGCTGACACCGGGAGTCGTCGCTTTCGCCGACGAGCTCCGTGCGGTCGGCCACACCGTCCACACGCCCGACCTTTTCGACGGACGCACCTTCGACTCCCTCGAAGAGGGCCAGGGCTACGTCGAGCAGATCGGCTTCGGCGAGATAACAGAGCGCGGCGTCCGCGCGGCCGAACTCCTGCCGCAGGACGTCGTCTACGCAGGCTTCTCACTCGGTGTGCTGCCCGCCCAGAAGCTGGCGCAGACGCGGCCGGGCGCGCGGGGCGCGCTCCTGTTCCACGCCTGCATCCCCGTCTCGGAGTTCGGCGCGGCATGGCCCAACGGTGTGCCGGTGCAGGTGCATGCGATGGAAGCCGATCCGTTCTTCGTCGAGGACATCGACGCTGCCCGCGCCCTCGTCTCCGATGGCGCTGACGCAGAGCTGTTCCTGTACCCCGGGGACCAGCACCTGTTCACGGACAGTTCGCTGCCGTCCCACGACCCGGACGCCGCCAAGCTCCTGACCCAGCGGACGATCGAGTTCCTCGGCTCCCGCTAGACCCTGTCCGACCCTTTCCGTGGTCGCCCGGAGAGACGCCTCGTGGCGTCAGGTGCGCGCTTGGCGTCGCGGGGCAGACGCGGGCGGCCGCTGTTCCAGCCACATCCCGTCGCGCATGATGACTCTCCCGCGTAGTTCCGGCTCGCCGCGCCAAGCGCGCACGGTCCTCGGGAGCACTCGTACGTATAGAAAGGCCCCCTCTTCCACGCGCGGATCCCACCCGAACTTGTCGGCGAACGCCTCCGCTGCGCCTTCGGGCACCTCCTGGTCCGGGAAGCACTCCGCCTCGCCCTGGACGAGCACCACGTCGAAGGTGTCCGGCAGCGCCAGGCGCACGCGCGGCTCTTTGCGGACGTTCCGCGCAGTTACGGACGTGGCGCTGGTGCACATCCACACGGCTCGCCCGTCCCACAGGAACCACAGCGGCACCTGGTGCGGCCCGTGATCAGGGTGAGCCGTCGACACCCATACATCCCGCTCGGCAACGAGCCGCTCCAGAGCGTCGCGCACGCGCTCCGCCGCCTGGCGGCAAACGATTCCTGTGGTCTCGGTCTCCATGAGGACCGAACCTAGCCAGCAGGCGCGAAACGCGCCTGGGGCGCAGGACCTACTCCCAGCGACCGATGCGCCGCAACTCCGGGTCTTTTCCAGGGCGGTATCCATGGCTCTACGGCAACGGTCCGCCCGGGGCCGGGCTCGCCTCTATCGCGTACAGGTACCCGTCCCCGCTGCCGACGTAGACCACGCCGTCGGCCACGACCGGGGACGACATCACCGGCCCTCCCGTCTTCACCTTCCACCGCACACGGCCGTTCTCCGCGCTGATCGCCCACAGGTGGCCGTCGTCGCTGCCGAAGTACACCGTGCCGTCCGCCACCACGGGGGAGGAGCCGATGGGGCCGTCCGTGGTGACGCGCCACCTGATGGCGCCGGTGGTGGCGTTCAGAGCCCACAGCCGGTGGTCCTGGCAGCCGATGTACAGGGTGTTGCCGGAGATCGCGGGCGTGGTCCAGATGCTGCCGAGGGAGTCGAGCATCATGTGCCAGCGGAGTGCACCGGTGGCGGCGTCCAGCGCCCGCACGGACGGGCCCAGCCCATCCCCCACGTACAGGGTGCCGTCGTGCAGCAGCGGGGTGGCAGGGGACTGGCTGTAGACGGGCGTTTTCCAGTGGACCTTGCCCGTGGCCGGGTCGAACGCCCAGACCATCCCGTTCTTGCCGGCCGCGTAGAGGATGCCGTCGGCGAGCACGGGCGCCGACTCCGTCCCCCAGCCCCTGCCCTGGTACTTCACCCTCCAGCGGCGGCCTCCGGTCGCCGCGTCCACGGTTCGCAGGTACCGGCCGGCGTTGACGTAGTGGACCAGCCCGTTCGCGACGACGGGCCGACTGCGGGAGATCCACCTCATTCGCCTGCGCCAGCGGGGCCGGCCGTCGGCGGCGTCGAGGGCGAACAACTCGCGCCAGCCGGCGGCATATACGGTGTCCCCGGCCACGGTGGGAGAACCCGTGCCTCCGGCGTCGGCATTGGTCCACCGGATGGATCCGTCGGCCGCGTCCACGGCACACACGCCCCGGCCGGTGACATAGACGGTCCCATCGGTGACGTACGGCGCCGAGCGCACCAAGCCTCCTACGTGCACCCGCCATCGCACGGTTCCGGTCCCCACGGTTCCGGTTCGCTCGGTAGCGGCGGGTGGGCCCGGGGTACGGAGCTGGATCCCCTCGCGTGGGCGCCCGTTTCCCCGTCGGCGCCGGTTTCGCTTTGGCACTGTGCCCCCGTGTCGCGTGGGTTCGTTGAGTCAGAAGTCTGCCCAGTTCGGCGGAGTCAGATGTCACAGGCGTCCTGCCAGCCGCACGCGCCGCAGATGACCAGGTCCAGGGCCCGGTCGCTGCTGTGGTCGACGGTCACGTACGGGCGCAGCCGCTCACTGCTCACGCCGCACCGCGGACAGGCCGCGAAAAGGCCCAGCCGGCCGAAGTCGCTGATGGCCAAGACGCCTTCGGAGACGTTGCCCCGAACGGTGGGCGCGGGCACGGCGGTTGAACCCATGTGCACGATCATGGCCGCCGTCGCGTCTGCCATACCGTGCGCGCCCCTCGCGAGGCGTATGTGACGCAGGCTGCCCAGGGAGGGCGGCAGCGGCGTGTCGTCGAGGCGGACGGGCACGAGGCGGGCCTCCCCGGTGCCGGTGAGCCCGCTCGGCAGGCCGGGTTCCGCCAGGGCCTCGCCCCACGCGGTTCCGGCGGCGGCCGACCACAGGAGGACGAGGACGACGGCGTCGTCCGTATTGGCAGAGGGGCAAGGCATGCCGCGGGACGCAGGGGAGTCGCCCGAGCCCGTCGTCCACGCGTCGAGTACGAGGTCGGCACCGACACGCCTCAGCGCGGCCGCCAGCGAGGAAGCCGGTCGCTCGTCCTGCTGCTGGTACGAGAGTCGGGTGCGCATGAGCTCATGGTGCGCCACGGGGGCACGCCGGGGCGTGCGCTTTTCGAACACCGGACAGGTCCTAGAGGAGGTGGTCGGCCTTTCCGGCCTTGATGTCCCGGATGAGGGTGCGGAGGGCTTCGCGGGTGTCCGTGAGGTAGTGGTCCTCCTGGCCGGCGATGGCTATGTAGGCGTTGCCGGTGGGGTCGGTACCTATGCGGAAGCAGTTGTTTCCCTCGGCGCAGTAGGGCTCTTCCCAGATGATCTCGGGCATGGGGGCTCCTCAGAGTTGCTGGGCGATGGCGTGGATGAGGTCGCGCGAGTGCTCCGGACTCAGGGTGTGGGAGTGCCACCAGTCCATGTGGGCACGGTACTTGGCGAGTTGGGCGTCTGCGTGGGTGAACTCGCCGCCGTGTGCGGAGTCCAGCTGGACGGTGTCCAGTTGGGGGACGGCACCGCTCGCGTACAGAACGGCGTGCCCGGCACCGGGGAAGGCTCCGGCCTCGACGGGGAGCACGCGCAGCTCGACGTGCTCGCGCTCGGACGCCTCGCACAGGTGCGCAAGCTGCTCACGGGTGGTGCGACGCCCGCCGAACTGCATGCGCAGGGCCCACTCGTGCACGTACGCGACGTACTCGACGGGGTTGTCGCGGTCCAGCACCTGCTGACGCTGTAGGCGTTGTACGACGCGTAGTTCGACCTCCGACTTGGGCAGCGGCGGCAGCGCTGAGTCGAAGACGGCGCGGGCGTATCCACTGAGTTGGAGGAGCCCAGGGATGTGAACGGTCTGGTAGCTCCGGAGGCGGGAGGCGAACCACTCCAACTCGGCAACGTCCAGCAGGCCTTGGGGCAGGGTCCCCTTGAACTTGTCCCACCAGCCCCGCTTGCGCGAGTCGGCCAAGGCTACGAGGGCGTCGACGTATGCCTCGTCCGCGCAGTCGTAGTTGCTGGCGAGTATCCGGATCCGATCGGGTGACGTGGCCCGGACGCCCGACTCCATGTTGGAGACCTTCGTGCGGTCCAGCCCGAGGAGTCCGGCGGCGTACTCCGTGGTCAGATCGGCCGCGAGCCGCATCTTGCGCAGCTCCGCGCCCAGGCGCTTCTGACGTTCCGTCGGCGCGGGCCGTGTCGGCATCGGCACCTTCCTCCCCGATTGGTCGGGGATCAGTCTGCACTGTGCGCCGCGCGCCGGTCCACTTCACCGGAGGCAATGTGGGCAACTAGGTGGCACACGTACCCCATGAAGTCCTACAGTCAGTGACAAGTCGCTTACGGCCCGGCGTCGTTCGGAAGTGCATCGCGTGAGCCTGCCCGGGTTCTCCCTCCCTGGGAGGGGCGGGCTCGTGTCAGGGAGACAGGCCACTGGCCGAGCCGTACGCACATCGTCATGTCCACTGGATCTCAAGGGAGTTCGCCATGTCCTCATCGCCGGTCGTCTCGGCATGTCCCGTCAACGCCGACGTACGGGACGCGTCACCCCCGTCCCCGGACACACTCGCGTACAGCTTCACGTTGCCCGCCGGGCCGGTGAGTTCGCGGATCGCGCGGGCGGCGACCCGGGTGGCTCTTCAGGCGCACGGGCTGGAGGACATGACGGAGGCGGCGGTGCAGGTGGTGGCTGAACTGGCCGCCTGTGCCTGCCGGTTCACGCCGGACGCCTCGGTGTACGTGTCGCTGCGTTTTCGGGAGGGGGAGTTGCGGGTGATCCTTTACGACGGGCATCCAAGGCACAGCCATCCCCGGCTGGCGGCGGCCTGCGATGCGCGAAGGCGGGCGGCGCTGCGGGTGCTGGCGTGCGTGGTGCGGGTGTGTGACGGGGACTGGGGGTTCGGGGAGGCCCGGGAGCCCGGGGGTGGGACACGGATGTGGGCGGTGTTGCCCTGGCGGGGGGCTCGGGAGTATTCGGGGGCAGGAGGAGCTGGCGCCCTCACCCCTTGACCGCCCCGCCCAGAGCGAACCCCCCGCCCAATCGCTTGGCCACCAGCACATACAACAAGATCACCGGGGTCGAGTAAATGATCGAGAACGCCGCCAACTGCCCATAGACCACGGTCCCCCGATTCCCGAAGAAGTCATTGATGCTCACCGACGCGGGCATTTGATCCGGCGTGAGCAGCAGCATGAAAGGGACGAAGAAGTTGCCCCACATCATCACGAACGAGAACACCGTGACCACGGCCACGCCCGGTCCCATCAGCGGCAGCACGATCCGGAGAAGGGACTGGAACGAGGACGCTCCGTCCGTCCACGCGGCTTCCTCCAGTTCCTTCGGGACCCCGTCCATGAAGTTCTTCATCAGCCAGATGGCGAAGGGCAGTTGAGAGGCCGCGAAGAAGAAGATCGTGCCCTGCATGGTGTCGATCAGGTTCACCTGAACGAACAGGGCGTACACCGGCACCATGATGGCCGTGATCGGCAGACTCGTCGCGAACAGGATGGTCAGCAGGAAAGGCCGGTTCAGCCGCGATCGGAAACGGGACAGCGGATAGGCGGCGAGCGTCGAGCAGATCACCGTCAGGAGCGTGCCGCCGCCGCAGAGGATCAGGCTGTTGAGCAGCGGGGTGAAGGTGATGTCCGGTTTCAGGACCGCGTCGAAGTTGTCCAGCGTGAGGCTGTCGGGGGCCTGCACCCGCAGGCCCGCGTGCGCGTCGAGCGCGGACAGGACCACCCAGACCAACGGCAGCGCGAACGCGGCGGCGAGGGCGAGGAGTCCGGCGTCCGCCGCCAGCCGCCGGGTGGAAGGCCGCCGGGACCTGAAGGGCGTACGAGCAAGCTGAATGGCCATCTCAGACCTCCGTCCGCAGCAGTCGCATGTACACGACCGAGAACAGTGAGCCGACGACCAGGAGCAGCAACGCGACCGCCGTCCCGTACCCGATCATGCTCTTCTGGAAGGCCTGCTCGTACATGAACAGCGGGAGGGTCTGGCTCTTGCCGCTCGGCCCACCCCGGGTCATCACCCAGATCAGCCCGAAGACGGAGAGCGTCTGCAGCGTGTTGAGCATGAGATTCGTACCGATGGAGCGGCGGATCATCGGGAGCGTGATGTGCCACATCCGCCGCCAGCCCCCCGCCCCGTCCACCTCCGCCGCCTCCGTGATCTCCTTCGGGATTTCATTCAGCGCCGCCGAATAGACCAGCATCGAGAAGGCCGTGCCCCGCCAGACGTTCGCGAATGACACCGCCAGGATGGGCAGCGTGAACAACCAGTTCTGGCTGGGCAGATGGAGCCAGTCGAGGATGGCGTTCAACGTCCCCTCCCGCCGGAAGAAGGCGTACAGCAGGAACCCCGCGACCACCTCCGGCAGCACCCACGCCGTGATGACGACCCCGCCCACCACCGTCCGTACCGGCTTGGACGCCCGCTGCATCAGTGCGGCCAGTGCCAGGCCCAGCGTGTTCTGCCCGACCAGCGACGACAGCACCGTGAACACCAGCGTGAGCCATACCGCGTTCAGGAACGCGTCGTCCTGGAACGCCGCCCGGAAGTTGTCGAAGCCCACGAACGACGCATGGGCCTGGCCCGTCAACTGCAGGTCCGTGAAGGCGATGTAGGCGCAGTAGCCGATCGGGCCCGCGAGGAAGAGGACGAGCAGGATGAGGGCGGGGGAGACCGGGAGCGCCCGGACGACGGCGCGACGGAGGCCTCCCCGGCGGGGGGAGGCGACCTTCGTACCCGAGCCCGGGGGACGGACCTGAGGTGCCACCGGCGTACTCACGCTCACTTCGTGATCACTTGGTCGTCGGTGGCCGTCTTGAGTTCCTCGTCGTACCCCTTCGCCGCATCCTGAACCGAACTGTCGCCCGTCGTCACGCCCTCCATGGCCTCCTGGATGGCGGTCGAGACCTTCGGGTACGCCGGGTACGCGGGCCGGTAGTGCGTGCTCGCGACCAGGTCCGTGAAGAACTTGATGCCGGGCTGCGCCGCCACGTACGCCGGGTCGGCGGCGACGTCCTTCCGTACCGCGATACCGGAGTTGGCGATGTACCACTTCTGCGCGTTCGCCTTGGTCTGCATCGTCTCGATGAACTTGAAGGCCAGGTCGGGGTTGGACGACTTGGCCGGGATCGACCAGGTCCAGCCGCCGGACATGCTCACCTTTCCGGGAGCCTGGCCGTTCTGCGTCGGCATGTACGCGAGGCCGAGTTTGTCGGACCACTCGGGCCATTCGTGGCCCGCCCCCGTCAGCCAGTCCTGCGGGAGCCAGCTGCCGTCGAGGTTGATGCCGAGCTTGCCCTCGGGCAGCCACTCGCCGCGGACCGTGGTGGAGATGTTGGGGTCGAGGGCGTCGGAGACCTCCGGGCCCAGCTTCTCCTCGAAGACCGTCTCCACGAAGGCGAGGGAGTCCTTGAAGGCCTGGCTGCCGGCGATCCACTTCTTGGAGGCGGTGTCGTACAGGGGATCCGAGGAGCTGTCCCCCGTCCCGTACAGCAGCATTTCGAAGCCCTGCATGGTGGCGGCCTCACCGGCGGGCTTGCCCGTGTAGACGTTCAGGGGCGTGACGTCGGGGACCTTCTCCTTGATCGTGCGGGCCGCGTCGAGGACCTCGTCCCAGCTCTTTGGCTGCCAGTCGCTCGGCAGGCCCGCCTTCTTGAAGATGCCCTTGTCGAACCAGAGGCCCCGGGTGTCCGTCCCGTCCGGGACGCCGTACGTCTTCCCGTCCTCCGCCTTGGCCGCCGTCTTGGCCGTGTCGATGAACTGGTCCCAGTCCGGCCACTTGTCGAGGTAGGCGTCCAGAGGCTTCAAGTAGCCGCTGGTGATGTCCGAGTTGATGAGGAAGGTGTCCTCGTAGACCAGATCGGGGGCCGTCTTCGGCGATCTCAGCATCTGCTGGATCTTGGTGTAGTACTCGGAATCCGCAGCCTTGATCGGGACAAGCTCGATCGTTTTGCCGGGGTTCGCTGTCTCGAACTGCTTCTTCATCTCACCCAGGTAGATGTCCGGCACTCGGATCGCGTTGTCGGTCGACTGTTTGTAGGTGACCTTCACGGTGTCCGGATCGCTGCCGGACCCTGACCCGCAGGCCGTGAGGGTGGTCGCGGTGAGCAACGTGACGAGGAGAAGTGGGGCGGCGGTGGGGCGCACGGGCACGACCTCCTACTGGCCGACATCGTTGTCGGCCACGACTTGTCTGCCCGGCGAACGTAAGAGGCGGGAGTATGTCAGGTCAATGACCTTGCAGGGGCTGGTCAAGTCGCGACAGGACTGCTGGTGTTGTCCATTGCGGAGGCGCCGGCCGCGCTCGGGCTCGCGATGCGGGTCGAGTCGTACGCGCAACCTTCGTCCGCCGCCATGGGTCCACCTCGTACGAGGTGAACGGGCCACGCTGGGGGGCGGCATGACGTCGTACGACGGGGATCGCGGGTTTGTCGAGAGTGTGCGCCGGTTCTTCTGGTTTCCACGGGGGGAGTTGCGAGAGGTCGTGCCGATCCGGCCCCTTGTCTGGAGCTGGTTCTTCTTCGCGGCAGCGGGGGCGGGGATCGTGGCCGTCGGTTGGACGGAGTTCGTGGACCTCATCGCTCTCTGGACCGTGTTGGCGATGGTCGACGACGTCACCAAAGGTGTGCGGAACCGCTGGCCGGCCTTCATAACCGGTCTGCTGGTCCTCTGGTCCGTCGGCAGGCTGGTGCGCCGGGGAATGCCCGCACCGGCCGACCCCGACTGGGCCGACTATCCCGCCCTCGTGTGCGGGAGCCTGGCGGCCCTCGTGGTCTTCGCCGCGATCACGCGCATACGACCACCTCGTCCACGAGACCATTGACGACCCGCCCAGGTTCTAGCCCTTCACCCACCGGTACTGCAGCTCCGGCCGCCCCACCTGCCCGTACTGCGGGGCCCGCGCCGCCCGTCCCGACTCGACCAGGTGTTCGAGGTAGCGCCGGGCGGTGATCCGGGAGATGCCGACCAGCTCGGCGATCCCGGCCGCTGTGAGGCCCTCGCCGCAGTCCCGCAGGGTGACGGTGACGCGTTCGAGGGTGGGGGCGCTCAGGCCCTTGGGGAGCGCGGCCGGGCCCGGGGCGCGCAGGGTGGCCAGGGCGCGGTCCACCTCGTCCTGGCCGCTCGCCTCGCCCGCCGCCGCGTGGAACTCCGCGTACCGGATCAGACGGTCACGCAGCGTCGCGAAGGTGAAGGGCTTCAGGACGTACTGGACGACTCCGAGCGACACACCCTCCCGTACGACCGCCAGATCCCTCGCCGACGTCACCGCTATCACGTCCGCGTGATAGCCGGCGGCGCGCAGCGAGCGGGCGAGCTGCAGGCCGTGCGTGTCCGGCAGATGCAGGTCGAGCAGCAGCAGATCCACCGGCGTACGGTCCAGCGCGCGCCGTGCCTCCGCACCCGTGTGCGCCTTGCCGACGGCCGTGAAGCCAGGCACACGGCCGACGTACATGACGTGGGCGTCGGCGGCGACCGGGTCGTCCTCGACGACGAGTACGCGGATGGGGTCGGTCGTCATACGTCGCCTCCAGGCAAGGCGGGCTGGGCGGGCTGGGCGGGGTGAGGGGTCTGGGCGGCGTGGGGGCTCTGGACGGGGTGGGCGGTCTGGAAAGGCTGCGCGGACTGGGTGGGCTCGGGCCGGCCGTCCTGCTGTCGGGTCGGCGCGGTCGGCGTGGTCGATACCTCGGCCCCGGATGCCGTGGCGGATGCGTCGGCCCTGGGTGTCGTGGTGGGTGTGTCGGCCTCGGATGTCGTGGTGGGTGGCCTGGTCTCGGGTGTCGTGGTGGGTGTGT
>NZ_JBHXMF010000098.1:10613-14167 GCF_042721055.1 Streptomyces sp. NPDC058470
CGTCGGCCTCGGATGTCGTGGTGGGTGGCCTGGTCTCGGGTGTCGTGGTGGGTGTGTCGGCCTCGGTCGGCGTGGTCGACGCGTCGGCCCCGGATGTCGTGGCGGATGCCCCGGTCCCGGACGACGTGGTACTCGGCGTCGAGGACACCGTAGGCAACGGCAGCCGCGCCTCGAACTCCGCCCCGCCCCCGGCGGCCGCCGCCACCGTCAAGGTGCCGTCGTGCCTGCTCACGGCCTGTCGTACGAGAGCCAGCCCCAGGCCCCGGCCGCCGGGCCCCGACGGCTTGGTCGACCAGCCGCGCTGGAAGACCGCCTCCGCGTGAGCGGGATCGACCCCCGCACCGGTGTCGGCGACCCGCAGCACCAGCCCGTCGGCGTCCGTGAACGCCGTCACGGTGACCCGCGCGCCCACCGTCCCCTGTGCCGCGTCCACCGCGTTGTCGATGAGATTCCCCAGGACCGTGACCAGGTCGCGAGCGGACAGGGAGTCCGGCAGGAGTCCGTCGTCGATGGCGCTGTCCTGGGAGACCACCAGCTCCACACCCCGCTCGTTGGCCTGCGCGGCCTTGCCGAGGAGCAGGGCGGCGAGCACCGGTTCGCTGACCGCCGCGACCACCTGGTCGGTGAGTGTCTGGGCCAGTTCCAGTTCCGCCGTGGCGAACTCGACGGCCTCCTCGGCGCGGCCCAGCTCGATGAGGGACACCACCGTGTGGAGGCGGTTCGCGGCTTCGTGCGCCTGTGAGCGCAACGCCAGGGTGAAGCCGCGCTCCGAGTCCAGCTCGCCCATCAGGGACTGGAGTTCGGTGACGTCGCGCAAGGTCACGACGGTGCCACGGCGGTCGCCGCCGGAGACCGGGGAGGTGTTCACCACCAGGACGCGGTTCGCCGTCAGGTGCACCTCGTCCACCCGCGGCTCCGCCGACAGCAGCGCGCCCGTCAGCGGTGCGGGCAGCCCGAGCTCGGCCACGGAACGGCCGACCACATCGCCGCCCACCCCCAGCAGCTCGCGCCCGCCGTCGTTGATGAGCGCCACCTTGAACTGCCCGTCCAGCATCAGCAGACCCTCGCGTACGGCGTGCAGCGCGGCCTGGTGGTAGTCGTGCATGTGGCTCAGCTCGGCCGCGTTCATCCCGTGGGTGGAGCGGCGCAGCCGGGCGTTGATGACGTACGTGCCGAGACCGCCCAGGGCCAGGGCGCCCGCCGCGACGCCGAGGAGCGCCGTCACCTGGTCCTGCACGCGGGCGGTGATCACCTCGACCTTGATACCGGCGCTGACCAGGCCGATGATCTTGCCGTTGTCCCAGATGGGAACCACCGCGCGAACGGATGGACCCAGCGTGCCCGTGTACGTCTCCGTGAAGGACTTGCCCTTCAGCGCGGGGTCGATGTTGCCGAGGAAGTGCTTGCCTATCAGCGTCTCGTCGGGGTGGGTCCAGCGGATGCCGGCCGTGTTCATGATGGTGACGAAGTCGACGTCCGTGTCCTGCTGCACGTGGAGGGCGTACGGCTGGAGGGTCTTCGTCGGGTCGCTGGTGTGGATCGCCTCGCCTACGGAAGGGGAGTCGGCGACCGAGCCGGCCACGGCCATGGCCTGGCGTCCCGCCGCCTCCTCGGCCTGGCCGCGGTCGCTGACGTAGCTGAACAGCGCGTACCCGGCGACGAGCACCGCGATCAGCACGGCCTGCATGCCGAAGAGCTGACCGGCGAGGCTGCGGGGTCTGGGGACGCGGGGCAGGCGCATGTTCAACAGTCTCCCTCCAGGTATAAGTGTGAACTAAATGAACGGAAGGGTGACCGCCCTCACAAGGCGGGAGATAGTCACCGCATCCCCTGGAAGTGCGCCTCCAGGACAGGCCGGGAGCCTTCTCTCCCGGATCCACCCGGGAATCCGCCTCCCGGTTCTGGAGGCGCGACTTCCGGATCCCCGGTCGTGAGCCGCACACCGGGTTCCGCCGGTCGTGAGCCGCACGCCGGATGATGCCGACGACGTCGTCAAGGAGGGCAGCCGTGGCCAGCACCCCGCAAACCGCACCTGCCGCACCCGCCGTAAAGCGGGACCGCACCCACTATCTCTACATCGCCGTGATCGGCGCCGTGATCGTCGGTATCGCCGTCGGCCTGCTCGCTCCCGACTTCGCGGTCGAGCTCAAGCCCATCGGCACCGGCTTCGTGAACCTCATCAAGATGATGATCTCCCCCATCATCTTCTGCACGATCGTGCTGGGCATCGGTTCCGTACGCAAGGCCGCCAAGGTCGGCGCCGTCGGCGGTATCGCACTCGGATACTTCCTGGTCATGTCGCTGGTGGCGCTCAGCATCGGCCTGGTCGTCGGCAACATCCTGGACCCGGGCACGGGCCTCCAGGTGACCAACGCCGTCAAGGAAGCCGGTCAGGGCCAGGTGTCGGCAGAGGCGCTGCCGCCGGTCGACTTCGTGCTGTCGATCATCCCGACCACCATGGTCTCCGCCTTCACCGAGGGCCAGGTCCTGCAGACCCTCCTCGTGGCGCTGCTCGCCGGGTTCGCGCTGCAGGCCATGGGACCGGCCGGCCGGCCCGTCCTGCGCGGCGTCGAGCACATTCAGCGGCTCGTCTTCCGTATCCTCGGCATGGTGATGTGGGCGGCCCCGCTCGGTGCCTTCGGCGCGATCGCCGCCGTCGTCGGTTCCGCCGGGGTGGACGCGCTGAAGAGCCTGGCCGTCCTGATGCTGGGCTTCTACGCCACCTGCTTCCTCTTCGTCTTCATCGTGCTCGGCACGCTGCTGCGCGTCGTCGCGGGTCTGAACATCCTCACGCTCTTCAAATACCTGGGCCGTGAGTTCCTGCTGATCCTGTCCACCTCCTCCTCCGAGTCCGCCCTCCCGCGGGTCATCGCGAAGATGGAGCACCTGGGCGTGAGCAAGTCGGTGGTCGGCATCACGATCCCGACCGGCTACTCCTTCAACCTCGACGGCACCATGATCTACATGACCATGGCCTCGCTCTACATCGCCGACGCGATGGGCACCCCGATGTCGCTCGGGGAGCAGATCCCGCTGCTGCTCTTCCTGCTCGTCGCCTCGAAGGGCGCGGCGGGTGTCAGTGGCGCCGGTCTCGCCACGCTGGCCGGCGGTCTGCAGTCGCACAAGCCCGCACTCGTGGACGGCGTCGGCCTCATCGTCGGCATCGACCGCTTCATGAGCGAGGCGCGCGCCCTGACGAACTTCGCGGGCAATTCGGTCGCCACCGTCCTGATCGGCACCTGGACGAAGGAGATCGACACGGACCGGGTGAACCGCGTCCTCGCCGGTGAGTTCCCGTTCGACGAGACGACCCTGCTGGACGACGAGGACGGCGCGGCTCCGGCCGACGCGGACGTCCCGGAGCAGGGCGGCGAGAAGGAACTCGCCAAGGCATGAGCCTCGCGGGTGCCCTCCTGAACGGGGCGCCCGCGAACCGGGGACCGGGACATCCCCTCCCCAGAACGCCGAGCGGCCAGGCCATCCCCCGTAGCCTGGCCGCTCGGTGCGTCTCCGTGAGATGTGAGCCGTAAGCGGCAGCCGGAAATCGGAAGCCG
>NZ_JBHXMF010000098.1:14265-14423 GCF_042721055.1 Streptomyces sp. NPDC058470
CGGCGGGCGTAAGTCAGAACCCGCAGGCCGGAAGCCGGCGGGCGTAAGCCAGAACCGGCAGGCCGGAAGCCGGAAGCCGGCGGGCGTAAGTCAGAACCCGCAGGCCGGAAGCCGGCGGGCGTAAGCCAGAACCCGCAGGCCGGAAGCCGGAAGCCGGC
>NZ_JBHXMF010000098.1:14522-22166 GCF_042721055.1 Streptomyces sp. NPDC058470
GGCCGGAAGCCGGCGGGCGTAAGCCAGAACCCGCAGGCCGGAAGCCGGAAGCCGGCGGGCGTAAGCCAGAACCCGCAGGCCGGAAGCCGGAAGCCGGCGGGCGTAAGCCAGAACCCGCAGGCCGTAAGCGGGAAGCCGCAGGCCGTAAGCCGCGGCCTCAGCCGTCGCTCAGCTTCGCCACCAGTTCGGTGGCGTGTGAGGCGGGTACGCCCGCCGAGGTCAGCAACGTGACCGCGGCGGACCGGCCCGCCTCTTCCGCTGCCAGCAGGCCGTGGTTCACCGCCTCCATGAGCGCGAACAGCATCTGCTCGTGTACGTGGGCGAGCACGGTCGCGGGCAGCGGGGACTCGAACACCCCCTGTTCGAGGCCGCGCTGGAGCACCTCCACGACGGCCCCGCGGGCGGGCGCGAGCCGTTGACGGATGCCCTGCACCGTGACACTGCGCTGCGCGAGCCCGACGAGCAGCCGGTAGCGGTCGGCGACCTCCCAGCACGCGAGCGTCGAACGGACCACCGACTCCAGCGGATCCTCGACACCCTCGCGCCCCGTCCTGTGCGCCGTCTCCACCGCATCCACAGCGGCATCGAACAACGTGTAGATCAGCGCCTCACGGCTCGGGAAATGCCCGTACACCGTACGCCGTACGACGCCCGCGGCTCGCGCGATCTGGTCCATGGACGCGTCGGGATCACGCAGCAGTTCTGTGAGCGCGACATCGAGGATGCGGCGGCGGTTCACGTCCGCGCGGCTGGGGGCTTCCGCGTGGCCGGGGATTTCCGTGGTCATGACGGCCATTGTGCCTGGCCCCTGGGAAAGCCCTTCCCGAAGAGGAACTCGGCTGTGTCTCCTTCGGGTTCTACCTCGGCGTGGAGCGTGCCGAGGAGGGCGAGGAGCGGTTCGCGGTACTGCTGCGCGGACCGGCGGACCAGTACGGGCGCAACAAGGTCGAGGTCGAAGTCCTCGCCCAGGACAAGGAGTTCGCGCACAGGCTGCTCGCCGAGATCGACGTACTCGTACGTGAGCACAACATCTTCCGAGGGCAGGTGCTCTCCTTCAAGGGCTCCGACTTCCGGCACGGTCTCGATCCCTTCAGCTTCCACCGCCGCCCCGGATTTATCCGAACTGGCCGGGCTGGTAGTCGCCGGCCGGCTGCTGGATGAGGACGTTCCCTCGGTTGAAGGCGTTGATGAGGGAGATGGTGCACACGAGGGCGGCGAGCTGCTCCTCGTCGTAGTACTTGGCGGCGTTCGCCCAGGCCTCGTCCGTGACGCCGCCGGCCGCGTCGGCGATGCGGGTGCCCTGCTCCGCCAGCTCCAGAGCGGCGCGCTCCGCATCGGTGAACACCGTGGCCTCGCGCCAGGCGGCGACCAGGTTGAGACGCGTCCAGGTCTCTCCGGCGTGCACGGCGTCCTTGCTGTGCATGTCGGTGCAGAAGCCGCAGCCGTTGATCTGACTGGCGCGGAGCTTGACGAGTTCCTGTGTCGAGGCCGGCAGCGTCGAGTCCGCGAGCACCCTGCCCGCGGCGACGAGGTGCTTCCCGAACTTGGCTGCGACCGTACTGGTGAAGACGTTCAACCGGGCTTCCATGGTGTACTCCTGCCGTTGTGTGCGGATACACCTCTACGACGGGACGGCTCGGCCGGTTGTGACATGCGCGAATGTGACGTGCGTCTCCCGACCCGGAAGGTTCTCGCGGGTTCCTACTGTCCCGCCGCTCCGTCGAGCCTCGCCGTGTCGGCCGGTGTCAGTGTCAGATCGGCCGCCCCGGCGGAGTCCCGGATCGTCTCCGGGCGGCTGGCGCCGGGGATCGGGAGCATGGTCGGGGAGGAGGCCAACAGCCAGGCCAGGCAGATCTGTTGGGGGCTGACGCCGTATGCGTGGGCCAGCTCGTGGAAGGCGTCGAAGCGCGGGTCGGGGTGGGGCTTCGCCGGGCCGTCCAGGGAGCTTCGGGAGATCCCGCCCAGGGGGCTCCACGGGAGGAAGGCGATGCCGAGGTCCGTGCAGAGGCGGAGCTCGGGGTCGCTGTCGCGGACGGCGGGGGAGTACCGGTTCTGGACCGAGGCGAGGCGGGCGCCGAGGATCGTGCGGGCCTGGTGGATCTGGGCGACGGTCGCGTTGGAGATTCCGGCGAGGCGGATCTTGCCCTCGTCGAGGAGTTCGCGCAGGGCGCCGAGCGAGTCCTCGAACGGGATGCCCGGGTCGGGTTTGTGGAGCTGGTAGAGGCCGATCGCCTCCACACCGAGCCGCTTGAGGGAGGCCTCCGCAGCCGACTTGAGGTGGCGCGGAGAACCCGTCACCGTCCAGCCGCCGTCGGCCGGTCTGCCCCGCCCGCCCTTCGTGGCCACCAGCACGTCGGCCGTGCCGGCGCCGTACGTCGCCAGGGCGCGGGCCACGAGCCGTTCGTTGTGACCGGGCTCCTCACCCGGCAGGTGGTACGAGTCCGCCGTGTCCAGGAGCGTGACGCCCGCGTCGAGGGCGGCGTGCACGGTGGCCACGGCGCGAGCCTCGTCCGGGCGGCCCTCGATGGACAGCGGCATCGCGCCGAGGCCGATCGCGCCGACGCGGAGGTTTCCGAGGGGGCGGTAGCGCATGTCAGCCTGCCTTCCGGAGGGTCTCGGTCACGGCGCGCGGCAGCCAATTGCCTACGTCACCGAAGGTGAAACCGAGCTTCGTCGCGCGGGAGTTGTCCATGCCGTACGAGCGCGTGAACGAGAACGGCGAGACATCACCGGCTTCGACACTCCGGAAGACCGTTCTGCCCTCCGGGAGATGTACGGCCACCGCCGCGCACAACTCCTCGGTGGTGAGCGTCCCGTGGGAGGCGGCGTTCACCGGCCCGGTGAATTCGGCGCCCGCCGTCCAGGTGAGGAAGTCCGCGATCTCCTCGACGTGGATGTAGGTCGCGGGGTGGTTCACAGCGGGTACGGCGATCGGCTCGCCGGTACGGATGCGGTCGGTGTAGTGGTCGAGGCGGCCGGTGAAGTCGTCGCCTCCGCCCAGGACATGGGCGACGCGTACGGTCACGTAAGGAAACGCGGGGCCGGCAGCCGTGAAGACCGCCTCGGCCTGCCGCTTGCCCTCGCCGTAGTGCGCGTCGAGGAACTCCGGTTCGTCCCAGGGGAGTTCGAGGTCGACGGCGACCGTACGAGGGTCCACGGCATCCTCGGGTACGAGGGCCGCAGAGTCCTCGTACTCGTACACCTCGACGGTGGACGTCATGACGTACCGCCGCGTGCGGCCCGCGAAGACGCGTCGCGCGATCTCGGCCTGCCTGGGTGTGTAGCAGACCTGGTCGATGACGACGTCGAACGTGCGTGGACCCAGCACGCTTTCCAGGGACTTCTCGTCATCGCGGTCGGCGACGAGGTGAACAACCCCGGGGGGCGGTGCCGACGAACCGCGATTGATGACGGTGACCCGGTCTCCGGCGGCAATCAGCCGGGCGATCACCCGCTTTCCGAAATACCGGTTTCCGCCGATGACGCATACCTCGCGCACGCTGTCCCTCCCCGTGAAAAAACCCCTGAGCTGCTGTGGCCCATAATTCTCCCGAGGTGACGGTGAGGTCTGAAGGGGGAGCCATGGGAGATCCGGTCGAGGCGCCGAAGGAACCACGGCATCTGCGCCCCGCCGCCAACGAAACGTCGGCGGCCTTCGACGCGCTCGACCGGCAGATCCTGGACCTGCTGCAGAGCGACGGCCGGATCAGGCTCAGTGAGCTGGGCCGCCGCGTCCGGCTGAGCCCGGCGGCCGTCGCTGAACGCGTCCGGCGCCTGGAGTCGACGGGCGCCGTCACCGGCTACGGCGCTCACGTGTCGCCGTCCCGCCTTGGCTACGGCATCCAGGCCTTCATCCGCGTCAACCCGCACGGCGGCTACACCCTGAAACACCCCAGGACGCTCGAACTCCTCTCCCGCCCGGAGGTCGTCGAGGTCCACCACGTAGTCGGCGAGGACTGCTGGATCCTCAAGGTCGTGGTCGAGGACACCATCCACCTGGAGGACGTCCTGGAGCAGACCTCCGCCCTCGGCCGTACGACGACGTCGATCGTGCTGTCGTCCCCGGTGGAACGGAAGCCGCTGCTGCCGCCAACCCACAGGACACCCCCGAAGACATCCTTGCCTTGACGTCGGCGTCAAGGATTACCGTCGGGGTATGCGAATCGGCGAGCTGGCCGTGCGGGCCGGGACGACCACGCGGACTCTGCGGTACTACGAGTCCCGGGGGCTGTTGCCCGCGCGGCGGGGTGAGAACGGGTACCGGACCTACGGCGAGGACGATCTGCGGCTGCTGAAGCAGATCAGGACCTTGCAGGACTTCGGGTTCGACCTGGAGGAGACGCGGCCCTTCGTGGAGTGTCTGCGGGCCGGGCACCCGGAGGGCGACTCGTGCCCCGCGTCTCTCGCGGTCTACCGGCGCAAGCTCGGTGAACTCGACGCGGTGATCGACGAGTTGGTCGCGGTGCGGGCGACGGTCGGCGAGCAGCTGGCGCGGGCGGAGCGGGCGCGGGACGAGCTGGCGGCCGATGCCGGGATTCCGGGTGGCCCGGAACCCGTGTGCGAACTGGGAGGGCAGACACGGTGATCAAGGCAGCGGGTGTGGCCGAGGTGACGGACGCGGACTTCGAGGCGGAGGTGATCGGGGCGGAGTTGCCCGTGCTGGTGGAGTTCACGGCCGACTGGTGCCCGCCGTGCCGGCAGATGGCGCCGGTGCTGACCGCCCTCGCCGCCGAGGAGGGCGACCGGCTCAAGGTCGTACAACTGGACGTGGACACCAATCCGCAGACCACGCTCGCGTACGGCGTGCTGTCGATGCCCACGTTCATGGTGTTCCGGGACGGTGAGCCGGTGAAGTCGATGGTGGGGTCCCGGCCCAAGCGACGACTTCTGGAGGAGCTCTCCGAGGTGATGTGAGCCCGCGCCGCGGAACCGGCCGCCCGACGACTGGCCAGCCGACAACCGGCCATCCCACACAAGAAATCCCCCGAGCAATTGCGCTCGGGGGATTTCCTTGCGTATATTTAATGGTTCGCGACTTCAAGGGCATTGAATCGCGGAGAAGTTCACTGAGCACAGTGTATCCGGCCGGGAGTGGAATTGTCAAACAGGGGCTCAAACACAGACTCCACCACAGGATTTATCGATGATGAATTGCGCATTGAGCAGGAATTCATCGACGGCGTGTACATCCGCGTGGACGCGCTGCGCGGTGTCACCGAGGCCGCCGTCGTGGACGCGCTCGGGCAGGGCAACACGCCCATGCAGGCGCGGCTGGAACGGGATGTGCTCGTCTCCGAGCGCTCGGGGCTGCTGGCCGCGCTGAACGCCGTGGACGGTTCGCTCTGCTTCGGCCGTATCGATCTCACCGCCGGTGTCAGCCACCACATCGGCCGTATCGGCATCCGCGCCGACGACGCCGAGCACACCCCGATCCTCATCGACTGGCGGGCTCCCGTCGCCCGCCCGTTCTACCTGGCCACCGGCCATACGACGATGGGCCTGCGCCGGCGCCGGCACATCACCACCGACGGCCGGCAGGTCACCGACCTGCACGACGAGATCCTCGACCTCGGTGACCACGAACGCACCGGGCACGAGGACCCGAGCGGCGATGCGGTGCTCCTCGCCGCGCTGAACTCGGCGCGTACCGGCCGCATGAGCGACATCGTGCAGACCATCCAGGCCGAGCAGGACCAGATCATCCGCGCGCCCCACCAGGGTGTGCTGGTGGTCGAGGGCGGCCCCGGCACCGGCAAGACGGCGGTCGCACTGCACCGGGCCGCCTATCTGCTGTACGAGTACCGGGAGTTGCTCGCCAAGCGAGCCGTCCTGATCGTCGGGCCGAACCCCGCCTTCCTCGGCTACATCGGCGAGGTGCTGCCCGCGCTGGGCGAGACGGGTGTGCTGCTCGCGACCGTCGGGGAACTGTTCCCCGGCGTGAAGGCGACCGTCACCGACCTGCCCGAGGCGGCTGCCGTGAAGGGGCGCGCCGACATGGCCGACGTACTCGCCGCCGTCGTACGTGATCGGCAGGGCCTTCCCGACCCCGTCATCGCCATCGAGCACGACCGGGACATCCTCATGCTCGACGCCGGGCTCGTGCGGGTCGCCCGTGAGCGCACCCGCGAGGCGCAGTTGCCGCACAATGTCGCGCGCGAGCACTTCGAGGGCCACATCCTCAACACGCTCACCGACATGCTGGCCGAGCGCATCGGCACGGATCCCTTCGACGGGTCGAACCTCCTCGATGCCAGCGACATCACGCAGATCCGTGACGATCTGGCCGAGAATCCCGAAGTCTGGGGCGCCATCGAGCAGTTGTGGCCGAGGCTGACTCCGCAGCGGCTGGTCGCGGACTTCCTCGCCGAGCCCGACGGATATCTGCCGGACGAGGACGCGGAGGCCGTTCGCCGCGAGGTCACCCGGGACTGGACCACCGCGGACGTGCCGCTCCTCGACGAGGCCGCCGAACTGCTCGGCGAGGACGACCGGGTGGCGCGGGCCCTCGCCGACCAGCAGCGGCGCAGTCAAGTCGCCTACGCACAAGGCGTGTTGGACGTGTCCTATGCCTCCCGCACGTACGAGTTCGAGGACATGGACGAAGAGGATTCCGAAGTCCTCTCCGCGCACAACATCATCGACGCCGAGCGGATGGCCGAGCGGCACGAGGAGGACGACCACCGCAGTGCCGCCGAGCGGGCGGCGGGTGATCGGACCTGGGCGTTCGGGCACATCATCGTGGACGAGGCGCAGGAGTTGTCCCCCATGGCCTGGCGGTTGTTGATGCGGCGGAGTCCCACGCGGTCGATGACGCTCGTCGGCGATCCCGCGCAGACCTCCGAGGCGGGCGGAGTCGGATCGTGGGAGGAGATCCTCTCTCCCTACGTCGAGGACCGGTGGGACCACGCCCGCCTCGCGGTCAACTACCGGACTCCGTCCGAGATCATGGACCTCGCGGCGGGGGTGCTGCGGGCGGAGCATCCTGAGTTCGAGCCGCCTCGGTCCGTGCGGAGTACGGGCGTACGGCCGTGGGTGCGTGCCGTCTCCGATGACCTCCCGGGTGCTGTCGCCAAGGCCGTCGCCGAGTTGGCGCCTGCCGAGGGGCGGTTTGCGGTGATCGCGCCTCGGGCCCTGCACGGTTCCCTTGCCGGGAGGCTGGACGGGGTGACCGCGGGGGAGTCGCCCGATCTGACCCGGGCGGTGGTGCTTCTTGATCCTCGGCAGGCCAAGGGGCTGGAGTTCGACTCGGTGTTGGTGGTGGAGCCCGGGGCGTTCGGAACGAGCGATCTGTATGTGGCGCTGACTCGGGCTACGCAGGCGTTGGGGGTGCTTTATACCGGGGAGTTGCCTGAGGGGTTGAGGGGAGCGGAGGCGGTGTAGGGGTTTTCGCCCCCTCCGCCCCTACCCGTCCCTTGTTTCTGGGGCTCCGCCCCAGACCCCGCTCCTCAAACGCCGGAGGGGCTGGATTCAGCCTGTCCGGCGTGTGAGGACGAGCGCGTTCAGCGCGATGCGGGGGTCTGGGGGCGGCAGCCCCCAGGTACGGGATGGGTAGGGGCGGAGGGGGCGGAGGGGGCGAAAAAAGGCCCTACGCGGGTCGCAGCCACACCGTCGCCAGGGGCGGCAGGGTGAGTTGGATGCTGGCGG
>NZ_JBHXMF010000099.1:0-21922 GCF_042721055.1 Streptomyces sp. NPDC058470
TCTCTACACTTGCCCGTCCGCGCCCGGTGGCCGGCTTCGGGGTGTCTGGGCCCCGCGGTCGCCTCCTCGTGGGCGCCCGCCCATTACCTCCCATGGCCGGGCGCCCTCCTGCCGTCCGCCAGGATCCGATCCCGAACGCCTGTGCCGGGCCGTATGACATCTGTCATCCCGGATGTGCGACATGCGGCACTGCCGGTGGTGCCCCTCGCGCCGCCACGATGGATCACATGACAACGACTGCGACGGCCACCACCTCGGTGGTCGGGTTCGAATCGGTGACCAAGAGCTACGGCGGAGTCCGGGCCGTGGACGGACTGACGCTCGACCTGCACCCGGGCGAGACCGTCGCCCTCCTCGGCCCCAACGGCGCGGGCAAGTCGACCACCCTCGACCTGCTGCTCGGCCTCAAGCGGCCCGACAGCGGTGTGGTCCGGGTGTTCGGGGCGGGCCCGCGCGAGGCCATCGTCGCCGGCCGGGTCGGAGCGATGCTGCAGAGCGGCGGACTGATGGACGAGGTCACCGTCGGCGAACTGGTGAGGCTCGCCTGCGATCTGCACCCGAAGCCGTTCCGGGCCACCGACGTACTGGCCCGCGCGGGCATCTCGCAGCTCGCCGACCGCAAGGTCAACAAGCTCTCCGGCGGCCAGGAACAGCGTGTGCGCTTCGCCCTCGCCACCGCCGGCGACAGCGACCTGATCGTGCTCGACGAGCCCACCACCGGCATGGACGTCTCCGCCCGCCAGGCCTTCTGGGCCACCATGCGCGAGCAGGCCGACCAGGGCCGTACGGTCCTCTTCGCCACGCACTACCTGGAGGAGGCCGACGCGATCGCCGACCGGGTGCTCGTCCTGCACCGGGGCCACCTGCTGGCCGACGGCACCGCCGCCGAGATCAAGGCGAAGGCGGGCGCGCGGCGGATCGCCTTCGACCTGAAGACCTCGAGGGGTGAGGTCGGCGAGGTCGACGAGGCCGCGCTGCGGGCGCTGCCCTTCCTCACCACCATCGACATCTCCGGCCACACGGTCCGCATCCAGTCGACCGACGCCGACGCGACCGTCCACGCGCTGTACGGCCTCGGTGTCTACCCCCGCAACCTCGAAGTCGCCGGGCTCGGTCTCGAGCAGGCCTTCGTCGCCATCACGGCCGCCGAGGAGGCGAAGCAGAAGTGAACAGCCTCATCAAGCTGGAGATCACCCGCGCCCTGCGCAACCGCAAGTTCCTGTTCTTCTCGGTGATCTACCCCTCGGCCCTGTTCCTGCTGATCGCGGGCAGCGCCGACAGTACGACCGAAGTGGACGGCACCGGGCTCACCCTGCCGACCTTCTACATGGTCTCCATGGCCTCCTTCGGCGCCCTGACCGCCGTCCTGATGGGCAACAGCGAGCGCATCGCCAAGGAGCGGGAGAGCGGCTGGGTACGGCAGTTGCGGCTCACCACGCTGCCGGGCCGCGGCTATGTACTCGCCAAGACCGCGAGCGCCGCCGTCATCAGCCTGCCCTCGATCGTGATCGTCTTCGTCGTCGCGGCGGCCGTGAAGGACGTACGCCTCGACGCCTGGCAGTGGGTGGTCCTCACCTTCGCCATCTGGGCCGGCAGCCTGGTCTTCGCCGCGCTCGGCGTCGCCATCGGCTACCTCGCCAGCGGGGACGCGGTCCGCCCGATCACGATGATCGTCTACTTCGGCCTGTCGATGCTCGGCGGCCTGTGGCTGCCCAGTACGACCTTCCCCGACTGGCTGCAGGACATCGCGAAGTGGCTGCCCACGCACGCGTACGCTGCCCTGGGGCAGTCCATCGAACTGGGCAACGCTCCGCACGTGACTGACCTCGCCATCCTCGCCGTCTCCTTCGTCCTGTTCGCGGGAGGCGCGGCCTGGCTGTACCGGAAGGACACGCTGAAGGCGTGAGCGGCGTCGGCATCGGGCAGCGCCCGCAGAACCGCAGGCAGAAGATGGTCAAGTCCCTGTGGACCGGCATCTGGCTCGTCTACCTGAGCGCGCCCGTCAGCGACCTGCTGAACGGCGGGCACAGCACGGGCGTACGGATCCTCGGCTGGATCGGCCTGGTCGCCTTCGTCTGCTGGTACATGATCCTGGTCTTCCGCACCGGCCGCGGCGAGACCAACGCCCTGGTGCTCGGCTCCCTCGGCGTCCTCGCCGCCCAGTCGGCGGTCCTGTCCCTCACCCTGGGCCGGGAGTGGCTCGTCCTCTTCGTGTACGTCGCGATCGCGTCCGGCGCCGCGCTGCCGCTGCGTTGGGCGCGCTGGAGCATCCCGGGCAGCGCCGCCCTGCTGACGGCGATCGCCCTGGCCGTCCCGGACGGCACGGCATATCTGGGCGCGCTCCTCATCCCGGCGGTCCTCGGCGGGTTCGCGATGACCGGCGTACGTGAACTCGTGCGGACGACCATCGCGCTGCGCGAGGCCCGTGCCACCGTCGCCCAGCTCGCCGCGAACGAGGAACGGCTGCGGCTCGCCCGTGACCTGCACGACCTGCTGGGGCACTCGCTGTCGCTGATCACGCTCAAGAGCGAGCTGGCCGGGCGCATGCTCCCCGACCACCCCGACAAGGCGGCCCAGCAGGTCGCCGACATCGAGAACGTCAGCCGCCAGGCCCTCATCGACGTACGCGAGGCGGTCACCGGGTACCGGCGGCCCCGGCTGGCGGGTGAACTCGCGGGCATGAGCGTCGCGTTGACGGCGGCGGGCGTGATCGCGGACCTGCCGGCCGAGCCGGACCTCATCGGGGTCCCCGAGGAGAGCGAGTCCGCGCTGGCCTGGGCGCTGCGTGAGGCGGTCACCAATGTCGTACGGCACAGCGGGGCCCGGCGCTGCGTGGTGGGGCTCGTACGCCGTCAGACACTGGACGGGCCGGTACTCGAACTGTCCGTGGAGGACGACGGGGCCGGGCGCTCGGGCGGCTCCGTCGACGGCCCCGGCAACGGCCTCACCGGGCTGTCCGAACGTCTGGAGAAGGCGGGCGGGACGTTGGAGGCCGGGCGGGCACGGAAGGGGTTCCGGCTGGTCGCGCGGGTGCCTACGGGCGATACGGGCGACGCGGCCGACCAGCTCGACGGACCCGTAGGATCCGGGGCATGAGCCGCACGATCAAGGTCCTGCTCGCCGAGGACCAGTCGATGGTCCGCGAGGCACTCGCCGCCCTGCTGGGACTTGAGCCGGACATCGAGGTCGTCGCCCAAGTGGCACGCGGGGACGAGGTGTTGGCCGCGGCGCGAGAACACGACGTGGACGTGGTGCTGCTCGACATCGAGATGCCGGGCAAGACGGGCATCGAGGCGGCGGCCGAAGTCCACCGGGCTCTCCCCGGCCTCAAGCTGGTCATCCTCACGACCTTCGGCCGCCCCGGCTATCTGCGCAGCGCCATGGAGGCCGGCGCCGACGCCTTCCTGGTCAAGGACGCCCCGGCCGCCCAACTCGCCGAAGCGGTACGGAAGGTGCTCGCCGGCGAGCGCGTCATCGACCCCACCCTGGCCGCCGCCGCCCTCGCCGAGGGCGCCAACCCGCTGACCGACCGCGAACGCGAGGTCCTGCGCGCAGCATCCGACGGCTCCACCAACGCCGAACTGGCCCTCACCCTCCACCTCTCCCAGGGCACCGTCCGCAACTACCTCTCCACGGCGATCCAGAAACTGGCGGTGCGGAACAGGGCGGAGGCGGTACGGATCGCGAGGGAGAAGGGCTGGCTGTAGTGCCCCATAGGGGCGCGGGGAACTGCGCGACCGGCTACGACGAGGCCGCCGTCGCGCGACACGGCGGTTCCCGCTACGGCGACTGGGCGACCTCAGTTGAGCATGGAACGCGCGGCATGCGCCTGCTGCCGCACGCGGTCCCCGGCCGCTTCATCCACCGCAGCCACCACATCCGCATAGGCGTCGAGCTCAACCGCCCCACCGAGGAAGTCCCCACGCTGGACAAGAAGTTGAGCCCGCTCGTACCGCAACCGAGCCGGGTGCGACGGCAGCGCCAAGGACAACTCGACGGCCCACAGGGCCACATCGGACCGCTCGGGCCGAGCGGCAGCCCACGCACGGATGTTGTTCAGGATCCGCAGAACGACATCGAGCGGGTCGGCGGGAGAGAGCATCGCCGCGTCGAGCGGCGCCCCCGTCGCCCCCGCGACGAGCAGCTCCGCGTCGGAGCCGGTGAGCACACGGCCGCCGTCGAAGGGGTCGGCGAGGATCTGCTGCTCCGGGGGCCCGAAGCCGACGACGAAATGCCCGGGCAGGGCGACCCCGTACACGGGCGCCCCGGCCCGCCGTGCGACCTCCATCCACACCACGGAGAGCAGGATGGGCAGCCCGCGCCGTCGCCGCAGCACCTCGTGGAGCAGCGAGGAACCGAGCCGCTGGTAGTCCCCGGGCGAACCCCGGAACTCGCAGCGCCCGCCGAGGAGTTCACCGAGCGCGGCCGCCCAGGACCGAGGCCCGCCGGGCCGGAACGGCAACAGCCCCGCCAGCCGGTCCAGCTCGATCTGCGCCGCGTCCATGCCCGCCTGGTCGAGGCCACCGTCCGCCGCGGCCCCCACCAGCAGGCACAGCACCGCCAGATCGGGCCGCTCGGCCCGTGCCTCCTCACCGAACCGCCGCCGCACCTCGGCGGCCCGCTCCGGCTCCGGGGGATGAGGCGAACGCATAGCAGCTTCGTGCCCGTTCACGACGATCGATACCGGTCGCTGCCGGGCATCTGCGGCGTTTGCCGGGACCGATCACCGCCGGACGCTTGTGGCGTCTGTGGCGTGTGTGGCTCTCGGTAGTGGTGATACGCGTGATGCGCCCCGAACCCCATCCCGCCGTACAGCGCCCGCGCCCCTGCGTTGTCCGCCTCCACCTGGAGCCAGGCCGCCGACGCGCCCTCGTCCAGGGCACGGCGGGCCAGCGCGGCCATCACCGTCGTGGCGAGCCCCTGCCGCCGGTACGCCGGGTCGACCTCGACGGCGGCGAAACCGGCCCACCGCCCGTCCACCACGCACCGCCCGATCGCGGCCGGAGCAGCACCCGCCGCCCCCGGCACCGTCGCGAACCACACCGAGGGCCCGCTCCCCAGCACCTTCAGGGCCACCTCGCTCAGCCCCTTGCGCTGATAGCGGTCCAGCCAGTCCGCGTCCGCCTCGCGGGAGATCACGACCCCGGGAGCCTCCCGGTCCCCGACCGGCGCGAGCGCCCCGACCCACAGCTCGGCCGTCACCTCACGTGCCCACCCGCGTGCCTCCAGCTCGGCGCACAGCAGCTCCTGCGTGCCCTCGGCCCCGGTGGCGGTCTGGACGTACGCGGGCAGGCCACGGGCGGCGTACCAGCCTCGTACGTACGTCAGAGCCTCGTCCAGTGGCAGCCCGGGCTCGCCGAGCGGCAGCACGGAGTTGGCGCGCCGGGTGAACCCGGAGGCTGCCCGCAGCTCCCACGCACCGAGCCGCTCACTCTCCACCGGCCGCCAGGCCCGCGCGGAGACCCGCGCCAGCTCCTCGTACGACGCCGCCGGCCCCCGCCGCCGCGCCGGAGCGGGCGGCACGACCTTGCCCGCGACCAGCGAGGATTCCGAAATACGGACGCGTTCTCCGGTCCGCCGTGTGATCGTCAACACACTGTCGTCCCATGATGTGAGAACACCCACCGTGTCAGTGAATTTCTCCCCGTCGGCGGCATCCGTGTATCGCCGTCGGACGGAGACGCGTTTGCCCACGTCAGCAGCGGTGATGCGGACCTCGAGACGACCAGACGCAGAGATTTCCACAGGTCAGTTCACCCCTCCTGTTCGGATCAGGACCAAGAACGGAGATACTAGGTGCGGGCATCGACGACGCCGCGCTTCCGCGCGCCAGGCGGCGGAGCCTATGGAGGCCCGCCAGCGCCCTATCGAGGAGGAACGACAGCGTGACCTACGTCATCGCGCAGCCTTGTGTCGACGTCAAGGACAAGGCGTGCATCGAGGAGTGCCCGGTCGACTGCATCTACGAGGGCTCCCGGTCCTTGTACATCCACCCGGACGAATGCGTCGACTGTGGAGCCTGTGAGCCGGTGTGCCCGGTCGAGGCGATCTTCTACGAGGACGACACTCCCGAGGAGTGGAAGGACTATTACAAGGCGAACGTCGAGTTCTTCGACGAGCTCGGCTCGCCCGGCGGCGCCAGCAAGCTCGGCCTGATCGAGCGCGACCACCCCTTCGTCGCAGCGCTCCCGCCGCAGAACCAGTAAGCGGCCCGCACCTACGTGCCGCCTCGGTCCCGTACGGCCTGATCGCCTTGATCGCCGTACGGGACCGAGGCGTTTGCCGTACCGGTGAGCACAGCGACTGCACGTGAGTGCAGCGAGTACCAGCGATACGTACGGGCTCCAGGCCGCCGTACGTTCGAGAAAGTGAGCCCATCCCGTGTCCGCAGTCACCGACCGGCTTCCCGCCTTCCCCTGGGACAAGCTGGAGCCCTACAAGGCGACGGCCGCCGCCCACCCGGGCGGCATCGTCGACCTGTCCGTCGGCACCCCTGTCGACCCGGTGCCCGAGCTGATCCAGAAAGCTCTGGTGGCGGCCGCGGACTCGCCGGGCTATCCCACGGTGTGGGGCACCCCCGAGCTGCGCGACGCGCTCACGGGCTGGGTGGAACGACGGCTCGGCGCACGGGGCGTCACCCACCACCACGTACTCCCGATCGTCGGCTCCAAGGAACTGGTCGCCTGGCTGCCGACCCAGCTCGGCCTGGGCCCCGGGGACAAGGTCGCCTACCCGCGCCTGGCGTACCCGACATACGAGGTCGGCGCCCGCCTGGCCCAGGCGGACCACGTGGCGTACGACGACCCGACGGACCTGGACCCGACGGGCCTGAAGCTCCTCTGGCTGAACTCCCCGTCGAACCCGACGGGCCGCGTCCTGTCCCGGGCCGAGCTCACCCGGATCGTCGCCTGGGCCCGGGAGCACGGCATCCTCGTCTTCTCCGACGAGTGCTACATCGAACTGGGCTGGGAGGCCGACCCGGCCTCGGTCCTCCACCCGGACGTGTGCGGCGGCTCGTACGAGGGGATCGTCTCGGTCCACTCGCTCTCGAAGCGGTCGAACCTGGCCGGCTACCGCGCCGCGTTCCTCGCCGGCGACCCGGCCGTCCTCGGCGACCTCCTCCAGATCCGCAAGCACGGCGGCCTGATGACCTCCGCGCCGACCCAGGCCGCGGTGGTCGCCGCCCTGTCCGACGACGCCCACGTCCGCGAACAGCGCGAGCGCTACGCCGCCCGCCGCACCGCCCTGCGCGACGCCCTGCTGCGACACGGCTTCCGCATCGAACACAGCGAGGCCAGCCTCTATCTCTGGGCCACCCGAGACGAGTCCTGCTGGACCACCGTCGCCCACCTCGCCGACCTCGGCATCCTCGTCGCCCCGGGCGACTTCTACGGCCCAGCGGGCGAGAACTTCGTACGCGTGGCCCTCACGGCGACGGACGAGAGAGTGACGGCAGCGGTGGACCGCCTGGCGGGATAACCAGCTGCTGCGGCCGACAGCCGCTGCCGCTGCTGTCGGCGCGGCCGAGGGCGGCCACCGCTTTGGCTACCGCTGTGGGCACCCGTCCCGCAGGGCGGGACAGGTGGGCACGGCCGACAGCGCCGGGTGCCGTGTGAGCAGGGCCCAGCCCCCGCAGGGGCACAGCGAAACGGGGGTCCAGGGAAACAAGCTTCCCTGGACCCCCGTAGCCGTACGGCGCCGGCGCCTAGCCGAGCGGCAGACCCTTCAGCGGCAGCTGCTCCGTGGGCAGTCCGCCCTTGGTGACCGCGTCGGTCGGCAGCCCCTTGGTAACCGCGTCCGTCGGAAGGCCGGCTCCCGCCGCCTTGGCGGTGTCACCGACCAGGCCTCCGGCCTGCCCCGCGGTGTCCCCGGCCACCTGCTGCGCGGCCGGCGTCGCCGTCTTGGCGACCTTCCCGCTGGTCTTGCCCGCGGCCGGGACTGTCTTCTTGACCGCGTCGCCGCCGGACTTGCCGGCGAGCCCGGTCACGTTCTGAGCCGCACCGTCGACCGTGTTGCCGACACTCGCCCCGTCCAGGGCGGTCAGCCCGCCGAGGTTGGGGGTGGTCGGCAGTTCGGGCGCCGCGCTGGCGGAGCCGGCCGCACCGACCCCGGCAGCCGCTCCCGCTGCGACGAGCAGCGCGGCACGGGCGATCCGGCGGGTCAGGGGGAGGGACATGATGCTCCTTAGACGGAAGAGAACGGTGAAATATCCATCCAGGCCCGGCAGTTGACCAACAAGTTGTCGGCCTACCGTCGACCGACCGAAGGTGATCGTTCCGGACTCGGACGCAGTGACTACCGCTCGAAGCCCGCGAAGGTTGCGGTGATCCAACGTAAAGAGTTGGTAATGCGTCGCATAATCATCTGCGGACAAAGACGGGTAAAAAGCACCCGGTCGGAAAGTCTGCCGAATCCTTACCCCCCTTTGTTTTCAAGGGATTCGGCGGAAACGACAGCGACCGCGCGAAAACCCGCGTCCATCGCCGTCGGCACTCGCTCCGGGTCCCCCCAACGGGTGAGGACCCGTACTACTGCCCAGTGACGATTCGGACCTCGGCGGTGGACGTCTCCGCGGCCGGGCCCCCGTTCGCGTCGGACGTACTCCACCTGCTGTCGGTGCTGCCGGCCGTCCACTCCCGCCCCGCGTACGAGACGCGGTCGATGTGCAGTCCCGAGGAGTTGGCCACGGCCCAGTGCGCCAGCTCCCAGCCACGCTGCCCGACGGTGGCCGTGGTGGTGCTCCCGGAGGCTTCCGCGGACACGGGCAGGGTCACGGTCCGGCTCGCGGTTGTCGTCGAGGGGGAGGCCGAGGGGGAGGCCGGGGCCGGGGTCTCCGTGGCGCTCACATCCGCCCCCGCGTCCTGGAGCACATCACGCCCGAAGTCCCGTACGAGCGCGGACCGCACCGCGTCCGGGCCGCCCGCCGGGGTCGACCCGGCAGGGCCCTGGCAGGTGAGCGTGGCCGCCGAGCGGCCGGTCAGAGCCGCGGCCAGCAGTGTGGCGTCCGGCTCGTGCTTCGCGTACGCGTCAGGAAAGGCGCTGCGCTGCACGCGCTGCGCGGCAACCGTGAGCGGGAGCTGCGCATAGTCGTCGACCTTGGCCAGGTGCTCGTAGAAGATGTCCGCCGCGTACGTCGGATCCATGATCTCCGCCGTCGTGCCCCAGCCCTGCGAGGGCCGCTGCTGGAAGAGGCCGAGCGAGTCCCGGTCGCCGTGCTTGATGTTGCGCAGTCCTGACTCCTGGAGCGCGGTGGCCAGTGCGATGGTCACGGCTCGCTCGGGCATGTCGCGGTGGGTGCCGACCGCCGAGATCGTCGCCGCGTTCACCGCCTGCTCCGGCGTGAACTCGTACGACTCGCCGTCGTTCCTGCCCGAGACGACCGTGCAACGGGGAACGCCTGGCCCCCCGGTGAGGTACTGCACCGTGAGATAGGCGGCGAGCGCGAGCAGGACCACGACGGCCCCTCCGAAACGGAGGAGGCGGCCGCGCCGGACGGGGGTGGGGGACGGCTCTGACACGTCGTACAAGGTACTGGAGGTCCATGTTGGAGATGTGCGGGGCTGTGGATAACCGGTTCGAGCCGACGGAGCCGTGAGCGCTAGGGTCGGCCGCATGGCCGATACCCCCCTTGACCTCACGCTGGACGCTGCCGAGCTGACCGCGCAGCTCGTCGACTTCCCCTCGGAGAGCGGTAACGAGAAGCCCCTCGCGGACGCCGTCGAGACCGCGTTGCGTGCCCTGCCGCACCTGACGGTCGACCGGTACGGCAACAACGTCGTCGCGCGGACCAACCTGGGCCGCGCCGAGCGCGTCGTCCTCGCGGGCCACATCGACACGGTCCCCATCGCGGACAACGTCCCGTCCCGCCTCGACGAGGACGGCGTGCTCTGGGGCTGTGGCACCTGCGACATGAAGTCCGGGGTCGCGGTCCAGCTGCGCATCGCGGCCACGGTGCTCGCCCCCAACCGCGACCTCACTTTCGTCTTCTACGACAACGAAGAGGTCGCCGCACACCTGAACGGTCTGAAGCATGTGTCCGAAGCCCACCCCGACTGGCTGAAGGGCGACTTCGCGATCCTCCTGGAGCCGACGGACGGCCAGGTGGAGGGCGGCTGCCAGGGCACGCTCAGGGTGTTTCTGAAGTTCAAGGGGGAGCGGGCGCACTCCGCGCGCGCGTGGATGGGCTCCAACGCGATCCACGCGGCGGCCCCCGCCCTGGCCAAGCTGGCCGCGTACGAGCCGCGCACGCCGGTCGTGGACGGCCTGCGCTTCCACGAGGGCCTCAACGCCGTCCGCGTCGAAGGCGGCGTCGCCACGAACGTCATCCCCGACGCCTGCACCCTGGTCGTCAACTTCCGCTACGCGCCCGACCGCAGCGAGGCCGAGGCGGAGGCGTTCGTCCGCGACTACTTCGCGGACTGCGGAGTGGACGAGTTCATCGTCGACGACCACACCGGCGGAGCCCGCCCGGGCCTCACCCACCCGGCAGCGGCGGCCTTCATGGCGGCCGTCGGCGGTGAGGCCCGCCCCAAGTTCGGCTGGACCGACGTCGCCCGCTTCAGCGCGCTCGGGGTGCCCGCGGTGAACTACGGGCCCGGCGCCCAGCTGCTGGCCCACAAGGTGGATGAGCGGGTCAAGGCATCCGCGATCCCGGAGGCCGAGGAGCGGCTGCGCGCCTGGCTGACGGCCTGAGAGGTGGCCGAGACGCGAGCTGAGCCCTGCCGGTGTCCGGCGGACATGCTCGCGTCCCCCCTCCGTAACCCGCGTAGATCTACGCTGGGGTGGAACTACCGCAAGCGGAGGGAGCGCACATGGCTACTGGCAACCCCGAGGGCAAGAAGCGGCCACCGGAGGAGCAGCGGCTGGGACCGGTGCTGCGGAGGCGGGATCAGGTGCAGGCGAGCACCACGGACCAGCGCCTGCTGGACGCGGGCGGGCCGTCCGACTGGGTGCACACGGACCCCTGGCGGGTGCTCCGCATCCAGTCGGAGTTCATCGAGGGCTTCGGCACACTGGCCGAACTCCCGCCCGCGATCAGTGTGTTCGGATCCGCCCGTACGAAGGCGGACTCGCCCGAGTACGCGGCGGGCGTGGCGCTCGGCCGCGGTCTCGTCGAGGCCGGCTTCGCCGTGATCACCGGCGGTGGCCCGGGCGCCATGGAAGCCGCCAACAAGGGCGCCTGCGAGGCCAAGGGCATCTCCGTCGGTCTCGGCATCGAGCTGCCCTTCGAGCAGGGCCTCAACCAGTACGTCGACATCGGCCTCAACTTCCGGTACTTCTTCGTCCGCAAGATGATGTTCGTCAAGTACGCGCAGGGCTTCGTGGTCCTGCCCGGCGGACTCGGCACCCTGGATGAACTCTTCGAGGCGCTGACCCTGGTGCAGACCCAGAAGGTCACCCGCTTCCCCATCGTCCTCTTCGGCACGGAGTACTGGGGCGGCCTGGTCGACTGGCTCAAGAACACCCTCATCGCCCAAGGCAAGGCCTCGGAGAAGGACCTCCTCCTGTTCCACCTGACGGACGACGTGGACGAGGCGGTGTCGCTGGTGTCGAAGGAGGCGGGACGGTAGCAGTTTTCGGCCCGTCCGGCGTTTGAGGACGAGCGCGTTCAGCGCGATTGCGGGGGTCTGGGGCGGTAGCCCCCAGATACGGGACGGGTAGGGGCGGAGGGGGCGAACAAACCCCTACGCCAGCCCCCGCCGCGCCACAGCCGGCGCCCGACGCCCCGCGATCGACGCCACCATGTCCAGCACCTGCCGGGTCTCCGCGACCTCGTGGACGCGGTACACCTGCGCCCCCAGCCACGCCGAGACGGCGGTGGTCGCCAGCGTCCCCACCACTCGCTCCTTCACCGGCTTGTCCAAGGTCTCGCCCACGAAGTCCTTGTTGGAGAGGGAGACGAGGACGGGCCACCCGGTGGACACCATCTCGCCGAGCCGCCGCGTCGCCTCCAGACTGTGCCGCGTGTTCTTCCCGAAGTCGTGCCCCGGGTCGATCATCACGGACTCCCGGGCCACGCCCAGCGACACCGCCCGCTCGGCAAGACCCAGGGTCACCCGGAGAATGTCGGCCATGACGTCGTCGTACGCGATCCGATGTGGACGCGTACGCGGCTCGGCGCCACCGGCGTGGGTGCACACCAGCCCCACCCCGTACCGCGCGGCCACCTCGGCCAGGCGCGGATCCACCCCGCCCCACGCGTCGTTGAGCAGGTCCGCCCCGACCTCGCAGACCGCCTCGGCGACCTCGTGCCGCCAGGTGTCGACGCTGATGATCACGTCGGGGAAACGCCGCCGCACCTCGGCGACGAACCCGACCGTGCGACGCGCCTCCTCTTCGGCGGTCACCTCTTCCCCCGGCCCCGCCTTGACCCCGCCGATGTCGATGATCGCGGCGCCCTCGGACACCGCCTGTTCCACCCTGGCGAGCGCGGGCTCGTCCCGGAACGTGGACCCCTGGTCGTAGAAGGAGTCGGGGGTCCGGTTGACGATGGCCATGATCACCGGCTCGTGCGGGTCGAATTCATACCTGCCCAGCCTGAGCATCCCCTGTGACCTCTCCCAGTAAGTCCCGCTGATAAGCCGCCTGCGACCTTAACTGTCAGACTCGCATGGCACGATCGGACCCGACACTGTCAGCATCAGCACCAACCGCTTCAGCACAGTCCGCTGCAGCGCTATCCACGCCGGCGCGCCCCGCGTCGGCACCAGAGCGTGGGGACCTCAGCGATGTTCATGTTCTTGTTCCTGGTCGTCGCGCTCGCCGTCGTGGTCGCCGCGGTGACGGTGGCCGTGGTGGGCGGCGGCGAGAGCGCACCCCTCCCCGAGGCCGGGCCCGAGCGGCTGGTGGACCCGTTTCCGCCGGACCGCCCCGTGAACCGGGAGGATGTCGAGATCCTGCGCTTCCCCGTCGCCGTACGCGGTTACCGCATGGCGGACGTCGATGACGCCCTCGGCCGCCTCGGCGCCGAGATCGGCGAGCGGGACGCCCGGATCGCCGACCTGGAGGCGGCACTCGACGGCGCCAGGTCCGCTTCGGTCACCTCCACCTCGCTGCGGAAGCCCGCCGAGGAGGATCACCAGTGACCGACGCACTCGCGGGCGCTGACGGCGCGCTGCGCTGCCCCTGGGCGCTGTCGACCGAGGACTACCTGGCGTACCACGACGAGGAGTGGGGCCGCCCGGTCCACGGCGACGGCGCGCTGTACGAGCGGCTGTGCCTGGAGGCATTCCAGTCGGGCCTGTCCTGGATCACGATCCTGCGGCGCCGCGAGGGGTTCCGTGCCGCCTTCGCCGGCTTCGAGGTGGCCAAGGTGGCGACCTTCACCGACGCGGACAAGGAGCGCCTGCTCGCCGACCCCGGCATCATCCGCAACCGCGCCAAGATCGAGGCGACGGTCGCCAACGCGCGCGTGCTGACCGACTGGGCACCGGGTGAGCTGGACGAGCTGATCTGGTCCTTCGCCCCCGCCCCGGCCGGCCGCCCGGCCCCGAAGAGGCTCGGCGACGTCCCGGCCGTCACCGACGAGTCGACCGCCCTCTCCAAGGCCCTCAAGAAGCGCGGCATCCGCTTCGTCGGCCCGACGACGGCGTACGCCCTGATGCAGGCATGCGGCCTGGTCAACGACCACTTGGTCGATTGCGTGTCCAGGAGTGCCCAGTAGGGCCGCAGAGAACTGCGCGACCGGCCACACCCGGCCCGCAGTTCCCCGCGAACCGTCACCGCCCCAGGTACTTCGGCTTCTCCTTGTTCACGAACGCCTGCACAGCGATCATGTGGTCCTCCGACTCGCCCGCCCAGGTCTGGAGCTCGTCCTCCTTCTCCAGGGACTCGTCCAGCGAGTGGGACAGGGCGTAGGCGAGGGACTCTTTCAGCGCGGCGTACGCGAGGGTCGGCCCCTCGGCCAGCGCGCGGGCCACCTGCTCCGCCTCGGCGCGCAACTCGCCCGGGGGTACAAGCCGGTTTGCGATCCCCAGGTCGAAGGCCTCCTGAGCCGTGATGTTCCGCGGAAAGAGCAGCAGATCGGCGGCGCGGCTCGGGCCGACGACCCGCGGCAGCGTCCAGGAGATGCCGGAGTCGGCGGTCAGTGCGACCCCCGCGAAGGACGTGTTGAAGGATGCGGTATCGGCCACGACGCGGTAGTCCGCGGCGAGCGCGAAACCGAATCCCGCCCCGGCCGCGACGCCGTTCACGGCGGCCACCACCGGTTTCGCCGCGCCGGTCAGCGCGCGCACGATCGGGTTGTAGTGGTCGTGCACGGTGCTCATGACGCCCTTGCCCGCGCCCGACTCGCGCGGCGCGAGCAGCCCGCCGACGTGCTCCTTGAGGTCCTGGCCCACGCAGAACGCCCGGTCACCGGCGGCGGTCAGCAGCACGGCCCGTACGGAGTCGTCGGCCGCGGCGGCCTGTGCCGCGTCCCGGAAGGCGACCTTGATCTCGGTGTTCAGCGCGTTCATCGCCTCGGGGCGGTTCAGCGTGATCGTCGCGAGTCCGTCGCTCACCTCGTAGAGCACGGTGTCGGCCATGGTGGGTTCCCCTCCGGTGTCGCGGCTCCGTCGTACCCGCCTACCCGCCGGTACGTCCTGCTTCCGAGGACAGCATGACGGAGATCACTGACAGCGGAGCCGTTCGGACATGTGACCTGCGTCAAAGAATTCGGGACCTTGGAAGGTCATGCGGCGGCGCAGTATCGCAGTCACATCGCCGAATTGAGTGGTTTTGCTCAAGCGCGTTGCGCAAGCGATGCCGACTGATGTTGGTCATCGGGTCCTGAGATGCGGGATAATGGCCTGGAAGCAATGTGTTCGATGCCGGTGACGCGTGTCCTATGAGGGGACGGGCGTGCCCTTCTAAGGGGCCGTCGGCGACGATGAGCTGGTTTCAGGAAGGGGAACGAGCATGGCGGCCATGAAGCCGCGGACGGGCGATGGCCCGCTCGAGGTGACCAAGGAGGGGCGGGGCATCGTCATGCGCGTTCCGCTCGAAGGCGGCGGACGGCTCGTCGTCGAGCTGACCCCTGACGAGGCCGACGCTCTTGGCGACGCCCTCAAGAAGGTCGTCGGCTGACGCGGGACGCGACCATACCCTTTCAGCTGCCCCGGCATCGCACGCGGTGCCGGGGCAGCTGTATTTGCGGGGTACGACCTCGATGAAACCCCTGGTCAGCGGCGCTGGTCGAGGCTCATGGTCAGCGCTTGACCGCGCACAGCAGGCCGTCGCCCACCGGCAGCAGCGAGGGGATCAGATGCTGGCTCTCGCGCACCGCGCGCAACAGTTCGCGCAGCCGCCCGACCTCCGCGGGCTGGGGCCCAGAGTCCACCGTGCGGCCGTCCGCGAAGACGCCCTCGAAGACGACGAGCCCGCCCGGACGCAACAGGCGCAACGATTCAGCGAAGTACTCCAGACACTCCAGACGGTCGCCGTCGCAGAACACGAGGTCGTATCCGGAGTCCGCCAGCCGGGGCAGGACGTCGAGGGCGCGGCCGGGGATGAAGCGGGCGCGGTTGCTCGCGAAGCCGGCCGCGCGGAAGGCCTGGCGGGCGAACTGCTGGCGCTCCGGCTCGGGATCGACCGTGGTCAGTACCCCGTCCGGCCGCATGCCGTTGAGCAGATGAATTCCGGATACCCCGGTCCCGGTCCCGATCTCCGCCACCGCTTTCGCGTCCACGGTGGCGGCGAGCAACCGCAGCGCCGCCCCGGTACCGGGCGACACCGAGCGCAGCCCTGCGTCCTGGGCCCGGTCCCGGGCCCAGAGCAGTGCTTCGTCCTCGGCGGCAAAGGCGTCGGCGAACGCCGCCCAGCTTGGCTGCCGGTTGCCGGTAATGACGCTCTCCTGTCCCCGTAGATGCCTGGCCGTGACTGTATCCGTTGGCGCCGGGAACCCGCAGATGGGACCAGGCGTTTAGAGGGGTGGGGAAACGCACTGGGGGAAGCACATGGATCAGACCGCGGAGCAGGGCGGTGAGCAAGTGCTGACGCAGCGATATGAGCGCGTATCAAATTCTCGTAAAACCGCTTATCCGGAGCTAACGGGCGAGGTGGCTATGGTAGGGGCTCCACTGGACACCACCAGAGCCGACAGGGGAGGTGCGGCTGCGCCTGTGGATCGGGGAGGAGTGCTGCGGCGCTTTCTCAGGTCGGCGGGTGAGCCGAAATCCGTGACCAACACCGCTGACCGTTTCCACAGTGCCGACTCCGGGCAGACCGCGACGTTCACCACCGACGCGGAGTCGCAGGCGTGGACTCCGCCCACCTGGGAGGAGATCGTCAGCACGCACAGCGGCCGGGTGTACCGGCTCGCCTACCGCCTGACGGGCAACCAGCACGACGCCGAGGACCTGACACAAGAGGTCTTCGTCCGTGTCTTCCGCTCCCTGTCGACCTACACGCCCGGCACCTTCGAGGGCTGGCTGCACCGCATCACCACGAATCTCTTCCTGGACATGGTGCGCCGCAAGCAGCGCATCCGCTTCGACGCCCTCGGCGACGACGCGGCCGAGCGCCTGCCCAGCCGTGAGCCGTCCCCGCAGCAGGTCTTCAACGACGCGCACTTCGACGCGGACGTCCAGCAGGCGCTGGACACCCTCGCGCCCGAGTTCCGCGCCGCGGTCGTCCTCTGTGACATCGAGGGACTGTCGTACGAGGAGATCGCCGCGACCCTGGGCGTCAAGCTCGGCACGGTCCGCAGCCGGATCCACCGTGGCCGCTCGCAGCTGCGCAAGGCCCTCGCACACCGGTCTCCCGAGGCCCGTGCCGAGCGCCGCGGCTTCGCGGTGACCGGTGTGCCCGCCCTGGGAGGAGGGGGCGCGTCCGCGTGAGTGGATCACGTCCTACATCTGCTGAGCAGCATCTGGGAGACCGACTGTCCGCCCTTGTCGACGGAGAGCTCGGTCATGAGTCGCGCGAGCGCGTCCTGGCCCACCTCGCCACCTGTGCGAAGTGCAAGGCCGAGGCGGCAGCCCAGCGCCGACTGAAGAACGTGTTCGCGGAGATGGCCCCGCCGCCGCCCTCCGAAAGCTTCCTGGCCCGTCTCCAAGGGCTCCCCGGCGGAGGTGATTCCGGCACAAGTGCCGGCTCGCCGCTGGGCGGGGGAGCCTTCGGCGGAAGAATCCCCGGCGGCTCCGACGGCACCGGCATCTTCGGAGTGAGGGGCGAGTCCTTCGGCTACGTCCCTTCCGAACCCCACGCCGATGTGCTGCCCTCCTCCCCGGGGCGCGGCTTCCGTATCCATGACGTCAGCCGTCACGAGGCCGAGCGGTCGGCCTCGCGCGGGCTGCGCTTCGCCTTCGCCGCGGCGGGAGCCGTGTCGCTGGCTGCGGTCGCGCTCGGCGGGGTGTCGACCGGGACCACCGCTGACACCGCGGCCGCGCGGGGCGAGTCCGGTACCGGAAGCAATGTGACGCCGACGCGTCCGCAGGGCGCAGGAACCTCGACGGCTCCTGACGCGCAGCGGCGCCGGTCCGTGGGGCCGCTCCTCGCACAGGGCAAGCCGACGCTCGGCCAGAACACGGTGGCGCCCACCGAGGTGTCCGCGCCGCTGCTGCCCGGAGTCCCCGCTCCGGCCGGCCGCGCCCAGGAGGTCATGCACACGCTGACGGCCCCGGTGGTCGCCGGTGCCGCAGTGATGTCCCCGCTCATACGTCCGTTCACCGAGGTCGACCCGGTCGCACTGACTGCCTGGTCCACGGCACCGGACATCACCACTCCGGGCCTTCTCGCGGCCCCCGGGCCCCTCTTGTCCCCCACTTCCTCCCCGTCCCCCTCCGCGCCCTCCTCCGGCACCATCCGCTGACCCGCCCTCTGCGCGGCGGCCCCTGAACCTGGTTGAATCCGGGGTGGGCCGCGTTCGCCGGAGGGATCCCGGGCGCGGAGTCGACAATCTGCGGCAACCGTCGGCGAGTTGTGCCCGGGGGCCAGGTGTGGGGAGAGCATGAACGACGGGAAGCCCACGAAGCCGAAGTGGTGGAGCCGACCCCGGCCGCCGGTCGCCCCCGGGGAGGCCGGGACAGGCCCGTCCGAGGGCGCACGGATACCCGACGCCCAGACCGAGGGCGATTTCGAGCTTCAGCGACCTCTCGGGGACGGTGACCCGACGCCGCCCGGCGCGGGCCCCGAGGGCGACTTCGAGTTGGCCGGGGCCCGGCCGTACGGCCGGGAAGGCGCTGATCCCGGTGGGGCCGGTGACCATGCCGATGCCGGTGACGTGTCGGCAGGGTCGGGCATCGGCGGCGACAGTGACTTGGCAACGTCGGGCGCTGGTGGTCACAGCGCTTCGGCAGGGTCGGGTGCCGACACCGGCGGCGACTTTGATTTGGCCGGTCCCGTTCCGCTCCACGGCGCAGGCGAGTCGAACGGCATCCCCGCCGACGGCCTTGCCGACCGGCCCGTGGCCTCTCCCGCTGACCCCTCCGTCGACCGGCCCGTGGCCTCTCCCGCTGACCTCTCCGTCGACCGGCCCGTGGCCTCTCCCGCTGACCTCTCCGTCGACCGGCCCGTGGCCTCTCCCGCTGACCCCTCCGTCGAGCGCCCCGCGGCCCCTCCCACGGACCGCTCCGCCGACCATCCGTCCGAACTTCCCGCAGCTCTTCCTCCCGACCTTCCTCCCCACAGCCCTTCCGACCTCCCTCCGCGTGCTGTGCCGGCCGACCGATCCTCGGTCGAGGTGTCCGCGGGTTTTCCTCCGGACCGTCCTTCGGACCTTCCTCCGCGTGCTGTGCCGGCCGACCGGTCCTCGGTCGAGGTGTCCGCGGTTCTTCCTCCGGACCGTCCTTCAGACCGCCCATCCCACGCCCTGCCCGCCGACCAGACCCCGGCAGGCCGCCCCAGGCCCCTGCACGCCCCCGACCCCTACAGCACCCCGCCCTACGGCGAACCGGGCCCCTGGGCGTCCGCCCCGCCCGTCCAGCACCCCGCGGTCACGCCCGCGCACGGCACCCACGTTGCGGCGGCGCCCCCAGCGCCCCCAGCACCCCCAGCGACTCCGTCACCCACGACACCGGCCCACGGCACATACGAACCCCCCGCCCCGGCCCCTGCCGCACCCCCCGCACCCACCCCCTGGCAGAACTACGACCCCTGGGCCGCCCCCGGCCCCCTCCAGCAGAACGGCGCGGTCGTCGTCACCAGGGCGCAGCAGCTCAGGCGTGCGAAGAAGGCGCTGGTCGCCGGGGCCGTGTTGATCGCGCTCGTCTCCGGAGGCGTCGGAGGGATCGTCGGGGTGTATCTGGAGCGGAACGGCGGGGTGAGTGACGTAGAGCTGCCGCAGGCCGGGAAGGAGGCGCCCGGGCGGGCTCCGGACAGCGTGGCCGGGATCGCGGCGCAGGCGCTGCCCAGCGTCGTCACCCTGCATGTGAGCGGGTCCGACCAGGAGGGCACCGGCACCGGGTTCGTGCTCGACGGCCAGGGGCACATCCTCACCAACAACCACGTGGTCGAACCGGCCGCCGACGGCGGCGACATATCCGTGACCTTCAGCAGCGGCGACACCGCCAAGGCGAAGGTCGTGGGGCGCGACAGCGGGTACGACCTCGCCGTCGTCCGGGTGTCCGGCGTCAGCGGCCTGGACCCCATGCCGCTGGGCAACTCCGACAACGTCCAGGTCGGCGACCCGGTCGTCGCCATCGGCGCGCCCTTCGACCTCGCCAACACCGTCACCTCCGGCATCATCAGCGCCAAGGAGCGGCCCATCACGGCGGGCGGGGAGAGCGGCGACGGCAGCGACGTCTCGTACGTGGACGCCTTGCAGACCGACGCTCCGATCAACCCCGGCAACTCCGGCGGCCCCCTCCTCGACTCCAGGGCCCGCGTCATCGGAATCAACAGCGCCATCCGCTCCGCGGACAGCGGCTCCGGCCCGGAGAGCGGTCAGGCAGGTTCGATCGGGCTCGGTTTCGCCATCCCCATCAATCAGGGCAAGCGCGTCGCCGAGGAGATCATCAACACCGGCAAGGCGACCCACCCCGTGATCGGGGTCACGCTCGACATGGAGTACGCGGGCGACGGCGCCAAGGTCGGGACGCAGGGCGGTGACGGCGGTCCGGCGGTCACGGCGGGCGGCCCGGGCGCCAAGGCGGGCATCAGGGCGGGCGACATCATCACCGAGGTCGACGGTCGGCGCGTGCACTCAGGCGAGGAGCTGATCGTGAGGGTCCGCGCCCACCGCCCCGGCGACACACTGCCGCTGACCCTCCTGCGTGGCGGTACGGAAAAGCAGCTCACGCTGGTCCTCGGTTCGGCCGACAGCGACTGACGGGAATCTCACGGAAAGACGGCCGAGGGCTGCCCTGAACGGCAAATATCGCGGAAAACCCGGCGTGTACATGAACCCGGAAGCCCCGGGACAGTTCCGGACGGACGGGATGGCCGGGTACCGTGGACACGGCCCGGACCACGGAAGAACCGCCGAGGGCCCGAGGACCGAGGACATCGCAAGGAGCTTCAGGTGTTCAATGACATAGGACCGCTCGAGGTTGTGGCGCTCGTTGTCCTCGCCGTGCTCGTCTTCGGTCCGGACAAGCTCCCGAAGATGATCCAGGATGTCACGCGCACGATCCGCAAGATCCGCGAGTTCTCGGAGAGTGCCAAGGCGGACATCCGTGAGGAACTCGGCCCGGGGTTCAAAGACTTCGAGTTCGAGGACCTCAACCCCAAGACGTTCATCCGCAAGCAGCTGGACAACGACGAGCTGGGGCTCAAGGAAATCCGCAACGGCTTCGACCTGAAGAAGGAGATGGCCGAGGTCACGGACGCGGTGCACGCCCGTGAGTCCGAAGCGTCCGCCGGCTCCTCCAGCCCTTCCGGTGGCTCCGTCGACATGACGAAGAAGCGCGAGAAGCTCGACCTCGCCAAGGACGAGCGCCCGCCCTTCGACGCGGACGCCACCTGAGCCGTACGAGCGCGCCGCCTGTGCGGTACGAGCGCGCCGCCTGTGCGGTACGAGCGCGCCGCCTGTGCCGTACGAGCGCGCCGCCTGAGCGGTACGAGCGCGCCACCTGTGCCGTACGAGCGCGCCACCTGTGCCGTACGGGACGCGCCCTCTGCGCCGTAGAGGGCCTTCGACGCAGGTGATCTGAGTCTCACACGGCCTCAAAACATACCCACGCGCCGGGCGGTTTCCCGGCTGCTCGGAGTGGTGTGGCTATGCTGCCCAGTTGTTGTGCGGACCGATAAGGACGCCCGAGGGGGGTGGGCCCACCGGTCCGACGAGAGCTAGGAGGCGTCCGGCAGATGGAGACGACAAGTCGGGTAGGCGCGCAGGCGCCGGCCGCGGAGGGCGGCCAGCAGGTCCCCTCCGCCCGGCGCACGGTCGACGGTTACCTGCTGGCGCCCTTCCCGTGGTACGGCCTCGACGAGGCCTTCACGGGACCGCGCTGGCTGATGCAGGTCGGTACCTCGGCGGACGGTGCCGTCGAGCACGGTTCGATCGGGCACGGCGAAGAGCCCAGCGTGCGCGGGGAGACGACGGAGGACAAGGAGCGCTTCGCGGTCGTGGTGACCGTCGCGGCCAGCCCCGTACGACGCAGCGCGGACGGTACGGGTCTGCTGGAGGCCACCTCGGTCTCCTCCGCGGCCTGGCTCGCGGGAGTGGGGCTGCTGTCCTTCACCTGGCCCGGCCAGATGGACCACACCCTGCGGGACGACTGGCTGGACCAGCAGACGGAAACGGCATGGGTCCTGGCCGACGACCTGAGCGGCTCCGAGTGGTCCTCCCTGTCCCTCCCCGTGGACGGTGTCCCCACGCCCTTCCACTACCGCGAGTCCGAGTTCGGCTGGGTCCTCGCGGGTTCCACCCAGGAGGGCGTCCACGTGGGCGCGTACGGGCGGGGCATGAGCGCGTACGGGCTGGGCTTCTCGATGATCAAGGACATCGGGGCGTACGCCTAGGCGGCGGGCGTACGAGGAGGGGGGCGCCGTCACTCAAGAC
>NZ_JBHXMF010000100.1:0-21864 GCF_042721055.1 Streptomyces sp. NPDC058470
ACACCAGACCCACCGCCGCTCCATACACCAACAAACCCCCCTCCAAGCGTCAGGTGAGCCCGATCATCCGAGTCGACGTCGGCTGGGTTCTGCAGATCCAGTCGGCGATCTCCCCGTTGAACGTGCCCATCTCGGACTGGGGCAACCTGGGGTACATGGCCGACCGGCACAAGTTCGAGCGGGAGCGCGGCGCCCTGTACTACGAGGAGGCTGCTTCCCGGGCCGCGACCTTCCTGCACACCGCGCTGCTGCTGCGCCCCTTCACCGACTACAACCTGGTCATCGGCTGGGCCTGTACCAGCCAGTACATGCACGTCTCCGGCCAGCCGCTCCAAGCCGAGGACGACGATCTGTACGAGCTCGCCCAGGCGGTCCGCGCGCAGGAAGCTGATCTGCGCACCGTCGCGCAGCGTCTGGAGTCCTGGCGCACCGAGTGACGCTGCGTCCGCTCGTCCAAGAGCTCGCTCGTCGACGATCCAGGCGCCTGCTGTGCGGCGCGCGCTGTGACTCGTGGGTGCGCTGGGTATGGGAGGCGGCTTCTGGCGCGGTGGGCGTTTGGCCTGAGCGGCTGTCCGTCAGTCACACGCATAGGAGCATCGTGATCCGTCGTGATCCCACCCCGAACCTCACAGGCAGGCGGTGGCGTCGGGCACTCTTCTGGCGCCGTCGGCATGCCCGCGGGCGCTTCGAGCAAGAGGACCTCCAGGCGAACCTCGCAGAGGCCGAGTGGACCGACGACGAAGCTTTCACCGCCTACGGCCTCGACGACTCCGCCGTCGCTGCCCTTCGGACCTGGGCCCTGGCGTGGGCCGACGACCTCGCCGCCCGGCTTCTTGAGGAATCCCACGGCCCCGACATGACCGGCTGAAGCCCTTCTTCGGACAGCTCCTTGGACTGGCTGGGCAGGTAAGGGCTGTTGCTTCAGCGCCGTAGAGGCGTGTCAGCACTGGATGGCGACGGCCGCCGCGTGGGCGTCGCCCACCTCGAGATCGCTGATCCGCCAGCCCTTCGGATCAGTGCCCGGGTTCTGCGCCGCACCCACATAGTCGGTGGAAAGCCCACGCCTCAACCCTGTGCCCAACCCCTTCAGGTATGCCTCCTTGCGTGCCCACGTCCGGGCGAACAAACGGGGCCGGTTCTCCTCTTCGCACAGGGCCAGTTCAGAGGTCTCCAGCGGATGGAGCATCGGTGATGAGGATTCTTGAAAACGGCCAAGGCTGCTCGTCGCTCCACTCGGCCCGCCTTTCAACGGAGTGGGGAGTTTAGGCGAGCGCATCGGCACCGGGCCCGCCAGGTTCTCCTATGGACGAGCACGTCTGCGGTCTCGGCACTGGCGAGTAGCCTTCCGCCATGGTGCGGCGGGGTGGGTGTGCGTCGCTGCTGCTGTTGCCCGAGTCCTGGCGCAAGACGCCGGAGAACTTTCCCCGCTCTTTCAAGCCTTTGCCCGGGCGGTCGCCGAGCCATCAGTTTGCCGGCGCTCGGCGACACCCGACGTTTGTGGTGGTCAGGCCGTACTGGAGCGGGTCGAAGTGACTACCACGGTGGTGTAAGGAACTGTGACGTGTCCGTCGAGCGTGTCGAGCACGGCCCCGACGCTGTCCAGGATCGCCGCCAGTTTGTCTGCGGGGAGTTGGGTGAGGGCGCCGAAGGTGGGGAGCTGGTCGAGCCATTCCTCCTGGGTGTAGGTGCGCTCCCAGGCGAAGCGCCACTGTTCCGGCTCGCGGAACCTGCCCGTCTTCCGGATGCCGTCGGCGATCCTCGCGAACAGCGGTTGGGATGCGTCCAGGGCTGATCCCTTCAGCAGGCCGAGGTTGAGCGGGGAGTCGGGAGCGACCTGTTGGTGTGCCTCGGCGAGCGCGTCGATCACCTGCTCCGGGAGTTGGGCGACGTGGTGGAAGGGGGCGAGTCGGCCGCCGGGCCGGAGCACCTGGGCCGCCTTGGCCGCGCCAGCGACGGGGTCCACCCAGTGCCAGGCGGTGCCGGCGATGACCGCGTCGAATTGTCGCCCGGCCGGCTGCCAGTCCTCGAATCTGGCGACCTCGACCTCGACACGGCTGCGTCGCGCGAAGGCGGCCATGCGCTCGTCGGGCTCGATACCAAGCACCGTGCAGCCGGCCGCTTGGAACTGCCGGGCTTCGATGCCGGTCCCGGCCCCGACGTCGAGGACGTTCCGGCCAGGGCTTGCCGTGATGATCCGGTCCACCAGAGCGTCGGGATACGGCGGTCGGGTGCGGTCGTAGCGTTCGGCGTCCACGCCGAACGACTCGGCCACCTGCCGGTGGCGGTGGGGCTCGGGTCCGGAACGGTCCGGTTGTCCCTGCGATAGAGTGGGCATGCGCCCACTCTAGTGGGCGCATGCCCACTTATGGGAGTGGGGCCAGAACGGAAAGCGGGACGATGCCGACAGGGGTACACATCCACAACGTGCGCGGCCAGTTGTTCGAGGCAGCCGAGCGCGTCTTGCGTCGGGACGGGCCCGACGCGCTGACCAGCCGGGCGGTCACGGAGGAGGCGAACTGTGCCAAGGGCGTGCTGCACCGGTACTTCACCGACTTCGATGCCTTCCTGGCTGAACTGGTCCTCGACCGCATCCGCGGTATCGAGGACCGGGACACGGTTCTGAGCGCGGCCGCAGGGACCGGGAGCGTGGTGGACAACTTGGCCGAAGCTCTGCAGGACCTGTTCGGGCCGGTCACGGTGGCGATCGTCGCGCTCATCACCTTCCGCGACGGCCTACGTGCCCGGCTGCGCCAGGCCGGTCTCACCGGTATCCCGCTGGCCATGCAGGCGACCTCCATGATCGCCGCCTACCTTGCCGCCGAGCGGGAGCTGGGGCGCCTGGCCGACGACGCCGACATCGACACGCTCGCCCCCACCCTCGTCGGAGCCGCGCACTTGCTGTTCGCCGACCGGGCAAGCACCCCGCCGCAGACCGCCGCCATCCGCAAGATGGTGACCACCGTCATCGCCAGCGCCCTGCGACCGCCGCGAGTGTGACTTCCGCGCCCAGGTCGCTCGTCATCGCGCTCGCTCCTCCTCCCCCCCAAGCGCCGCATGCGTGGGGAGATCCACTGAGCAGGTGTGGGTTCGCCCGAGTAAGGAGTGGCCGTTTTCAAGGTTCTGGCCGTAGTTTCGTGAATGCCCAGGTCAGGGGCGGCATGCAGGAACGTTCCTCTGCGGGACATCCTGCGCATGGGGGTCGAATCGCTCGCTGATGTTCTGTTCTCCGGTTTCGATGTGCGGTTGACGCGCGTCACCGAGGCCGCCGAGGGGCTGGTCGTCGAGGCGGTCGCGTGCGAGCCGCCACCACGTTGTCCGGGGTGTAACTCGCAGGCATCGAGGGTGCATTCGTCGTACGAGCGGGGCCTGGCCGGACTGCCGGTGAACGGGCGGAGCCTGACCGTGCGGTTACGGGTCCGGCGGTTTTTCTGCGACCGCGGCCGGTGTCCGCGGCGGACGTTTGTCGAGCAGGTCGCCCAGCTCAGTGAGCGGTACCGCCGCTCCAGCCTCGGGCTGAAGCTGTGGCAGCACGCGGTCGCGGTCGAGCTCGGTGGCCGTCCCGGTCAACGGCTGTGTCGGCTGCTGCGGCTGAAGGCGGGCCGGGCCCGGCTGCTGGGCCTGCTCACGGAGCCGACCGTCCCCGAACAGGCGCCGCGCGTCCTCGGTGTCGACGACTTCGCGTTCCGGAAGGGAAAGCGGTACGGCACGCTGCTGGTCGACGTCGAATCCGGCGCGTCGTCGACGTCCTGCCCGACCGCGAGTGCGGCGACACCGGCGCCCGCCTGTCCGATCCGGCCATGCGGCCCGAAGCCCTCGAACAGGATCCCTCCATCACACCGAACGCCATCGCGCGACTACGCGACCTCTCCGGCCTGCCGGTTCTCGTCAAGGGGGTTCTCAGGCCCGACGACGCCCTCACCTGTGTCGAGGCCGGCGCCCAGGGCATCATCGTCTCCAACCACGGCGGCCGGCAGCTCGACCGCGTCCTGCCCACAAGCCGGGCCCTGTCGCCGGTGGTTCAGGCGGTGGCCGGACAGGTGCCGGTCCTGGCGGACGGCGGCATCTTGACCGGACTGGACGTCCTGGTGGCACTGGCCCTTGGCGCCGATGCCGTCCTCATCGGGCGCCCCATCCTGTGGGCGCTGGCCCTGGCCGGCGCAGCTGGTGTGGAGTCGCTGCTCCACTCCTACCGGGAACAGCTGTCACGTGCCATGGCCCTCGCCGGGTGTACCACGACGGCCGACATTACCCCGGACCTCGTCCAACCGGCTGGCTGCGGCCCGCAGGAAACCAACGTGTGCGTCCCGGGATTTGAACGCCGCATCGGACAGAACTGACGAGTCGCAGTGGCGACGTCTGGAACTGCTTTTGCCGGCCGGTCATGGAGTGCATAAGGGTGCCTCGCCTCGGGCCGGAGCGCCCGCGCACCACACCGGACAGCGTGAGCGCTGACAAGACACCTCAGGCGCCTTAAAGAGCGTTTTGTCCTGGTGATGGTGTTTAGTGGCGCTTCCGATGCCAGCCGGCCCTGGAGCTGCTGGGGCCCGGGTGTGCGATGCGGTCATGTCGTCCGGCAGGACGCTTTGACTGGTTCGCTTCTGTCTGATCCCAGGGCGCCCCCGTCTGACGCCGTTTGCGCCCTGGGGCAAGCTGTGTCCGACGGTACTAACGGAACATGACGCGTCGTCGCCCGTATCCCAGCGGTCTGTCCGATGCCCGCTGGGAGCTGATCGGGCCCACCCTGACCACCTGGCGAACCGAACGCAGGGGCAAGAGCCTGGACATCGGGCGCCCGCCCCGGCACGACCTGCGCCGGATCATGGACGCCATCCTCTACGTGGACCGGACCGGGATCCCGTGGCGCTATCTGCCGCACGACTTCGCGCCACGGGAGACCGTCTACGGCCACTTCGCAGCGTGGCAGAAGGACGGCATCTTTCACCAACTCAACGGCATCCTGCGCCAGTTGGTGCGCCAGGCCGAAGGCCGGGACGCCGAGTCGAGTGCCTGTGTGCTCGACGCCCAGAGCATCAAGACCTCCGCGAACGTGCCGGCCACGGGGCAGGGCATCGACGCAGGCAAGAAGACCGCAGGCCGCAAGCGTCACCTCGGCGTCGACACCCTCGGCCTGCTGCTGACGGTCTGGGTCACCACTGCCAGCGTCTCCGACAACGCCGGCGGCAACCACCTGTTCTCCCGGATCGCCGCCGCGAACCCGCAGGTCAGAAAAGCCTGGACCGACACCGGCTACCGCACCAAAGCCATCCCGCGACGCTGGGTCGTCGAGCGGACCTTCGGCTGGCTCATGGACCACCGCCGCCTCGCCCGCGACTACGAGACCCACCCGCACCGCTCCGAAGCCATGATCCGCCTCGCGATGATCGACACCTCATAAGCAGACGCCTCACCCGCGAATCACCCTGAACTGGCGCGACACCCCACTCCGAACCAAACATCCCCACCACGACAAAACACTCTTTAAGCGCGGCCTGACCGTGATCGGTCACCTGATCATCTCCGTCCACACGGTGGTCACCACGCTGCTCCTCAAGGGCGAGCGTGACGACACCTCCCGTTCCGCGCGCGACGACCTCTTCGCGGCGTGGCGGGCGGCCGGCACTGGTCTTTGACGGACCCTGCCGGCAGACCCATCGGGTACGCAAGTGCGGCCTCGCAGGCCACGTCCCATCTGCCGGCGGCGACGTCCAGAACCACCTACCCGATATTTCGTTCATCCAGGGCGAGTCCCGGCTGCTGACGCCTCCTAAACTCAGGTCATGCCCTCCCCATCTCCTCATGCCACTGTGCTCCACGCCGGCCGTCGAACCATGCGGGGCCTCCTGATTGCGGCTGCCATCCCACTGCTCCTGGGGGTCGCGGGAGTGGCCGGACTGATGACGGGGAGATTCAGCACTGCGGTAGCGGTCATGGTGGGGGTCGGCGCGCTCGGCGGGGTGATGCTGGTGGTGGCATGGCGGCAACGGCATCAGAAGATCGCCGCGGACCACACGGGACTGTGGGTGCACAACGGCCATGCCATGCAGGTCATCCAGTGGGAATCGGTGGCCGGCATCGCCGTGTACTACACCGCACAGGCCGTATCGCTGGAGTTGGTCCCCCGCGGCCCGGCTGATGACCGCGACCCCGTCCTGCGTGCCCTGATCTGCGATGACGAACCTCTGGCACCAGAACTGCCCCGAGTCCGCTACCGCATCCCACTGCCCCAGGTCGGATGGCGCACCCTGGCGGAGGCAGTCCGGCGTCACAGCGAACCCCACCCCACCCTCCTGTGGTGCGGCCAGATCAACTACAACCCGGTCATGGCGGCTCTCGCCCGCCGGAGCCCTCAACGCACCTGACGGGCCCCACGCCTGCTCGATCTATCTCTCCACCCAAGGAGGCGGGCTCCATCCGATTGGGCGCGCAGGGCGGAGGCGACGATGCTCGCGGCGTGCCCAGTGAGCTCGCGCATCCAGTCCTTGATGTCGTCTCGTGGTTTCCGCCGATCGAGGCGGCTGTCCCAGTCACCCATGCCCTGAACGGCCGCGTCGAGCAATGGCCACTACTTTTCGCGCGCTGCCAGGCGGGCGACACCGAGCAGCCACCACACGGCCCGGTCGGGCTCCTCCCAGCTGGGCCAGTCGTCGGCCGCGGCATGTTCAGGCAGCGCCTGCACCACGGCGACCGCCTGCGCGAGGTTGTCGAGTATCGCCTTCCTGGCGGCCGTCACCTTCAGCCTGGTGATCACGTCCAGGTACAACTCATCGGAGCCGGGCTGATCGGCGGCGAGAGTGAGCAGTTGAGCGGCCGCAGCGGTGTCGTTCTTCTTGTCGGCCGCCTCCAGCAGGCGCTGGGCGCGCACGATGGGCAGCTCGCTTCCGGTATCCGTCTCACGGTCGACCAGGTCGAGGAAGGCCGCCGTGTCCTGGGGCCGGCGGGCGGGATCGAGCTGGGTGGCCTGGCGTACGACCTCGAACCACGATCCCGGCGGAGGCAGTAAGGGCACATCGGCCTGCGGCCAGGTCCCGCTGAAGATCCAGCCGATGAGCTGCCGAGGCTGTAGATGTCGCTGGCCGGCGTCACATCGTGGCCGTCGACGGACAACTCGCTCTTCCTGGGCGCTTGAGGCCGACCAGCCCGCGTCTGCCTGAGGAGACAGGGTGCAAGGCTCGCAGACCTCACGGGCTCGGGCTGATGTGACACCAGGTGCGTGGTGCCGGGCCGGGACGCGAGCAGAGCGTGGCTACGTGTCTCTGGAGTCGCCGCCGGTGGGCAGCTCCTGCTCGATCTGCCGCGCCGTCTGCATTCAGTTCCAGGGCCTCGCGGCGCAGGTCGCTGGCGCGCTCACGCAGCTGCTTGACGCGCCGGCGCTGCTGGTCTGTGCTGTAGGAGTTGACGTACTGCCCGCGCGGCCCCGTCAGCAGTCCTTCGGCGATCAGCTGGCGCACCGCGGCCGCCGCTTCTTTGGTGCCGATGTCGAACGTCCGGGTGATCTCGAAGCGGGTCATGAACCGTTCGCCGGGTTCGTAGCTTCGGTGGATCGCGGTCCGCATCATTCGGTAGGCGCGCTCGGTCGGGGTCGTGGTGCCGACGCTGTAGAGCCGGTAGTCGGCGTGGAGGGCCACCAGCCCGTCGGCGGCGAGTTTTTTCAGTGCCGAGCGGACCACGGGCGCGGACAGCCGGAGCTCCCGCGCGATCTCGGCCAGGGCGGGCAGATGGGTGCCCGGATCATTGGACGACAGCCGCACCCACCGGCGTACCGACTGCACGTCGTCGCGGTTCGCCACTGCGTCGTCCGCGACCGTCATGTCCGTGCTCCCTGTCCCCGATGTGCCGATGCGGGAACCAGCCTGATCGACCGCGTGACGCGGGCGCCACAAGGTTGGCTTCACCAATGAGTCGTGGCCCCACCCAACAACGAGTGTTGGCCCCACTTGCTGATCGTCAGGGCTGTGAGTATCGACGAGAGTTGGCCCCACTTTCAGGCCGCTCTGCCGTCTCCCTCGCGCTGGTCCGACGTGAGAGTCTTGGCTGCTGGAGAAGGGGTGGCGGCATGGCGGAGACGGCAGACCGAGGTGGCCGGACGGTCCTGGAGGCGCTGGAGCGGGGCCAGGTCTGCAAAGGGGTGGTGTCGTCCATCGAGCAGTTCGGCGCCTTCGTCGACATCGGGGGCTTCCATGGACTGGTGAATGGGGCCGAGTTGACCTGGGCTCACCATTTCGACGCGGTGTCAGACATCGTGGAGGTCGGGCAGGAGGTCACCATCGTGGTCCTGGATGTCGATATCGAGCGGGAACGGGCTTCCTTCTCACTGAAGGCGCTTTATCCGGATCCGCTTGAGGAGTTCGCTCGCGTTCAGTTCGGTCGGGTGATTGCGGGCCGTGTGGAGAGGGTCATGAGGTTCGGAGCCTTCGTCCAAGTCCACGAGAATTTTGCGGGACTCGTTCCGATCCAGGAACTTTCAGAGCGCGACGCAGATGAGCCTGAGAGCGTCTTTCGGATCGGTGATGAGGTCATGGTTGAAGTTGTTGCCATCAACATGCATAGGCGCCGGATCCTGCTGTCCCTCCGCTCGTGAAGGGTTTTTCGACCGATGGCGAGGTGATCAGTGCGGACCGCAGGTGATCCTGTATTCGTCGCCGCCTGCTGGGCACGGGTGTGGGAGAGGCGGTAGGAGTCGGTTCCGGTCTCGATGAAGTTGCTGCCGAAGGTCAGCCGTTACACCATCCCGGCGCCACCGGGTGGGGCCAACCGAGCCTCACCGCCGGGGCCAGTACCCACTGTTAGGGCCACAAGGTTGCGGCGAATTGCGCGAACACGTCCTGCACAGACCGAAGATGGGTGGACACGCGCTGCCGCTCGGGTGTCCAGTACAGTCACGGACCCCACGCCTTGCCCGGCACGGAGAAAATGCGTGCCCGGCCGCTCGGGCAGAGGGCCACCCCGCAGGAGAAGGTCAGCGCGATCCACACCCTTGCGCAGGACGAAGAGGTTGCCGCCACCGTCACCAGCGACCTGCTTCGACGGCCGACAGTGATCGCCCAGGTCAAGCTGGACCTTCAAATCCCCTCACCCAGCCCCCGCCCGAGGCGACCGTGACTGTGGCGCCCCGGTGGGGATGCGGCGGTCGACCTCCCCAGGCACTTCACCGCATCCCCGACCAGCCTCCGCCGCCTACCCGCCGACCGTCGAGCCATTCATGTCCGACGCGTCAAGATCGCACACCGCTTGGACTGCGGCCACAAGGTGGGGACGCAGGTCGTCCGGGAAGGGCTCGCCCTGCACCGTCTCCGGCAGAACCTCCACGGCATTCCGCACTTTCACATTGGAGTTCTGGGACACCCACCCTCACCATGATCCGCCAGGCTTCCTCAGGCGGGCAGCGGAACACCTTCACCAGCACTCCGCGAGCCATATCGATCGCGGGACGGCTCTCCATGGCCTGCCTGAGCTGCTGAAGCTCCTGCTCCAGCCGTTCCCGCGAGGCAGCAGCGGCACCCTCACGTTCGGGCTGGGGTGTGGTCTCGGGTTCCGGAGCGCGCACCACAGAGTAAGAATCTTGCGTGCCGCCCTGCCGTGCATCACGGCGGTGGGAACGTCGCATGCAAGCGCCTGCCCGGACACACGCACGCAAACCCCATCGCTCGGTCAAGGGCCGACAGTGCCCGAACACCGCGCGAGAAGGACGGCTGCATGCCTGGAAACGCCGAGCGCTCCCGCATCAGCCAGGAAGAACTGATGGCCCCGCAGTCTCACTGCGTACGGCCGGGTGGTGGAGCTGGACCTTGCCGTCCGATTCGACACCGGCAGCCCGTGCACGGCCTGCAACGACCGCGAAGCCCGGCTGGTCATGGCGGAGGCAGTCGACCGAGTCCGCGCCAAGTTTGGGCCCGACACGATCGGCCCGGCCGGCGCGGTCCTGCGCGCCTCCTGACCGTCACGGTCGGGGCGACCACGACTCCGGAGGCCCGACCGCGAGTGCGGCCGCACCGCGCTCAGCCCCGACCGCAGCTGGTCAGCGCATCCGGACGTGTCCAGCGTGACAGAAACTTCGAACACGCGATCTCATTAAGGTATGGACTCCACCGACCTCCCCGACGATCGGGTCCAGCCGCAGCGCGCCTGGAACGCCGCCTACGACGCACTCGCCGCGACCCGCCCCCGTGACACCACGGACCTGCGCCGCCGCCTGCTGCTCCTGCCCGTACGCCTGTGATGGCATCCCTACTGGATGACCGCCCCCTCGGCGCCTGCGGCGCGCACCGAGCTGCGGCAGCTGGCCCGCACCCGAGGGCTGACCGGGGCGTTCGGATGCGCGGCTGACCACGGCGACAACGGGTAGTACGCGCGGGTCTGATGGCCGACCGCTTCACTCAGGAGGGTCGCCGGGGCAAAGCGAAGTGCAGACCGCGCCCTCGCCTGCGGCGGTCGCAGGTTACGACCATCAGCTGCACCATGCCCATCGCTCGGCCTCGCCCTTGCCCCTGTCGCTGGTTGAGGTCGATTATCCCACTGATGGATGGGCGGAAATCTATGTTGGCCAGAGTAGACATTGGGTGGCGGTGTGGCTATGGTTTCTCTCGTAGCCGAGATCAACGGGGCCTGGCAGACACGAACTGCCGGGCAGCAGTGTGCAGTTGCAGTACGCAGGACGGTGCGGTGGTGGAGTTCCGAAGCCAGGGATTTACAGGACGGCGACGGGGCTGACGACCGGACCGGGTGGCCCGCAGTGATCAGGGGCCGCCGTGAGCAGCACCGCGGTTAACGCTGTCGCAGTACCGGTAAGTGCAGTGCGTAGTACCCAGCAGTGAAGTCAGTGAGCAGTACCTCGGTGAAGGCGTCGGCTGCGGGCGCGCGTGCCGGGAGGTTCGGCAGTGGGGTTCCAAGCCAGAGCAGAGGCAGGACGGGCAACGGGGCTGGCTACCGAAGAGTGGCGCTGTCACAGGCCACTGAGCAGTTCGCATCACCAGCAGTACGCAGTCCCCAGCTTGGCAAGTAGTTGATCACCGAGGGAAGAACGGAGGGGCCTAGCGCCATCAGGATCGCCCGGGCGGACGTAATGAGCCCGGGTACCGCAGGACATCGATAGTGAGGTGGTCTCCGGTCGAGCAACCGCGATCCCCGCGCCCCCGACAGCATCTCGGTCGGGTCCGCGAAAACAGAAGGCCGACGCAGTACCGGGGTCGGCAGATGGTGTAGCAGTTCCTTCGGGGCTCTGGTGCCGTACGGCACCAGAGCCCCTCGACGCGTTCCACAGAGAGGTGCGATGACAGCAGACGACTCGTACGGCCGTCTCGATGACGACGACTACCCCGCCTACACCATGGGCCGGGCCGCCGAGATGCTCGGCACCACCCAGGGCTTCCTCCGCGCCATCGGCGAAGCCCGCCTGATCACCCCACTCCGCTCCCCGGGCGGCCACCGCCGCTACTCCCGCTACCAGCTGCGCATCGCCGCCCGCGCGCGTGAGCTCGTCGACCAGGGCACCCCCATCGAGGCCGCCTGTCGCATCGTCATCCTCGAAGACCAGCTCGAAGAAGCCCAACGCATCAACGCCGAACACCGCCGCGCCACCGGATCGGCGAACCCAACAGCCGCGGCCTGAGACGGCTGAGACCTGCGACTCTCCGAGGAGTTTCCCGGTTGCCGCCCACATACTGCCCGGAACGCAAGCGTTCCGGGCAGCTTCGCCTTTTGGGGGCACCAAAGGCAACCGTCGTCTCGGTTGTGGCACAGCACGGGCATCCGCCGGGGCGGACGCCCCAGCGCGTCCGCAGCCTGACACCGCCCAACGGCCAGTGACTCAGAAGCCTAGGAAGACGCCGTCCTCGTCGACGGCGCCGGCGAACTCCTCGAAGTCCATGTTCGCGCCCGAGAGGTTGTTCTCCATGCTCCACAGCTGGGCTGCCACAACGCGGACACCATGCCCACGCTCACCCTGCTGTCGGCGTACTGAGAAAAGTGCTCAGGCGCGTACAGACGAACATGCTCAGTTGTGGGACCAGGACGACAACCCTGCGGTTGTGGCGGCGTCCGTGGGTGTCCATGACTCGCCGGCGGTCTGCACCTGGAGCACGCGAGCGTAGGCTCTCAGGAATGCGGATCGGCGAGTTGTCCACGCGCACGGGCGTGAGTCCGCGCTCATTGCGGTACTACGAAGAGCAGGGCCTGCTGACCAGCTCACGCTCCGATACCGGGCAGCGTCACTATTCCGTTGCGGCGGTCCAGCGCGTGTCGCTCATCCGACAGCTGTTCGACGCGGGTATGTCCAGCCGGGTGATCGCGACTGTGCTGCCGTGTGTGGACGTCCCGGGTGACCTGGGCGTCGCCGAGGAGACGTTCACGGCGATGATGCGCGAGCGCGACCGGATCGACGCCGACATCGCGCACCTGATCGAGACCCGGGATGCGCTCGACGTGCTGATTAGGGCCAACAGCCGGCACCGGGCGGAGCTGTCCACGTTGCCGGAGCCGGCGGCACGGTTGGCCTGATGCTGTGACCTGCGTCTCAGTCGCTTGCCCCTGACATCGATGTGAGAGGTGAGGATGGCTGCAGAGCCCGGAATCACCGGGTCGGTCACATGGGAGGCGGCAGAAGATGGGGCAGGCGTGGGGTTTCGGCAGGTATGGCGGGCCCGAGGTGCAGGAGTTCTTCGATCGTCCCGATCCCGTCCCCGGTCGCGGCGAGGTGCTGATCCGGGTCGACGTGGCTGGCGTGAATCCCCTCGACCACATGCTGCGCTCGGGTCTGATCCCCGGGCTCGACGGCGGGCGTCCGTTTCCCCTTGTGCTGGGCATGGAGGCAGCGGGAACCGTTCTCGCCCGGGGCGAGGACGTTGACGGGCTCGAGGTGGGTGACGCGGTCTTCGGCTTCGCACTCACTGGTGGCGGCACCTACGCCGAGACGACGATGCTGTCCGCGCCGAACACCGCGCGCATCCCGGCGGGCCTGTCCGCGACCGTGGCGGCAACACTGCCCGTGGCCGGGACGACCGCCGTGGATGTGCTCGACCAGCTTGGCCTCCCGGCCGGTGCCACGGTCCTGGTCAACGGGGTCGGGGGTGGGGTCGGCCTCGTCGTCGCCCGGCTGGCCATCGGGCGCGAGTTGCGTGTGATCGGCACCGGAAGTACCGCCAAGCGCGAGCAGGCCGAGGCCATCGGGGTACGGTTCATCGACTACACCGCCGGGGACGTCGTCGCCGCGGCACGCGAGCTGGTTCCGGACGGCTTCGACGGGATCGTCGACCTGGTCGGAGGCGCCTCGCTGCGGACGGTCGCTCCGCTGGCCCGGGATCCCCGCAACGTCATCGCCGTGGGTGATACGTCTGTGCCCGATCTCGGTGGGCGTTTCATCGAGCGGCGCCTCGACCGGGAGAGTCTAGAGCGGTCCGCCAGGCTGGCCCTCGACGGAGTTCTCGCACCCGTGATCACTGCGGTCCATCCGCTCTCCGACGCCCTGGCCGCACTCGCCTCCGTCGAGAACGGCCACGCTGCGGGCAAGGTTGTCATCAAGGTGGCATGAGAAGTGGCCTGGCCGCCCGGTGCCGTCGACCATCTATAGCGGACCGACGAGAGCCCGTGGTCAGCCATCACCAACTGAGCACGTTCACCTGTACGGGGTTGAGCACGTTCAGGCGTACGCCGACACTCGCATGAACAACGGCGAGCGACGGCAGGCGATCGAGGAGGAAGCCGAGCGGGCCGGGATCAAGCCGGGTTCCCCGGTCTACGTCGCTCAGCAGCCGAAGGCGCTGAAGACCGCGATCCTGGCGGATGCCACCACCCGTGATGCCGCCCGGGAAGCGCTGGCAGAGTTCGAGCGGCGCGAGGCACGAGCGGACCCCGATGACCGCAGGGCAGCTGTCCAGTCGGCCGGGGAGGGCGAGTGTGAGGTGGAGGAAGCGCCCCCGGGCCGCCGGGCTCAGGACGAGGAGGCCGCGGACGTCGAGCGGGCCGTCCGCACCACGTCGCGCGAACCCTCCGAGCCCGACGTGGCCCTGCAGGTCTTCACCGAGATGACCGAGGTCCCCCTCGCCACGCTGCGGGCGCTGTCGCTGCTGCAGCTTCACCAGGTGCAGTTCACCGGGGAGCGCAGCCGGGCCATCACCGATCTGTGCACCGTGTCCGAAGCGGCCATCGCCTTCATCCGTGACCTGGCCGCCGGCCCTTACACGGCGCTGAACGACGAGGCTCTGCAAGCGTTCCTGGACGAGAGTGAGAAGAAGCTTCGGTGAGTCCCAAACGCGACAGTGACACCCCCTCCCAACTGGAGCAGGACGCCATCGATGTTCTGCTGTGGCTCAGTCCCAACGCGGGCCGCGAATTGTCCTACGCGGGCATCTCCCGCGGCACCGGCATCCCAGACGGCAGCCGCCTGCGGCGGGCGGTGCCCAGGGCCCGTGCCTCCGCCTACGTGCTCGGGCACCGGCTGGAGCAGTTCATGCACTCCCGCGACCCGCTCAAGCGCGGGGCGAGGGTCACGCGCTTCCACAAGTCCGGTCAGGGCGACGAGTTCGGTGCCCGGGACGCGTTGCTGGCCTGCCGCAAGGCTGTGGCCCACATGGGCGACATGCACCGGGCCTGCTCGTTCGAGGCCGGAAACCCCGACAACGTCGACCGCGAAGCGTTCGGTCAGATGGCTGATGCCGCCGAAGGCGGCATCAGGACCTTAAAGCTCGGCATGCCGAGATCAACCACAGTTTTTCGGCGGGCCAGGTCGGTGTTCATCCGGGAGAGCTTCTCCTCGGCGCCGGTGAGACTCACCTGCAGGCCCTCGATCTCCCCGAGCCAGCCTTCGCGTTCGGCCTCCGCGATGCGGTCGCGTAGGTAGTCGCGGATCTCATTCAACCGCGGCTTCTGGGCAGGGTCGGGGCGAAGCATCGAGCATCGAACGCAGGCTTCTCTGAACTTTGGGGCCGTCCGTCCCAAAGCCTCTGATCTGCAGCTCTTTGAAACCGAATTGGTGATGCCAGAGGGGCACAGCGAGATGTTCCGGAGAGCGAGAACTGCTCCGCCTGCCGCCTCAGTACTGTGACTTCGCATGACCGACACCGAGATCGAGATCACCGCAGACCTGGTCCGCGACCTACTGCAGGAGCAACATCCAGACCTTGCAGGGCTGGCCATCCGAGAGGTGGCGGGCGGCTGGGGCAACCAAATGTGGCGCCTCGGGGACGAGTTGGCCGTGCGCATGCAGCGCATGGACCCCACTCCGGAGCTCCAGCTGAAGGAGCGGCGGTGGCTACCGGTGCTGGCCCCGCGCTTGCCGCTCCCGGTGCCGCTCCCGGTGCGGTTCGGCGAACCGTCCGAGCGCTTCCCCAAGCATTGGACCGTGATGACGTGGGTTCCCGGCGAGCCGCTGGACCACGGCTCGATCAGCCGCGGCGACCACGCGGCCGACACGCTGGCGGGCTTCCTCCAGGCGCTCCATGTGGAGGCGCCCGCCGAGGCGCCGATCTCTACGGACTTCGGTGCCCATCCCAGGAACTGCACGGACGGCTTCGAGAACTTCTTCCAGGCCGTTGGCCCCAACGACATCGCTGCCGACGTCCGGGCCGTCTGGGACAGCGCCGTTGCGGCCCACACGTGGGAGGGCCCGCCGGTGTGGGTGCACGGCGACCTCCATCCCGCGAACGTCGTCGTCTCGGACGGAACGCTCTCGGGCATCGTCGACTTCGGTGCCATGTTCGCCGGCGATCCGGCGTGGGACCTCGCCGCCGCATGGGTGCTGCTGCCCGCGGGCACGGCCTCACGGTTCTTCGACATGTACGCGCATGCAGACGAGGCGGCGATCCGGCGCGCCCGCGGGCTGGCCGCTATGAAGAGCCTGTTCCTGATGCTCATGGGGCAGAACGGAGATCGAGGCCTTCCCGGCGGCAAGCCGCACTGGGGACCTTCAGGCCGGGCAGCACTTGATCGTGTTCTGAAGGGCGTTTGACGCACGCTTCTTAAACCTGTTCTCGATCTTGGTTGAGGGCCATGCGGCAGCCCACCTTCGTGGGTTCATCGATCACCACGCATGGTGGGGATGCCAAGGGTCGAGCCGCAGTTCACGGCGGATCGCGGCCAGGGTCTTGCCCTCGGCCAGCCGCTGCTGCACGGCCTCGTAACGTTCGGTGGTGCGGGCCACCAGGCGCAGCCCGCGAAGTCGAGGGTCCCGTCCGGCGGAACGAACGGGATGCTCTCGGCGATGGACGGTTCCTCGGTGACCAGGTTCCCGGCGGCGGGCTCCTTCGTGGCCAGGGGGGCCGCGAACGCGGCCCGGATGCAGCTGTGGTGGGCGCCGACCGTCTTCTCCAGGGACTCGGCGGGTTTCGCCACAGATGCCACCCGTCCGCGATCTGCCTCGCCTGCGAGGCACCGGCGCGGGCGCCTTCGGCTTAGGCGCCGGCCCGGTCCCGGCAGATGATCTCCACCTCGGGGTGACCGCGCAGCCAGTCGGCCAGCGGCGCGGCATCCCAGCCGGGCAGCACATCGAGCGGTCGGCGGGCCTCCAATCGACGAGGATGGTGGCGTACGAATCGCCCTTTCGCAGCGCGAAATCGTCCACGCCCAGCACTCTGACCTGGGCCGGATGCGGCTCGGGGACAGCGCGAAGGAGATGCAGGAGAGTGTCCTTCGCGACGCGGATGCTCAACGCGCCGGCAAGCTGCGCCCCGGGACGGCCCGTCAGCGTCAGGGCGATCGAGGTGAGCACCGTGCGAAGTACCGGGGTGTAACGGGCGTACGGGCTGGTCAGCCCTTGAATCTGCTCGGCGAACGTCACCGCCGGGCAACGGGAGTTGAGGCACTTGAAACGGCGCACTGTCAGCTCGATCACGGTTGATGCACCGCCGATCGGCGTGTCAGCGAGCCGTCGTTGCTACCGGCCGTGCACCCGCCAGGATGGCATCGCGCAGTCCGTGCATCTCGCCGGGAGCGTCCGGCACGACGTGTGAAACGTGACCACCCCGGCAACCCACTCGACGGGCCCTATGACCACATCCGCCAAATGCGGCAGTAAGCGCCCCAAATCCCCTGAACCGGCACACCCCGTAGATGCCCAGTCCAGCCGGGCGGCACCACAAGATCGTCGACAGAGCCCGATATTCCCCACGGGTAAGTTCACGTAATTCCCCAGGCCCTGGCCTCGGGCGAGCGTTAGGTTGGCCAGCGTGAACTTGCTGGGGTGGAGTTATCGGTATGTGGGACCGCCGGATCTGCGGGCCCTTGTCCGGCCGGAGGCTGAGGGCCGAAGCATCCACTCGGCGGCAGACTTCGACGACTGGGCTTCGGCTCTGGCAGCGGTGGAGCTGGCCGAGCCTTTCACGTTCGTCGTCGACTCGATGGCTGTGCTGCGGCTCGCGCCGCGCCGGAGCGAGCACGTGGTGTGTGCTGGCGGTGGCCCCGTTCTGGGCGCCGGAGAGATGAGCTTCCGCGAGGAGTCCGGGCAGTGGGTGGTCGCTGAGGTGAGTAATCAGTCGACCGGATACTGCCCGGACATCCCCTCGTGGCCGGCCGTCGCGAAGGCTCTGGACGCAGCCGGGATCGAGCACCCTACCGGCTTCACCCACAAGGTCGTGTTCCGGCGCTGTCCTGCCTGCGACCAGCTGAACATCGTCCGGGAGGAGGACTTCGTCTGCGTCTTCTGCGACGAGGCACTGCCGCTGGAATGGAACGTCGACGGGGCCGGGCGTTAGCGAACTGGGGGCTTGTCGGTGGGGTTCTTGGGTCGCTTGTTCGGGCGATAGCCGGGCCCGTTCATGATGACCTGGTGGCTGGTGTTGATCAGCCGGTCCAGCAGCGACTCGGCGACGACGGGGTTCGGGAAGAGCGGATACCAGTCGCAGGGCGCCCGGTTGCTGGTGATGATCAGGGACCTTCCCTGCCGTTCGTTGACCAGCTCGTAGAGGCCATCGGCCTGGGACGCTCCGAGTCGGCGCATGGCGAAGTCGTCCAGGATGAGCACGTCGGGCCGTACCGGTTCACGGATCCGCTTGTCCCAGGTGCGCCCCGCATGGCCGCCGGCGAGGTCCGCGAGGATCCGGCTGGTCTTGGCGAACCGGACGTGGGCGCCCTGGCGGACCGCGAGGTGGCCGAGGGCCTGGGCGACGTGTGTCTTTCCGACCCCGCCCGTTATCAACGGTTTGCCGTGAGGTTCGGCATGTCACCGCAGTGTGTGACGTTCACGAGATTGAAGTGACAGAGCTGCGATGTCAGTGCGTCCCCATATCTTGTCCCGATGATTCGGAACGTGGTCGACGAGCGGGTCTTCGAGGCGGCAGTAGTTGACTCCCAGCGGGCGGTGGCGGAGTTTGACGGGGCTCGCCAGTGGTTGGCCTCTGCCAGGCAGGGGCCGATGGAGCCGCTTGCGGCCGAGGTCTGGGTATTCGACGAGGATCTTGCCCGGGTGGTGTTGGTGAAGCACCGTTGGCGGGGCTGGGTTCCGCCGGGCGGGAAGGTCGAGGCCGGAGAGACACCGCGAGAGGGTGCGAGCCGGGAACTTTTCGAAGAGGCGGGGCTTCAGCCGGAGTTGCTGTCTGAGCCGGCGGAGGTCGCAGTTCGTTCGTTTCACCCGGACTGGCCGGTCACGTTGGGGCTGTCGTATGTCGCGGTCGTTGATGTGGCGACGCCGTTCGTCGCGGAGGCCGGGCAGCCGGTGGCCTGGATGCGCTTGGACGAGGGCTGGGAGAGCTACTTTCCCGACGACGTGGCCCGAATCCGTAAGCACGCGGCTTGGATGGCTGGTCAAATGGGCCGTCACTGAGGGTGCGGCGTGGGCCCGCCGCCGCGGCGTGCGAGTTCGCGTCGGAGGTCGAGGTTCTCGCCGTGGGCCTGCTCCAATGCGTCCCGCAGGGCCTGTACTTCTTCTCGGTGCTGCTTCTTCAGGCGTGTGATCTGGCTGGTCAGGGCGAGAACGAGGGTGCTTTCCGCGTCGGCGAGGGCGGCCGGTGCAGGAATCGGGCGGGCTTGGGACCGCAGGCGTTCAATGCGTCCGCGCAGGTCGGGGTGGTTGTAGAGGAAGGCGTGGGAGACGCCGGCCTCGCGTTGAACGGCTTGGAAGGTGATCGGCTCGCCGCGCTTAATGAGGGTGCGGAGAGTCTGCTCGGCGGTCTTCGTTTTGGCCTGTGACTTCGCCTTGGCGGCGGCGTTCAGGGTCTGGGTGCGCTTGGTGCGGGCGTCGGTCACGGTTAGGCCCTTCGGTGACAGTCAAGGTCGAGAGCGAGCGGGACGGGGCCTGCCGGGGCGGCACCGCAGCCGGCGCCCTGGACGGCGCAGTTGGGCTTGTCGCCGATGGTTTCCAGGAGCCGGGTCAGGGCCGTGTGCTCGGCCCGTCGCTGCAGGAGCCAGACGTTGTCCTCGGGCATGGCGCATCCGTGGCGCTCTTGGAAGGCGGTAGTGGAGCGGTCGATCAGTGCCGCTGTCTCGGCCAACTGCCTTTCCAGGGCGGGCTGGTGGGAGTCGTCGGTGACGAGGACCGAGCAGGTCAGACAGACGTTTCCCTTGTCGCAGGTCTGCAGGGGCGGCAGCATGCACCAGCCGTGGGGCAGGAACCGGTCGGCCCGGTTGAACAGGTGGAGGCTGTCGTGGTCGTCGCGGGAGAAGGTGACGTGGGTGCCGTCCGCCCGCAGTTTGGCGGTGGCCAGGAATGCCTGCTCGGCTTGTTCCTGGCGGGCGGCGACGTAGTGCATCGACATCGACGGGGTGGCGTGCCCGGCATAGCGCATCAACACATGGACGGGCAGGACGAGTTCGGCGAGTCTCGTCAGTTTGGTGTGACGGAATCGGTGAGTGTGACTCAGGCCGACCGGCTTTCCCTTGCTGTCGGTGATCTTCACGATCTTGCTGAACTCGCGGAGCATCCAGTTGTAGGTGCCGGACGGGTAGGGCTTGTCGCCCTGGCGGTTGCCGGTCCGCTGCATGAACAGATGGCGCGGGATGATGTCGGGGAAGCGTTCGCGGATCCGCTGCTGCTGTTCCTCGATGACCGCGACGACCTCGCGGTCGACGAGGATGTTGTCCGGGCGACATCGAGGCCGCGGTCCAGGCAGGAGCCCAGCACATCCGCTACACCAGCCACCAGGGCGCCGGCGCCGACAGCCCCTTCCACCCGGCGCGCGACCACGCCGCCACCGAGCAGCTCCTCGCCGAATCCGGCGTCGCCTGGACCTCACTGCGCAACGGCTTCTACGCCCACAGCCTGGGCTGGCTGCTCGGCCCCTGGCAGGAGACCGGCACGATCACGACCCCGGCGGACGGCCCGGTCTCCTGGACCGACCGTGCCGACGCCGCCGAGGCGGCCGCCGTCATCCTCGCCGGTGACCGCCCCTTCGACGGACCGGTACCCTCACCGCGCGACAGGCCGTGACCTTCGACGACGTCGCCGCACTGGCCTCCCAGGTCAGCGGACGCAGGATCAAGCGGGCCGTGATGGACGATGAGGAGTGGACCGCCGCCAAGGTCGCGGCCGGCACGCCGGAGGTGATGGCCCGGATGACGCTCACCGCCTTCCAGGCCGCCCGCGAAGGCCGCTTCGCGGGGGTCGACCCCCTGCTGGGGGAACTCCTCGGCCGTGAACCCCGCACCATCGCCGACCAGCTCGCGGACAGTGTCCCCGGCTAGGGCATCCTCAAGGGCCTCACCCTTGCCCCCTCCACCGCAGTTCAGGCGATGCGGCTGGGAATCAAGGTAAGCAGGTCTGTCCCACCTGAGAGCGAGGGGTGGGGAAATTCAAGGAGCGTCATCACCAGCCGTCATCAGGCCAAGAACCCCCACCATTAAGGATCTCCAGCGTGCGGTAACGGAGCCGTTCGGGGACTCGGCAGTCCCCCTGCGCCCGGGGGGTGATTCCCGGATCCGGCGAGTACGTGGGGCGTCTGCCATGGTGGTAGGAGCAGACAAAGCGTGGTAGATGCTTCCTCTCCCCCGCTTCGGCCAGTCGGCGCATCCAGCCCGTCGATGTCGGTGACGTCGCGCAGTTCGCCCTGGACCAAGCGGCGAGCATGACGAGCCGGGGATACAACGTCGCCCGCCCTGAAAGGGGACCAGCTTCGAGGATTCCTCAGCGAATGCCTGGGCGCCACCGCCAGCACGGGGATCCCGGTATGGGTGGAGCCCGCTATCGTCACGGAGCACGCGTGGTGCAGTGGACCGAAATCCCGCTCTGGCGTACCCACCCTGGAGTGTGGGCAGTTGACTCCAGCCGCGCTGTGGCCGCAGGGCTGAACTGTGGGCCGATCGCCGAGACCATCCGCGGCACACGGCGATGGTGGTCGACGTCGGCTTTGATCACGGTGGTGTCGAAACGCAGCTGTCGGCACCGCAGCAGCTGTCCTCGACCAGCTTGACCAGCAGCGCGGCGTTGAGCTGTTCGAAGGTCTGCGGGCCGCTGCGGCGTACGAGCTTGACCAGCATGGTCGGGTGCGGCACCGGGGAAGCCAGCGGGATCCGGCGGAACTGCCGCCAGCTCAACGAGTCCTCCACTTCACGGCAGAGCGTCTCGTATCCGAGCTGGTAGCGGTGTTTGAGGTACAGCGTTCGCACGAGTGTGTCGACCGCGACCGGCGGCCGCCCCAGGCGTTCGGCGAACACTGCCCGCCATGGGGCGACGAACCGCTCGCTATCCAACGAGGCGTGAATCTGGGCCAGTTCGGCGGCTAGCTGCCGCCTTTGCTCCAGCAGTACCTCCCACCACGCGTCCTGTGGTCCGGACACCCTCAACATCGCCACCACCACCGGCCCAACCAAGACCCACCCCCACCGTGGCGGCGGCGGACGACTCACACCGGTATCACCCCAGCGAAAGCCCGGGCTTGTTCAGGCGCAAGTAGCTAGTAGGACTCCGTTAGGTTGCTCTGGCTCTTGAGTTTGGGCTGGTGGCGGATG
>NZ_JBHXMF010000101.1:0-11015 GCF_042721055.1 Streptomyces sp. NPDC058470
CGACGCCAGGCCGCCCTCCGGGCGACGACGGGGATGTGACGACAGGACCTAGGCGCACGAGACGAGTTCAGGGAACTGTGGCCTCACGTCGCGCTGCGTTCGCTCGCCTCTCGCAGGTCTCGTTCCACCGCTCGGCTCTGCTCCGTGTCCGGCTGCCCGACAGCCGTGCCGGGGCGGCCCGCGCGCAGCAGCTCGCGCCAGTGGTCGCGGCTCCAGTCGGCTGGGCTCGTGGTGTTCGTGAACTCCTCGATCAGGGCGAGGAAGCGCGCCGGGTCGCTGTGGAAGGGGAAGTGGCCGGCGCCCTCGAAGATCTCCAGGCGACTGCCCGGCATCGCCTCGTGCGCCCCGTACGCGTGTCGCACCGGCACCACACTGTCCCGGTCCCCCCAGAGCAGCATCGTGGGCATGCCCTCGGTCAGATAGCAGCGGTCGAGCATGGTCACCGCCTGCCCGCGCCAGTCGACCACGGCGCGCAGCGTGCGGATGAAGGCGCTGCGGGACGTCGCGTCGGGCAGCGCGTCCACGAGGTTCAGCAACTCCGGTGCGTCCTGGCCCAGATCGGTGTTGAGGATCCTCATCAGGCGGAAGAACAGGCCGACTTGGAGACGCATGCCGGGCAGCCGCAGCGCCGAGAGCATGAGGTGGGCACCTGGCAGCGACACCGCTCTCAGTACGGGGTTGACCTCGCCCCCGACGCCGCCCGCGCTGACCAGGATCAGCCGCTCGGTCCGCTCGGGGAACTGGTAGGCGAACTGCATCGCGACACCGCCGCCCAGCGAGTGCCCGACCAGCGTGGCGGACTCGATGCCGAGCGTGGTGAGCAGATCACGTACTCCGTTGGCGTACGCGGCCACCGAGTAGTCGGCCCGCGGCTTGTCGGACGCCCCGTGGCCGAGGAGGTCGGGCGCGATCACCGTGTGGGTGCGGGCGAGGTCCAGGATCAGCTCGCCCCAGGTGTCCGAGGAGTCGCCGATGCCGTGGATCAGGACGAGTGCGGGGCCCTCGCCCGCCATCCGGTAGGCGCGCCGGTAGCCGTGCACGACACGGTGATGCAGGCGCAGTTCCCCGTCGCCCACCGAGCGCAGGGTGCGCCGCGGGTGTCCGGGCGGTACGTCGACCATGGGCCACCTCCTGTTCCCGGGCCACCCCAAGGCGGCTCCCAAGCCACCGTCAAGGCAGCTCCCAAGCCACCGTCAAGGCAGCTCCCAAGCCACCGTCAAGCCGGCTCCCGAGCCACCGTCCCGGCAACGCGCAAGCCACCGTCGACGCAGCTCACAAGCCGCCGAGAAAGCGGTTCCCAGGTCTCCGTTCCAGCCTAGGGCCCTCGTCCCCCAAGGGATTTCCGTGAGGTTTCGCCTCCGCTAAGCGGGCGAACCTCCGCGTACGGAAACGGCATTGTCAGTGGCGGACGGCAAGCTGGAGTCACGTACCGCCATGTATCGCTTCGACCAGCCGACCCGGGGAGAGCCGTCCGATGCCGACCGCCGTACTGACCGATCACGAACGCGCCGCCGTGCAGGCCTACCTGCGTCTCCTCCAGACCGTCCGAGCCGCCTTCGACGGAGCGCCGGACGGGCGCCGACCACCCGTGGTGCCGCCCGCCGCCCTGGCCGAAGCGGAGCGGGCACTGGCGGCGGCCGGGCTCGCGGGCAACGAGGAGTCGTTCTTCCGGCTGCTGCACACCTGGTGCCCCGGACCGACGCAGCGCTGAGTCACGCGGTGGTGCACGGCCTCAGCCGTGCGGCACCGTGATCACCGTCGCCACCAGGCCCCGCTGGACGGTCCAGCGCCCGTCGAAGAACCCCAGGCGGTCGCCGCCGACCAGCGGGCCCGGCACGAGGAGCTCCGCGCGCAGCCGTCCCGACAGCGCGTGGACCCCGGCCCCGGGGTCCACGAAGATGTCGATGTCCGCCTCGGAGAAGTCCAGCCACTTCGCGGTGAGCGGGAACCACGCCTTGTAGACCGACTCCTTGGCGCTGAACAGCAGCCGGTCCCAGTGGATGTCGGGAATCCGGGCACCGAGCCCGCCCAGCCGTGCCACCTCGGCGGGCAGGGCCACGGCGCCCAGGACGCCGTCCGGGAGCACCAGGTGAGGTTCGGCGTCGATGCCGAGGGAGGCCAGGTCGGTGGCGCGGGCGACCGCGGCGGCGGTGTAGCCCTCGCAGTGCGTCATGCTGCCGATCACACCCGCGGGCCACTGCGGGGCGCCGCGCTCGCCGGGCAGGATGGGCGCCGGCGCCACGCCGAGCTTCTCCATGGCTCGCCGGGCGCAGCCGCGTACGGCGGTGAACTCGCGGCGCCGCTTCGCCACGGCGCGGGTCAGCAGCGCCTGCTCCTCGGGGTACAGCATCGTGCCCTCGGCCCCGTCGTCACCGAAACCCTCCACGGCCACCACTGACTCCGGGAGCAGCTCCTCGATCACCGGCTCCGACCTCCATCGGCAGAATGCGGCGCAGCGTACCGGGCGGTCCCGTGCGGGTGCGCCACTCACGGGGGTAGCCCACGGACACCTCTTCGAAGCGGACACCCTCGTGCCAGGTGGTCCGTGGGATGTGGAGATGACCGTAGACCATGGTCTCGATGCGGAATCTGCGGTGCCAGCCGGCGGTCAGCCTGGTGCCGCACCACATCGCGAACTCGGGGTAGCGCAGGACGTCCATCGGGTGGCGGTCCAGCGGGTAGTGGTTGACCGGGATCACGGGCAGGTCGTCGGGCAGCTCGCCAAGCCTGCGCTCGGTCTCGGCGACCCGGGCCCGGCACCACGCCTCACGGCTCGGATAGGGATCGGGGTGCAGGAAGTGCTCGTCGGTGCAGATCACCCCGGTGCCCTCGGCGTAGGCGAGCCCCTCCTCCTTGGTCGTGCAGCCCTTCGGCAGGAACGAGTAGTCGTAGAGCAGGAAGAGTGGGGCGATGACGGCGGGGCCGCCCGGACCGTCCCAGACGGGGTAGGGATCCTCGGGTGTCGTGACGCCCAACTCCCGGCAGAGCGCGACCAGATGCTCGTAGCGGGCGACGCCGCGCAGCTGCACCGGATCCTTCGGGTGGGTCCACAGCTCGTGGTTGCCGGGGGCCCAGATCACCTTGCGGAAGCGGCCGCTGAGCGTTTGGAGGGTCCAGCGGATGTCGGCCACGCTCTCGCTGACGTCACCGGCCACCAGAAGCCAGTCCTCGTCCGACTGGGGGCGCATCTGCTCGACGAGGGCGCGGTTCTCCGAGTATCCGATGTGCAGATCACTGATGGCCAACAGTTGTCCCGAACGGCCGGCCTTCGACTCCACCCTCGCCCCTTCCACGGACACGAATAGCAACACAAGAACACATCCGACCGAGGCCGGACAAGACCGTCCCGCGGGACCTGGGGTCCACAATTCGGGAATCCGTAACACGCCTGTAGCGCCACACCCGCCCCGCGCCCCTTATGATCGCCCCAACACCACCACGCTGAACCTTCCTCGGTCTGCGGCGGCTTGGTGCACCTCCCTCTCCCCTGGCCGGGCACGGCCTGCTCCGCCGTGCCCGGGAACCGTGAAAGGCGGCCTGCATGGGTTCACGCGTACGCGTCTGGCTCAACCGCACGTACGCGGAGAACGTGTTCTTCATGGATCAGCTGCGAAGTAATCCGCAGCGCCGCCCGGTCGAGATCCATGCGACGCACGGAGACGCCGACTCGCCCATTCTGGCCGCTGCCGACACCGCCGCCATGGAGCCCGAGGGCCTCTCCCGCGCCGCGTACGTCGAGTACGCCCTCGACCAGTGCGCCCGGCACGAGATCGACGTGTTCGTGCCCGTGCTCCACCAGTCGGCGATCGTCGCGCATCGCGCGGAGTTCGCCGCGCTCGGCACGGCCCTGCTGGCGCCGCCCTCCGAGGCCGTGGCCATTTTCCACGACAAGGTGACGGCGTACCAGGCGCTGCAGGCCGTGGGTATTCCGGTGCCGCCGTGGTGGCGTGTCCGTAACGAGGAGGAACTCCTCGTCGCCGTCGAGGCGTTGGAGGCGGCGGGCCACAAGGCATGCTTCAAGCCCGCGGCCGGTGCGGGCGGGGTGGGCTTCCGGGTGATCACGCGCGCCCCCTTCTCCCTCATGCACCTCAACGGATTCCCCAGCTCGCACGTGCCGTTGAGCCTGGTTCAGGACGCGCTACGGGGGGCCGGGAAGCCCGTCGACTGGCTGGTGATGCCGCTCCTTGCGGAGCCGGAGGTGTCCGTCGACTGCCTGACCGGGCCTGACGGCCGGGTCCGGATGGCGGTGGGCCGCACCAAGAACGGGCGCCGTCGCGGCTTCACGCTCCACCCCACCTGGATCGACCCCGCGCGCCGGCTCGCGGAGGCGTTCGGGCTGCACTATCTGACGAACATTCAGTTCCGGATGTTCGGCGACGAGCCGGTCCTCATGGACGTCAACACCCGGCCGGCCGGCGGGCTGCACCAGCTCGCGCTGTGCGGGATCAACGCCCCTTGGGCGGCAGTGCAGTTGGCGCTCGGCGAGGAGACCGGCGAGCTGGTTCCCTCGCTGCTCGGGCAGGACTACGCCGTGGTCACGGGACCGCGTCCGGTGCGGCCGGTGGCGGTGCCGCAGCAGCGGGCCGAGACGCTACCGGCCACGCCCGCACCCAGCGTGCAGGCCGCCGCGGCTCCGGTCGCGGAGACCATGACCGCCCCGGCGACGGACAGCGCGCTCACGCCCACCGTCACACCGGTTATCACTCACACGACACCGACCGCCACGCCCGTCATCGCTCCCGCCGCGACACCGACCGCCACACCGGTCATCACCCCCGCGGCGACACCGGCCATCGCATCGGGCATCGCCCCGGCAGCCGCAGCCGCAGCCGCGTCCGCCACGGCCGCCATCGCACCCGCCTAGCCCCCTAAAACTCCCCACAACCCCTTACCGGTCTGGACCAATCAACGCACAGCATCTTGACAGCTTGATTGGTCCATACCAACTTGGGTGCGCACCCTTCAGCACTCCCGAACACCCCCATTTCTTCAGGGAGATCGCGTGCGCATCAACTACCTCAGACGTTCCAGACGTCGCCTCATCGCTCTGCTCGGCACCGCCGCCCTGGCTCTGGCCGGGGCGGTCGCCCTGCCCACCACGGCCCATGCGGCCAACATCCTCACCAACCCCGGCTTCGAGTCGGGCGCCGTGTCCCCCTGGTCCTGCACCGGGAACCTGGGCTCGATCGTCTCCACCCCCGTGCACAGCGGTACCAAGGCCCTTGCGGGGGCGGCGAGTTCGAGCAACAACGCCAAGTGCAGCCAGACCGTCACCGTCCAGCCGAACACGGCGTACAGCCTGACGGCCTGGGTGCGCGGCAGCTATGTGTACCTGGGCGTGGACGGCGGCGCGGCGACGTGGACGACATCCACGTCGGCGTACAGCCTGCTCACCGTGAACTTCACGACCGGTGCCTCCCAGACCAGCGCCACGATCTACACGCACGGCTGGTACGGCCAGGGCACCTACTACGCCGACGACGTCAGCCTGGACGGCCCGGGCGGTGGCGGCTCGGACACCCAGGCGCCGACCGCGCCGACCGGCCTGACCTCCCCCAGCAAGACCTCCTCCAGCGTGTCCCTGTCGTGGGGCGCGTCGAGCGACAACGTCGGGGTCGCCGGCTACAACGTCTACAGCGGCGCCAACCAGGTGCTCAGCGTCACGGGCACCAGCGGCACGGTCAGCGGGCTGTCGCCGAGCACCGCCTACACGTTCACCGTGCGGGCACGGGACGCGGCCGGGAACCTCTCCGGTGTCTCCAACTCCCTTGCCGTGACGACGAACGCGGGCACCCCCAGCACCAACTTCAAGCAGGCGGCGCCGTACCTCTACCTCGGCTGGGGCGATCCGCCGGCCGTGAGTACGGTGATGAACTCCACCGGGATCAAGTGGTTCACGATGGCGTTCATCCTCTCGTCGGGCGGCTGCAACCCGGCCTGGGACGGCTCGCGCGCGCTGACCGGCGGCAACGACCAGTCGGTCATCAACTCCGTCCGCGCCGCGGGCGGTGACATCGTGCCGTCGATCGGCGGCTGGAGCGGCAACAAGCTCGGGCCGAACTGCTCGACGCCGGAGGCACTGGCCGGCGCGTACCAGCAGGTGATCAACGCGTACGGGCTCAAGGCGATCGACATCGACATCGAGAACACGGACGAGTTCGAGAACACGGTCGTCCAGGACCGGATCCTCAACGCACTGAAGATCGTCAAGGCGAACAACCCGAGTCTGCGTACGATCGTCACCTTCGGTACGTCGACGACCGGCCCGACCTCCTGGGGCAACCGGCTCATCGAGCGGGCCTCGGCACTGGGCGCCAACATCGACGTGTTCACCATCATGCCGTTCGACTTCGGCGGCGGCTCCGACATGTACGGCAACACGGTGAACGCCACCGAGGGCCTGAAGACCAAGCTGAAGTCCACCTTCGGCTGGGACGACGCCACGGCGTACGCGCACATCGGCATCTCCGGCATGAACGGGCTCAGCGACCAGCAGGAGCTCACCTCACCGGCGATCTGGACCCAGATCCGCGACTGGTCGAACTCGCACCACATCGCGCGCCTCGCCTACTGGGCGGTCAACCGCGACCGGCCGTGCGCCGGCGGCGGCGTGGTCAGCAACTGCTCCGGTATCAGCCAGACCAACTGGCAGTTCACGTCCATCACGGCCGGCTTCACCGGCTGAGACACGCCCGGAGCGCGCACAAAAGGGGTGCCCGGCCGGCAAAGGCCGGGCACCCTTGCGTGTCCTATGGGCGGCGCCGCGCCGGCCGCAGCGTCCACACCTCGAACGGCCGCGGCGGCATTCGTCATGCGCGAGAGTCTCCAGGAAGGTGGAAAGCGCCTACTCGACGAGGTACGCCAAGCCTGGGTGGACCGAGGTGTAGCCGTCCACAAGCCTGCGCGCCACGTTCACCGAGTCAACGAGCGGATGCAGGGCGAAGGCCTTCACCGCGGTTGTGCGCGAGCCCGACTCGGCCGCGGACAGGACTTCCCGTTCCACCGCCTTGACCGCGCAGACCAGTCCGGTGGCGTGGCCGGGCAGCGGGTCGACGGCGACGGGATGCGCGCCGTTGGCGTCCACATGGCAGGGCACCTCGATGACGGCCTCGGCGTCGAGCACGGAAAGCGTGCCGCGGTTGCTGACATTGAGGATCAGGGTGGTGCGCTCGTCGCGCGCGATGGCCCGCATCAGAGCGAGCGCGACCTTCTCGTAGCCGCCGGAGAGGTCGGCGGCGGCACGTTCACCGGCGCCCGCCGCGTCCCGGTTCTCCGCCATGTACGTGGCCTCGCGCTCGGCGCGGGTACGGTCCCAGGCGGTCAGCGCTGCGGCGTCCGGGCGCCTCATCTCGTCGTAGAACGCGGCCTGTTGGTCGCGCAGGAAGGCTCCGCGGGTCTTCTCCGCCTGCTGGTAGGCCCGTACGGCCTCGCGGTTGAAGTAGTAGTAGTGCAGGTACTCGTTCGGGATCGCGCCCAGGGACTGGAGCCACTCCGGGCCGAAGAGCTTGCCCTCCTCGAAGGAGCCGAGCAACTCCTGGTCGGCGAGCAGGCGCGGGAGTTCGTCGCGGCCGGCGACGCGCAGGCCGCGTACCCAGCCGAGGTGGTTGAGACCGACGTAGTCGATCCACGCCTCGCCCGGGTTGGCGCCCAGCACCTGGGCGATACGGCGGCCGAGGCCGACCGGCGAGTCACAGATGCCGATCACGCGGTCACCGAGGTGGCGGGACATGGCCTCGGTGACAAGACCGGCCGGGTTGGTGAAGTTGATGACCCAGGCGTCGGGGGCGAGGCGGGCCACGCGTCGCGCGATGTCGACGGCGACCGGCACCGTGCGCAGGCCGTAGGCGATACCGCCCGCGCCGACCGTCTCCTGGCCGAGGACGCCCTCGTCCAGGGCGACCCGTTCGTCGGCGGCGCGTCCTTCGAGGCCGCCGACACGGATCGCGGAGAAGACGAAGTCGGCGCCGCGCAGGGCCTCGTCGAGGCCGGTGGTGGCGGTGACCTCGGGAGCGTCCGGGACGCCCGCGGCCTGCTCGGCCAGGACGCGGGTCATGGCGGAGAGCCGCCCCGCGTCCAGGTCGTGCAGCACGACCTGGGTGACGCGGCCCTCGGCCCGGTCCCCGAGGAGCGCTCCGTACACGAGCGGCACCCGGAATCCGCCGCCACCCAGAATCGTCAGCTTCACGCCGTCTCCGCCTTTCCTGTCACGACCACCTGTACGCGCGCTTCCTCCAGGGAGGACCGCGTCGCCGTGTCCACCGGCGCGTTCGTCACCACCACGTCGAGCTCCTCGGGACCGCAGACCTTCGCCATCCCGGTTCCCGGGAACTTCGCCCGGTCGGCGAGCAGTACCACCCGCTCGCCCGCCTTGATCATGGCGCGCTTGACCGGTACCTCGACGACGGTCGTGTCCATCACCTGACCGCCCGGCCGTACGCCGCTGGCGCCGAGAAAGACCCAGTCGGCGTGCAGCTGGCGCAGGTTGTCCTCGGTGAGGAAGCCGACCAGGGAGCGGTACTCGCGGCGGACCATGCCGCCGAGCAGCACCAGCTCGATGCCCTCGTCGTCCACCAGTTCCTCGAACACCACCAGATTGCTGGTGATCACGGTGATCCGGCGGCCGTGCAACTGTCTGGCCAGCCGGAACGCGGTGGTGCCGATGTCCAGGAGGACGGACTGGCCGTCCTGGACCATCGACGCGGCCTTCGCCGCTATGGCGTCCTTCTCGGCGACGCGGACCTCGGCGACCTCGGCGACCTCGGCGAAGGGCTGGTCACCCTCCTCCACGACGGCGCCCCCGTGAACCCGCGTCAGCAGGCCTTCCTCCTCCAGTCTCACCAGGTCACGGCGGACGGTGGCGGGACTCACGTCCAGCTGTTCGGAGAGATCGGTCACGGACGCGGGACCCCCTGAACGCAGGGCCCGCAGGATGAGCTGATGTCGTCGCTCTGCCAGCACGCCGTGAACAGTACTCGTCATTTCCCATCATTTCCATGCGCAATTCTGTCCAATTCTGCTCACCTCTTGCCTCAACTTTGCAAGGCGTGCACGACCTTGTGCGCAATTTGCAGACTTCTGACGAGTGGGCGGCCGGCACACCCCAGTCTCCGTCTCGCTCGCGCACAGCGACGACGGGTCGTCCGCACGGCGGACGTCGGCGGGCGGAAGGGGTCGTACACCCTGCGCATCCCAGGGGCCGACACCTGGTTCTACGCGAACCCGGTCTTCGACGACGTGACCGAACACTGAGGGCCGTCGGACAGAGGACAGAGACCCGCGGCAGACCCTGGAGGACGTCGGTGGGCTTCCCGCCGCCGTAGAGCGCCGGGAGCCCGCCGAGGTGCGGCAAGCGGGCGACGCGGTGAGCAGCCGCCAGATCACCGAGGACGCCCTGTCGGTGGCCGCTCCGGTGCGCGGCGCGGGCGGCTCGGCCTCACGTCGACGCGCACGCAGCCGGGCCCGTTTTCAGGCCGTCTCTCAGGGGTCTTCACAGGAATCTAAGGAGGAACCCCCTGGATTCAAAGAATCAACAAATAGAAGAGGCGCAGGATGCACCAGCAGTGGTGGTGATCTAAGAAAGGCGTGCCGTGGTCGACCCTCAGATATCGGACCGGTCCGAGCAGATACCGAACCGGTCCGAACGGCAGGCATCGAACCGGCCCGGCCGTCCGGCGTGGTCCCGGCGCGGGATCCTCGCCGTGCTCGGTGCCGTGCCGGCCGCCGTCCTGACCGGCTGCAGCGGCTCGGCGGACGCATCGGAGACGACGAGCGCGACGCCCGCGGCGAGTACCAAGGCGGAGACGAAGGCCAAGGTAGCGACGATCACCGTCACCCCCGCCGACGGTACGACGAAGGCGGCCTTCACCAGCCCTGTCGAGATCGCCGTGGCCGACGGCACCCTGTCGGCCGTGAAGGTCACCGGCAACGACGGCTCCACCCTGGCCGGCTCCTACAACGACGCCCGTACGAAATGGACGTCGAGCGCGAACCCGTTCTCCGGCACCAAATACACGGTCACGGCCCAGGCCGAAGGAGCCGGCGAAACGACGGCGACCTTCACCACCAAGTCTCCCGGCGAGACCTTCGTGGGGTATTTCACCCCCGAAGCGAATTCGACCTCCGGCGTCGGCATGCCCGTGTCGATCAACTTCACGAAGGCCGTCGCCGACCGGGCCGCCGTGGAGAAGGCGATCACGGTGACGGCTGAGCCTGCCGTCGAGGTGGTCGGCCACTGGTTCAGCGACACCAGGCTCGACTTCCGGCCCGAGGAGTACTGGGCCGCGGGCACGAAGATCACGCTGAGTCTGCGCCTGAAGGACGTCGAGGGCACGGACGGCGTCTACGGCACCCAGTCCAAGGACGTCGTCTTCAACATCGACCGCTCCCAGATCAGCACGGTCGACCTGGCGAGCAAGACGATGACGGTCGTGCGGGACGGCTCGACCCTCGCCACCTACCCGGTGACCGGCGGCGACGCCGACCACACCACCTGGTCGGGGATCATGGTGATCAGCGAGCGCTTCAAGCAGACCCGGATGGAGTCCTCGACCGTCGGCCTCGGCGACGAGTACGACATCCCGGACGTGCCGCACGCCCAGCGCCTGACCACCTCCGGCACCTTCATCCACGGCAACTACTGGGCGTCGACGTCGGTCTTCGGCAGCAGCAACACCAGTCACGGGTGCGTGAGCATGCACGACACCAAGGGCGCGGACGACACCTCGGTGGACGGCTACAAGTTCTACAAGAGCTCGATGCTCGGCGACGTGGTGATCGTCAAGAACTCGGACGAGGTCACCGTGGATCCGTCCAACGGTCTCAACGGGTGGAACCTGTCCTGGGCGGACTGGACCGCGGGGAGCGCTCTCTAGGACCTCCTCAGCCTCTCTCTGGGCTCTGTTTGCCGAGAAGCGGGGTGAGGCGGGACAAAGCCACCCCCCCCGACCACCCCCCCCCCAAATAAAAAAGGGTGTGCCACCACTAGGCCGAAAACAATATTAGCGAAATACAAAGTT
>NZ_JBHXMF010000101.1:11025-21690 GCF_042721055.1 Streptomyces sp. NPDC058470
TTTTTGGGTTTTTCTTTTTTTTTTTATTCGACTCGTTTTTGCGCCGGTTGGTCGTCTGTTTTTTTTTTTGTTGGGCTCTGCTGGGGCCGCGTGGCTGCGCCGCCGCCCGCTTCTCGCTGCCCAGCCACTTATTTCACGGCGTGAACTCCCTTTCGCCGAAAAGACTTTCTCGACTTCACCTCTTGACGGCCGGAGAACCCGTCCACCGGGCTGACGCTCGGCATCGGTTGGTGATCCACCGGCGGGAACGAGGGGGCGGCCCCGTCGGTCCGCCCCTCGCTCAGGCCAGTTCCGCCCTGAACCCCGCCGGACTCGTGTCGGTGTGCTGGTGGAAGAACTTGGAGAAGTTCGCGGAGTCCGGGAAGCCCACGGCGACGCCGATGCGCCCGATGGGCAGGTCCGTGTGGGCCAGCAGCCGCTTGGCCTCCAGGATGACCCGCTTGTCGATGAAGCCCTTCGGGGTCTCGCCGGTGGCCGCACGGACCGCGCGGACGAGGGTGCGGCGGGAGTAGCCGAGGGCGTCGGCGTACGCGCTGACGCTGTGGTTGGTGGCGAAGCCCTTCTCGACCGCTTCCCGGAACCGGGTGAAGGTGGTGTCGGTCTGTGCGCGGGCCGCTTCGGCGGAGCTGGCCGCGAGGTGGGCGAGCCGGAGCAGGAACGCGGTCAGGGAGTGCCGCAGCACCGAGGTGTGCAGGCTGAGCGGCAGCGTGGTGGTGTCGACGTACTCGCGTTCCAGCTGGGCGAGTGAGTGCTCCAGCGCGGCCAGTTGTTCCGGGCCGGGGCGCAGCAGCGGGGGCTGGTCGTAGCGGTAGAGGCCGGTCGCCTCGACGGTCGCCCGGGGGAGGAAGCCGGGCTGCATGGTCAGCGCGGTGCCGTGGTAGTCGGCGGGGGAGAACCGGTGGACCTGGCCGGGGCGGATCCACAGGATGTCGCCGGCGGAGACCTCGTACTCGGCGAAGTCGATCATGTGCCGGACGGGGCCGGAGTGAAACAGCATGACGACGTGGAAGTCGATGCGGTGTACGCGCTCCAGCAGTGCCTTCACACGCCAGGTGCGGCCGCTTCCCATCGCGCCGACCTGCATTCCGACGCCGGAGAGGCTCAGATCGACCGGGAAGGGGAAGGTCCTGATCCCGTCGATCTCCTGGCCGGCTCCGCCTTCGCCACCGACACTGCCGCCTTGGGTGCTTCTGTCCGCCATGTCCCTCTCACGTCGGCTCGGTCTCGCCCTGGGTGTCCCACTTTCACCGAAGGCTGACACACGGGCCCCTTCCCCGGCAAAAGTCAGACTTTTAAGTTTGAAGGCGTCAGAGCAGTTTCCCGCTCTTATCGAGGACTTCTTGAAGATGAGCACGCAGCAGAGCCCGCAGACACCTGCCGGCTTCTCCGACGGATTCGAGTGGACCGAGCTGGACCGGCGTGCCGTCGACACCGCCCGGCTACTGGCGGCCGATGCCGTGCAGCAGGTCGGAAACGGTCACCCCGGCACCGCGATGGCCTTGGCCCCGGCCGCGTACACCCTCCTCCAGAAGGTGCTGCGACATGACCCCGCCGACCCGGAGTGGACCGGCCGCGACCGTTTCGTCCTCTCCCCCGGTCACACCTCGCTGACCCTCTACACCCAGCTCTTCCTTTCAGGTTATGAACTCGAACTCGATGACCTGAAGGCGTTCCGCACACACGGGTCCAAGACCCCGGGCCACCCGGAGTACGGCCACACGGCGGGCGTCGAGACGACGACCGGTCCGCTCGGCCAGGGTGCTGCCAACGCCGTGGGCATGGCGATGGCCGCCCGCTACGAGCGCGGTCTCTTCGACCCCGAGGCGCCGGAGGGCGAGTCGCCCTTCGACCACACGATCTGGGCGATCGTCTCGGACGGCGACCTGGAGGAGGGGCTCTCCGCCGAGGCCTCGTCCCTGGCGGGCCACCAGAAGCTCGGCAACCTCGTCTTCGTCTACGACGACAACCACATCTCCATCGAGGGCGACACGGCGACGGCGTTCTCCGAGGATGTGCTCAAGCGCTACGAGGCGTACGGCTGGCACGTGCAGCGGATCGCACCCTCGGCCGACGGCGACATCGACGTGCACGCGCTGCACACGGCGCTCAACTCGGCGCGGGCGGAGACCGAACGCCCCTCCATCATCGCGATGCGCACGATCATCGCCTGGCCCGCGCCGGCCGCGCAGAACACCGAGGCCTCGCACGGCTCGGCGCTCGGCGCCGACGAGATCGCGGCCACCAAGCGCGTCCTCGGCTTCGACCCGGAGAAGACCTTCGAGGTCTCCGACGAGGTCCTCGCCCACGCCCGCCGGGCCCTGGACCGTGGCGCCGAGGCACACACCGCCTGGGACAAGCGGCTCGCCGAGTGGCGCACCGCGCAGCCCGAGCGCGCGAAGCTCTTCGACCGCGTCATGGCCGGTCAGCTGCCCGAGGGCTGGGAGTCCGCGCTGCCGTCCTTCGAGGCGGGCACCTCGGTGGCCACCCGCGCCGCCTCCGGCAAGGTCCTCCAGGCGCTCGGCGGCGTACTCCCCGAGCTGTGGGGCGGTTCCGCCGACCTGGCCGGCTCGAACAACACCACCATCGACAAGACCAGCTCCTTCCTCCCGAAGGGCAACCCGCTGCCGGAGGCCGACCCGTACGGCCGTACCGTCCACTTCGGCATCCGCGAGCACTCGATGGCCGCCGAGATGAACGGCATCGCGCTGCACGGCAACACCCGTATCTACGGCGGTACGTTCCTGGTCTTCTCGGACTACATGCGCAACGCCGTACGCCTCTCCGCGCTGATGCAGCTCCCGGTGACGTACGTGTGGACGCACGACTCGATCGGCCTCGGCGAGGACGGCCCCACCCACCAGCCGGTCGAGCACCTCGCCTCGCTGCGCGCCATCCCCGGTCTGAACATCGTGCGCCCGGCCGACGCCAACGAGACGGTGATCGCCTGGGCCGAGATCCTCAAGCGGCACGCCACCCACCCGGCCCCGCACGGCCTGGCGCTCACCCGCCAGGGTGTGCCGACGTACCCGGCCAACCCCGAGGCGGCGAAGGGCGGTTACGTCCTCCAGGACGCCACGACCAGCGCGCCCGACGTCATCCTCATCGCCACCGGCTCCGAGGTGCAGCTCGCCGTCGCCGCGCGCGAGCAGCTGGAGGCCGAGGGGGTGGGCACGCGGGTGGTGTCGATGCCGTCCGTGGAGTGGTTCGAGGAGCAGTCCCCCGAGTACCGCGCCTCCGTGCTTCCGCCGTCGGTGAAGGCCCGGGTGGCGGTCGAGGCGGGCATCGGCCTGACCTGGTACCGGTACGTCGGTGACGCGGGACGCATCGTTTCGCTGGAGCACTTCGGCGCCTCCGCCGACGCCAAGACCCTGTTCGCCGAGTTCGGGTTCACCCCGGACAACGTCGCCGCCGCCGCCAGGGAATCGCTGGCCGCGCTCCGCGGCTAGGGCCTGTCCGGCGGATCATGCCGGAGACGCGGGACGTGGCACGCCGATCTGCGGCGTTGTCGTCGGTTGCCGACGCTCCGCGTCGCCGCCCTCCTCCGCCTAGCAGCCCGACGCACCACGCCCCGCTCACCTACGTCAATGAGGCACCGCCGATTTCCTCCGACATGATCCGCCGGACAGACCCTGATCCGATCGCACAAAGGAAGATGATCACCGTGACCGAAGCAACCGCACCCGCGGCCATCCTGAAGCGCCTCTCCGACGAAGGCGTCTCCATCTGGCTGGACGACCTCTCGCGCAAGCGGATCACGTCCGGCAACCTCGCCGAACTCATCGAGACCAGGCACGTGGTGGGCGTCACCACCAACCCGTCCATCTTCCAGGCCGCGATCGGCTCGGGAGAGGGTTACGAGGAGCAGCTGGCCGACCTCGCGACCCGCGGCGTGACGGTCGACGAGGCCGTCCGCATGATGACGACCGCCGACGTCCGTGCCGCCGCCGACATCCTGCGGCCGGTGTACGACGCGACCGGCGGCCGGGACGGCCGGGTCTCCATCGAGGTGGACCCCCGTCTGGCCCACCGCACCGCCGCGACGATCGCCGAGGCCAAGCAGCTCGCCTGGCTGGTCGACCGGCCGAACGTGATGATCAAGATCCCCGCGACGAAGGCCGGCCTCCCGGCGATCACCGAGGTCATCGGCAAGGGCATCAGCGTCAACGTCACGCTGATCTTCTCCCTGGAGCGCTACCGCGAGGTCGTGGATGCCTACCTGGCGGGCCTGGAGAAGGCCCAGGCCGCGGGCATCGACCTCGCGACCATCCACTCCGTCGCCTCCTTCTTCGTCTCCCGCGTCGACAGCGAGATCGACAAGCGCCTCGCGAAGGTCGGCACCGACGAGGCGCTCGCCCTCAAGGGCAGGGCGGCGCTCGCCAACGCCCGGCTCGCGTACGAGGCGTACGAAGAGGTCTTCGCCTCCGCACGCTGGACGGCGCTCGCCCCGTCCGGTGCCCACAGGCAGCGCCCCCTGTGGGCCTCCACGGGCGTGAAGGACCCGGCGTACAAGGACACCCTGTACGTCGACGAGCTGGTCGCACCCGGCACGGTCAACACGATGCCGGAGGCGACCCTCAACGCCACCGCCGACCACGGCGACATCCACGGCGACGCGGTGACCGGCGGTTATGCCCAGGCCCGCGCCGACCTGGCGGCCGTCGAGCGGCTCGGGATCTCCTACGACGAGGTCGTGAAGCAGCTGGAGGACGAGGGCGTCTCGAAGTTCGAGGCAGCCTGGGTGGATCTGCTCGACGCGGTGGCGGCCTCCTTGCGTGGCAAGGGAGTTGAGGGGGAATGACCAAGCATGAAACGTTTCCCGACCGTGCCCCGCAGACTGCGCCCGCCGCGCCGAAGGGATCTGGTGACGCGGCCGTGGAACCGGCCGCAGTGAGCGCGGACGAGACCACGGCTACAGACGCGGCCGAGACCACCGTTGTGGACCTCGACTGGTCCAACCCCCTCCGTGACCCACGGGACCGTCGCCTCCCCCGTATCGCGGGTCCCTCGGGCCTCGTCATCTTCGGCGTCACCGGTGACCTGTCCCGCAAGAAGCTGATGCCCGCCGTCTACGACCTCGCCAACCGCGGTCTGCTGCCGCCAGGCTTCTCGCTCCTCGGGTTCGCCCGCCGCGAGTGGGAGGACCAGGACTTCGCGCAGGTGGTGCACGACTCGGTGCGCGAGCACGCGCGTACGGAGTTCCGCGAGGAGGTCTGGCAGCAGCTCGCCGAGGGCATGCGGTTCATCCCGGGCGACTTCGACGACGACACGGCGTTCAGGCAACTGCGCTCGGCCGTCGACGAGTTGGACTCCTCGCGCGGCACCAGTGGCAACTACGCCTTCTATCTCTCCGTACCGCCGAAGTTCTTCCCCAAGGTCGTCCAGCAGCTCAAGAAGCACGGGCTGGCGGACGCGCCGGAGGGTTCCTGGCGGCGCGCGGTCATCGAGAAGCCGTTCGGGCGCGACCTGGACAGCGCGCGCGAGCTGAACAAGATCCTGCACGAGGTGTTCGACCCGGAGCAGGTCTTCCGCATCGACCACTACCTCGGCAAGGAGACCGTCCAGAACATCCTGGCGCTGCGCTTCGCCAACCAGATGTACGAGCCCATCTGGAACCGGTCGTATGTCGACCACGTCCAGATCACGATGGCCGAGGACATCGGCATCGGCGGCCGGGCGGGGTACTACGACGGCATCGGCTCCGCCCGCGACGTGATCCAGAACCATCTGCTCCAGCTGATGGCGCTGACCGCCATGGAGGAGCCCGCCGCCTTCGACGCCGAGTCGCTGCTCACCGAGAAGCTCAAGGTGTTCAAGGCCGTGAGGCTGCCGGAGGAGCTGGGCGAGCACACCGTGCGCGGGCAGTACGCGGCGAGCTGGCAGGGCGGCGAGCAGGTGCGCGGCTATCTGCAGGAGGACGGCATCGACCCCGGGTCGACGACCGACACCTATGCGGCCGTGCGGCTGGAGGTCGACAACCGCCGCTGGGCGGGCGTCCCCTTCTATCTCAGGACCGGCAAGCGCCTGGGCCGACGGGTGACGGAGATCGCGGTGGTCTTCCAGCGCGCGCCGCACTCCCCCTTCGACTCGACGGCCACCGAGGAGCTCGGCGCGAACGCGATCGTCATCCGCGTCCAGCCCGACGAGGGCATGACTGTGCGCTTCGGATCGAAGGTGCCGGGTACGTCGATGGAGATCCGGGACGTCACGATGGACTTCGCCTACGGCGAGTCGTTCACGGAGTCCAGCCCGGAGGCGTACGAACGGCTGATTCTGGATGTCCTGCTCGGCGACGCCAATCTCTTCCCCCGTCACCAGGAGGTGGAAGAGTCCTGGAAGATCCTCGACCCCATCGAGGGCTACTGGGAGAAGGACGGCAAGCCCGCGCAGTACCCCTCGGGCAGCTGGGGCCCGGGGGAAGCCGACGAGATGCTCGCACGAGACGGACGGAGCTGGCGCAGGCCATGAAGATCGACCTCACCGACACCACGGCAAGCAAGATCAACAAGGCGCTCGTGAAGGGGCGCCGCGCAATCGGCACACCTGCCGTGGGCATGGTCCTCACGATGGTCATCGTGACCGACGAGGAGAACGCGTACGACTCCATCAAGGCGGCCGAGGACGCCTCTCGCGAGCACCCCTCGCGCACCCTGGTCGTCATCAAGCGGGTCGCCCGCACCCCACGCGACCGCACGCAGTCCCGGCTGGACGCGGAAGTGCGGGTCGGCTCGGACGCGGGCACCGGTGAGACGGTCGTCCTGCGGACGTACGGCGAGGTGACCGACCACGCGGACTCGGTGGTCCTGCCGCTGCTGCTGCCCGACGCGCCGGTCGTCGTCTGGTGGCCGGTGGACGCCCCCGAGGTCCCGGTCAAGGACCCGCTCGGCGCCCTCGCGCAGCGCCGGATCACCGACATGTACGCCGTCGAGAACCCGCTGGGGGCGCTGGAGGCCCGCGCCGCCTCGTATGCGCCAGGCGACACCGACCTGGCGTGGACCCGGCTGACGCCGTGGCGCTCGATGCTGGCCGCCGCGCTCGACCAGTCCCGTACGAAGGTGACCTCGGCGGCGGTCGAGAGTGAGGCCGACAACCCGAGCGCCGAACTGCTGGCCCGCTGGCTGGAGGCCCGCCTCAAGGTCCCGGTCGAGCGTGTCGTCACCGCGGGGCCCGTGGTGACCGCCGTACGGCTCGGCACGAAGAGCGGCGAGATCGTGATCGACCGCCCCGAGGGCCCGCTGGCCACGCTGACCCTGCCCGGACAGCCCTCCCGCACCCTCGCGCTGAAGGTGCGGCCCACCTCCGAGCTGATCGCCGAGGAGCTGCGCCGCCTCGACGCGGACGAGATGTACGCCATCGCCCTGCGGGGCGAGGGCACCAAGGAGACCTTCCGTCATGCCTGACTCTCCCAAGCTCACGCGGCGCCCCGAGTGGGTGGCCCTGGAGGACCACCGTGCCGGTGCACTCCTGCACCCGCAGCTGCGTGAGCTGTTCGCCGCCGACCCCGCTCGCGCGGAGCGTTACGTCGTACGCGTCGGTGACCTGCGTATCGACTACTCCAAGCACCTGATCACCGACGAGACGCTCGCCCTGCTCCAGGAACTGGCCACCGCCACCGGTGTGTTCGGCCTGCGGGACGCCATGTTCCGCGGCGAGAAGATCAACGTCACCGAGCGGCGGGCCGTCCTGCACACCGCGCTGCGCGCGCCGCGCGACGCGGTCGTCGAGGTCGACGGCGAGAACGTCGTCCCCGCCGTGCACGCGGTCCTCGACAAGATGACCGACTTCGCCGAGCAGGTCCGCTCGGGCAAGTGGACCGGGCACAGCGGCCGGCGCATCCGCAATGTCGTCAACATCGGCATCGGCGGCTCCGACCTCGGCCCGGCGATGGCGTACGAGGCGCTGCGCGCCTTCACCGACCGCGAGCTGACGGTCCGCTTCGTCTCGAACGTCGACGGAGCCGATCTGCACGAGGCCGTCCGGGACCTGGACCCGGCGGAGACGCTGTTCATCGTCGCCTCGAAGACCTTCACGACCATCGAGACCCTCACGAACGCGACCTCGGCCCGGACCTGGCTGCTCGCCGGTCTCGGGGGCGACTCCGACGCCGTGGCCAAGCACTTCGTCGCGCTGTCCACGAACTCCGAGAAGGTCGCGGACTTCGGTATCGACACGGCCAACATGTTCGAGTTCTGGGACTGGGTCGGCGGGCGGTACTCGTTCGACTCGACGATCGGTCTCTCGCTGATGATCGCGATCGGCCCGGACCGGTTCCGCGAGCTGCTCGACGGGTTCTTCGTGGTCGACGAGCACTTCCGTACCGCACTGCCGGAGGCCAACGCGCCTTTGCTGCTCGGCCTGTTGGGTGTCTGGTACGGCAACTTCTTCGACGCCCAGTCACACGCGGTGCTGCCGTACTCGCACTACCTGTCCAGGTTCACCGCCTACTTGCAGCAGCTGGACATGGAGTCCAACGGCAAGTCCGTGGACCGGGACGGTCACCCCGTGGAGTGGCAGACCGGTCCGGTGGTGTGGGGCACGCCCGGCACCAACGGGCAGCACGCGTACTACCAGCTCATCCACCAGGGCACGAAGCTGATCCCGGCCGACCTGATCGGGTTCGCCAATCCGGTCGGCGAGCTGAGTGACGAACTCAAGGCCCAGCACGACCTGTTGATGGCCAACCTCTTCGCGCAGGGACAGGCCCTCGCCTTCGGGAAGACCGGCGACGAGGTCCGTGCCGAGGGGGTCCCCGAGGAGCAGGTGACGCACCGCACCTTCCGCGGCAACCACCCCACCACGACCATTCTGGCAGCCGAGTTGACGCCTTCGGTGCTCGGCCAGCTGATCGCCCTCTACGAGCACAAGGTGTTCGTCCAGGGGGCGATCTGGAACATCGACTCCTTCGACCAGTGGGGCGTCGAGCTCGGCAAGGTCCTCGCCAGGCGCGTGGAGCCCGCCGTCACCGAAGGCGCCGACGTGCCCGGCCTCGATCCCTCCACCGCCGCCCTCGTGGCCGCCTACCGCACTCTCCGGAAGAAGTGAACGACATGCAGCTCGGACTGATCGGCCTCGGTAAAATGGGCGGCAACATGCGCGAGCGGATCCGCCGCGCAGGCCACACCGTCCTCGGATACGACCGCAATCCCGACCTCGCCGATGTCCACAGCCTGGAAGAGCTTGTGGGCAAGCTCGAAGGCCCGCGGGTGGTGTGGGTGATGGTCCCGGCGGGTGCCGCGACCCAGTCCACCATCAACGAGCTCGCCGCGCTCCTGTCGCCCGGTGACGTCGTCGTGGACGGCGGCAACTCCCGCTGGACGGACGACGAGAAGCACGCCGTCGAGCTCGGCATCAAGGGCATCGGCTTCGTCGACGCGGGCGTATCCGGCGGCGTGTGGGGCCTGGAGAACGGCTACGCACTGATGGTCGGCGGCGACGCGCAGAACATCGCCAAGGTCCAGCCGGTCTTCGACGCCCTCAAGCCCGAGGGCGACGCCGGCTTCGTGCACGCCGGGAAGGTCGGCGCGGGCCACTTCTCCAAGATGGTCCACAACGGCATCGAGTACGCCATGATGCAGGCCTACGCCGAGGGCTGGGAACTCCTGGAGAAGGTCGACTCCGTCACCGACGTACGCGAGGTCTTCCGCTCCTGGCAGGAAGGCACCGTCATCCGCTCCTGGCTGCTCGACCTCGCCGTCAACGCCCTCGACAGCGACGAACACCTCGACAAGCTCCGCGGCTTCGCCGAGGACTCCGGCGAGGGCCGCTGGACCGTCGAGGCCGCCATCGACCACGCCGTCCCGCTGCCCGCGATCACCGCGTCACTCTTCGCCCGCTTCGCGTCCCGCCAGGACGACTCACCGCAGATGAAGATGGTCGCGGCACTGCGCAACCAGTTCGGCGGCCACGCCGTCGAGTCGGCGAAGTAACCGTCATGGGGGACCTGTTGCTGGTCCGCCACGGCGAAACCGAGTGGAGCGTGTCGGGCCAACACACCAGCTGGACCGACCTGCCGCTCACCCAGCGCGGCGAGGAACAGGCCAAGTCCCTCGCCCCGCTGTTCGCCGACCGGACCTTCGCCCTCGCGCTCACCAGCCCGCTGGGCCGCGCGATACGCACCGCGGAACTCGCCGGCCTGTACGGGGCCGTACCCGATGCCGACCTGCACGAGTGGGACTACGGCGCGTACGAAGGCGTCACAACCGTCGAGATCCACCGCACCCGGCCCGACTGGTACCTCTGGAACGACGGGGTCCCGACCGGACCCGCGGGGCACCCCGGCGAGTCGCCGACGCAGGTGGGACGGCGCGCCGACCGCGTACTGCAGCGCATCGTCCCGGCGCTCGACGGCGGTGACGTGGTCCTCGTGGCGCACGCCCACTTCCTGCGCGTGCTCACGGCCCGCTACCTGGAGCTGCCGGCCGCGGACGGCCGCCTCTTCCAGCTCGCGACGGGTACGGTCAGCCGGCTCTCCACCGAGCACGACCGTCCCGTGATCGCCGAATGGAACGCCACCGCGGTCGCCACGCCCGTTCACCTGTGAGCAGCTCAGGGATCAGGGCGGAGACGGCACGACGCAGCCGATGAGGTCGATGAGCAGGGGGCCGGGCTCGTATCGGACGCTGTTGGTTAATCCCGGGCCCTGATACTTCGCCCCGTCGTCATGCGGCG
>NZ_JBHXMF010000102.1:0-20148 GCF_042721055.1 Streptomyces sp. NPDC058470
CGCCGCATGACGACGGGGCGAAGTATCAGGGCCCGGGATTAACCAACAGCGTCCCCAAAAGGTGCCCGGCCCTCAGCCGACTACTGAACCGCTGAACCGCTGAAGGAAACGGTCACTTCTTGCGGCGACGCGCGCCCTTCTGCTGCTTACGGCGCTCCGCGCGCGTGAGGCCGTCCGACTCGGAGCGCACTGGCTCGTCGTCGTCGCTGGCGAAGTCGCCCTCGATGATGCCGCCCTCGCCGTCCACGGTGGGCGCCGAGAAGTGCAGCCTGTCCGGCCGTTGCGGGGCGTCGAGCCCCTTGGCGCGGATCTCGGGACGCGCACCCGCGGGGACGGTGTCCGACTTCTTGTCCAGCGAAGGCGCGGCGTCCGCGACCGGAACCTCCTCGACCTGCTGCTCGACCTGGACCTCCAGGTTGAACAGATAGCCGACGGACTCCTCCTTGATGCCGTCCATCATGGCGGTGAACATGTCGAAGCCCTCGCGCTGGTACTCGACCAGGGGGTCCTTCTGCGCCATGGCGCGCAGACCGATGCCCTCCTGGAGGTAGTCCATCTCGTAGAGGTGCTCACGCCACTTGCGGTCGAGGACCGACAGCACGACCCGGCGCTCCAGCTCACGCATGATCTCCGAGCCGAGCTGCTCCTCGCGGGCCGCGTACTGCTCGTGGACGTCGTCCTTGATGGACTCGGAGATGAAGTCGGCGGTCAGACCGGCACGGTCACCGGCGGCCTCCTCCAGCTCCTCGACGGTCACCTTCACCGGGTAGAGCTGCTTGAAGGCACCCCACAACCGGTCGACGTCCCACTCCTCGGCGAAGCCCTCGGCGGTCTCGGCCTCGATGTAGGCGTCGATCGTGTCGTCCGTGAAGTGCTGGATCTGCTCCTGCAGGTCCTCGCCCTCCAGGACGCGGCGGCGCTCGCCGTAGATGACCTCGCGCTGCCGGTTGAGGACCTCGTCGTACTTCAGAACGTTCTTACGGGTCTCGAAGTTCTGCTGCTCGACCTGCGACTGGGCGGACGCGATCGCGCGCGTGACCATCTTGTTCTCGATCGGTACGTCGTCGGGAACGTTCGCCATCGACATGACCCGCTCGACCATCGCGGCCTTGAAGAGGCGCATCAGATCGTCACCCAGCGAGAGGTAGAAGCGGGACTCGCCCGGGTCGCCCTGACGGCCGCTACGACCGCGCAGCTGGTTGTCGATACGCCGCGACTCGTGCCGCTCGGTGCCCAGCACGTACAGCCCGCCGAGGTCCTTGACCTCCTCGAACTCGGCCTCCACCGCCTTTGCGGCCCTCTCCAGGGCGGCAGGGAGCGCCGCGGCCCACTCCTCGATGTGCTCCTCGGGGTCGAGACCGCGCTGGCGCAGCTCCGCCTCGGCGAGATCGTCGGGGTTGCCGCCGAGCTTGATGTCCGTACCACGGCCGGCCATGTTCGTGGCCACGGTGACAGCGCCCTTGCGGCCGGCCTGGGCGATGATCGGCGCCTCACGGTCGTGCTGCTTCGCGTTCAGCACTTCGTGCTGGATGCCGCGCTTGGAGAGCTGCTGCGAGAGGTACTCGGACTTCTCGACCGAGGTCGTACCGACGAGGATCGGCTGGCCCTTCTCGTGCTTCTCGGCGATGTCGTCGACCACCGCGTCGAACTTGGCGACCTCGGTGCGGTAGATCAGGTCCGACTGGTCCTTGCGGACCATGGGCCTGTTGGTCGGGATCGGGACGACGCCGAGCTTGTAGATCTGGTGGAACTCGGCGGCCTCGGTCATCGCCGTACCGGTCATGCCGGAGAGCTTGTCGTAGAGGCGGAAGAAGTTCTGCAGGGTGATCGTGGCGAGCGTCTGGTTCTCGTCCTTGATGTCCACCCCTTCCTTCGCCTCGATCGCCTGGTGCATGCCCTCGTTGTAGCGGCGGCCGGCGAGGATACGGCCGGTGTGCTCGTCGACGATCATGACTTCGCCGTCGATGACGACGTAGTCCTTGTCCTTCTTGAAGAGTTCCTTGGCCTTGATGCCGTTGTTCAGGTAGCCGACGAGCGGCGTGTTCACCGACTCGTACAGGTTGTCGATACCCAGCCAGTCCTCGACCTTGGCGACGCCGGGTTCGTGGATGGCGACGGTGCGCTTCTTCTCGTCGACCTCGTAGTCCCCGGTCTCCTCGATGCCCTTGAGGGTGTTGCCCGCCTCGCCCCTCTTCAGCCGCGTGACCAGCTTGGCGAAGTCGCCGTACCACTTGGTGGCCTGGTCGGCGGGGCCGGAGATGATCAACGGCGTACGGGCCTCGTCGACGAGGATGGAGTCGACCTCGTCGACGATCGCGAAGTTGTGGCCCCGCTGCACCAGTTCGTCCTGCGACCACGCCATGTTGTCGCGCAGGTAGTCGAAGCCGAACTCGTTGTTCGTGCCGTAGGTGATGTCGCATGCGTACTGCTCGCGGCGCTGGGCCGGCGTCATGTTGGCGAGGATGCAGCCGACACTCAGACCCAGGAACTTGTGGACGCGACCCATCATTTCGGAGTCGCGCTCGGCCAGGTAGTCGTTGACCGTGATGAAGTGGACGCCGTCTCCGGTGAGGGCGTTCAGATACGCGGGCAGCGTGCCGACCAGGGTCTTGCCCTCGCCGGTCTTCATCTCCGCGACATAGCCGAGGTGGAGCGCGGCGCCACCCATCATCTGCACGTCGTAGTGACGCTGGCCAAGGACGCGCTTGGCAGCCTCACGGACGGTCGCGAAGGCCTCGGGCAGCAGGTCGTCGAGGCTCTCCCCGTCGGCGTACCGCTGCTTGTACTCATCGGTGAGGGCCCGCAGCTCGGCGTCGGAGAGGTCGACGAAGTCCTCTTCGATGGAGGTGACCTGGTCCGCGATGCGGTGCAGTTTGCGCAGGATCTTGCCTTCGCCTGCACGCATGATCTTTGAGAGGACGGACACTGGGCTATGTCTCCTTGCCGGTCGGGCCTGGGACGGTCGGTTGCAATGACAGATTCAATTAGCAGCTTGAGCAACGGCCATCGTAAGCGAGGACCCCACCGCACCGGGAGGCCTGCTCGTGAGAGCCACTAGGACAACGGCCAGGGGTTGCGGAAGGTGCCGCGTTCGCGTCGCGAAAAGTAATCGCGGACTCACTCTCAGCAAAGGAATGGCGCCCTCGCGCCCGCCCGAGCAGAATCGGCCGATGGACCCCGTCACCCTGACCACGGACCGTCTTCTGCTGCGCACCGTCGGCCCGCACGATACGGACGCCGTGTACGACGCCGTCCAGGACCCCGACATCCAGCGCTGGACCACGATCCCGTCGCCCTATCTCCGCGAGCACGCGGAGGGCTTCACGGACCAGATGGTGCCCGACGGCTGGGCTGACGGCTCCATGTTCACCTTCGGTGTCTTCCTCCCCTCCGCGGAGTTGGTGGGCATGCTCGCCATCACGATGCGGTCCCTGGGCGTCGGCGAGATCGGCTTCTGGGCGAAGAAGGAACACCGCGGCAACGGCTACATCACCGAGGCCGCGCTCGCCGCCTCCCGCTGGGCCTTCACCGACATCTCCCTCGACCGCGTCGAATGGCGCGCCCAGGTCGGCAACACAGCCTCCCGCGCCGTCGCCGAACACGCCGGCTTCACCCTCGAGGGCACCCTCCGCTCCGCCATCAACAACAAGGGCGTACGCCGAGACTGCTGGGTGGCCTCCCTGCTCCCCTCGGACCTGGGCCTCCCCTCGACAGCGCCGTACTTGCCGACGCCGACACCCTCCAGCCCGTCCGGCGTTTGAGGACGAGGCCGTTCAGGCCGACAGCGGGGTCTGGGGGCGGCAGCCCCCAGGTACGGGACGGGTAGGGGCGGAGGGGGCGAAAACCCCCAACCCCAGCCCCCGCGCCGGGCACCACGAAGCGGGCGCCCACCCCAGCCGGCATCACGGCCACCTCTCACTGTCAGTGGCACCGCCTACCGTGAGGACATGACCACCCTCCCGCCCCCCACCACCGAACTCTCCACAGACGAAGCCCGCCGAATCGCCCTACGGGCACAGGGTTTCCTGGGCGCCCCCGACCGCAGAGCCGGCGTACGCGGAGTCCTGCGGCACCTCGGCGCGGTCCAACTCGACACGATCTCCGTCCTCGCCCGCTCCCACGAACTCATCCCGTACGCCCGCCTGGGCGCGGTGGGCCGCAAGACGGTGGACGCGGCGTACTGGACGCCGGGTTCCGACGGCGCACCCCACGCCTTCGAGTACTGGTCCCACGCGGCCTGCGTCCTCCCCGTGGAGGAGTGGCCCCACTTCGCCTTCCGCCGCCGCGCCTACCGCGCCCGCCCGCACTGGAACCACGACCTGCCGGACGGCACCTACGACCAGGTCATCAAGCAGCTCCGCGCCGAAGGCCCCCTCACGGCCACGGATCTGGGCGGCGCGAAGAAGACCAGCGAGTGGTGGGACTGGTCGGGCACCAAGGTCGCCGTGGAGCGCGCGCTGATGTACGGCGAGGTGGTGTGCACCGAACGCCGCGGCTGGAAGCGGGTGTACGACCTCGCCGAGCGCGCCATCCCCGGCACGCTGCTCCATGACGAGCTGGACGACGCGGAGTGCGTGCGGCGCCTCGTCCGCCTCGCGGGCCAGTCCCTGGGCGTCGGCACGCGCGCGGACATCGCCGACTACCATCGCCTCAGGGGCGAGCAGGTCGACGCCGTGATCGCGGAATCGGGCCTGGTCCCGGTGACGGTGGAGGGCTGGGGCAAGCCCGCGTGGGCGGACCCGGCGGCCCTGGAGGCGCCCCCGCGCGGCCGCCACCGTACGACACTGCTGTCGCCGTTCGACTCGCTCGTCTGGGAGCGGGCCCGCACGGAGCGGATCTTCGGCTTCACGCACCGCCTGGAGGCCTACACCCCCAAGCCGAAGCGGGTGTACGGCTACTTCGCGATGCCGGTCCTCGCCGGCGGCCACCTGGTCGGCCGCGTGGACCCCGCCCGCGAGGGCCGCACCCTGGTCGCCAAGCAGGTCACCCTGGACGGCCCCAAGGCAGTCCCCGCGGTGGCCCAGGCCCTGGTGGAGGCCGCAAGCTGGGTGGACTGCACGGACGTACGGGTGGAACGGGTGGACGCTCCGGAGCTGCGCGCCCCGCTCACCAGAGAGCTGTCCCACGCCCTCGCGTGACCAGCCGATTCACACGCGACCGCCCAACCGACCCGAATCTCACCCGACCTCACCCGAGTGACTAGCGAATCTCGAGGATCTTCTCCCGCATCGCGTACACCACGGCCTCCATCCTGGAGTGCAGTTGCAGCTTCTCCAGGATGTTGCGCACGTGGTTCTTCACCGTGTTCTCGGAGATGAACAACTCCTTGGCGATATCCCGGTTGTTCATCCCGGTGGCGACGAGCTTGAGAACCTCCAGCTCGCGCTCCGTCAGCCGCGGCGCTGGCACCAGTCGTCGCTCGTCGGTGCGCTGGATCATCGACTTGAACTCGGTGAGCAGTTTCGACGCCATGGAGGGGCTGATCTGCGACTGCCCGTCGGCGACCGCGCGAATGGCCGTGGCCACTTCGTCCGTGGAAATCTCCTTGAGGAGATAACCGGTCGCGCCCGCCTTGATCGCGTCGTAGAGATCGGCCTCCTCGTCGCTGATCGTCAGCATGATGATCTTCGCGCTGGGGGCCACCTCCTTGATGGAGGTGCATGCCTCGATACCGCCCCGTTTCGGCATGCGTACGTCCATCAGCACGATGTCGGGCAGCAGGTCGGCCGCTTTGTCGACCGCCTCGGCCCCGTCACCCGCCTCACCGACGACCTGGATGTCCTCCTCGGCCGCGAGCACGATCTCCAGACCGCGGCGGAAGAGGGCGTGGTCGTCCACCACCAGGACCCGGATGGGCTCCTTGCGTGGAGACCCCGCGTCCGGGCCCATGCCGGTGACGCCGTCGTCGGCATCCCCGTCACGCATCGGTCCGAAGCTGTCCGCCATCGTTCCTCCCCCTGAAGGCCGTGGCCCTGTGTTTCTGTGCCATCGCCAACCCAAGGCAGCGGCCCACGGGTTGGGCCGGTGCGGCCATGATTCCATGCCCGGACGCCACTGCGGTGACAGAGCGGGGCGCGAGAGGTCGCACACCGGTGCCCCTGGGGGCGCATGAGCGCTCCAGGGGCACCGGCCCAACTGTCACCGGGGTGGATCAGCCGCCGAGCGCTCCGCCGGGCGCGGCCGACGCGGCGCGGGCGACCATCGGGTCCGTGTTGAGGTGGATCACGCCGTAGTCGTACGCGTGCCGCCGGTAGACGACACTCGGTTCCTTGGTCTCGGAGTCGACGAACAGATAGAAGTCGTGCCCGACCAGTTCCATCTCGTAGAGAGCCTGGTCCAGCGACATCGGTGCGGCCACGTGGGACTTCTCGCGGACGACGAGGGGGCCTTCGCCCATGACCTCGAGAGGGCCGACCTTCCTGGTCGGCACGCTGTCGGGCTCCTCGTCGTGGACGATGCTGCCGTCGCCGTTCAGCGTCGCGGCGTCCGGGACGCGGTCGGCGACCTCCGCGGCCGAGATCCTGCCGGTGCCACGGCGGGTGTAGCGCTTGTCGTGCTGCTTGCGCAGCCGGGCTTCGAGTTTGTCCGCCGCCAGGTCGAGTGCCGCATACGGATCGCTCGCCGACGCCTCCGCCCGGATCACCGGTCCGCGGGAGCGAAGCGTGATCTCCACTCGGTCACAACGGTCGGCCTGCCGGGGGTTGGGCTCCTTGGACACCTCGACGTCGAGGCTGATCACCTTGCCATCGAGCTTCTGGATCTTCTCCAGTTTCAGCTTCTCGGCCACGTGCTTGCGGAACCTCTCGGGCACCTCGGTCTTGCGGCCCTTGACGACGATGTCCACGCAGAACTCCGTTCCCGGATAGCTCCGCTCCACTGGCGGAGCATCTCCCTTTTGCACCAGGCTCCGGTGAGTCCCGGAACCTCGGACTCGGTGACTTTCACCTCCTCCTCCCCCATGGGCAAGATCTACACCCCAACCGAGGCGGGTGATTGCCAAAAAACCCGCGGCACGGCATTCGGATAAGCGAGGTACGGCCCGCGCCATTGCCTCACAACCGAACATATCTCGCCCGGACGGATGACGTCACCCTCTACTGCGGCGTACCTCCGTTCAGGTGAATTGGCCGACTCATTACCTGCAACGATGCAAGTTTCCAGTCAGTTCCGGTTTATTTCGAACGAGTCCGGAGGCGCCGCGACCACGGCCGCGCAGATCATGACTCCCGAGCCGCCCGCACCCGTCCTCGCCATGGCTCCCGCTCCGCCCATACCCGTCGCACCTCCGGCCTGGCACCTACCCGCGATTCCCCGGCCCACCGGTGGCCCGGCCGCCCTCTCCGCCGACATTGCCCGAGCCGGCGCCCTCCGTTCCCCTACCGCCGCCCCGTAGGCGTCGGCATCACCGATGTCCGCCACCGCCGCCCGTACGGCCCGTGCCGCCTCCGTCAACGAGGCGCCCGTCGTCATCAGGTCGTCCACCAGCACGATGCTGCTGCCGGCCGCCAGCAGCCGTTCACCCCCGGCAGCCACCTCCAGGGCACCCGCGAGATTGTCCAGCCGCTGCCGGGAGTTGAGCCCCGACTGGTCGGCCACGGCCCGCCGCTGCCGCAGCACGGCAAGCACCCGGGCCGGCGTCCCCGTGCGCCGCAGCTCACCCGCCGCGGCGAGCGCGATCCGCCGTGCCGGATCATGACCGCGCGCCCGCACCGCCCACCGCGAGGACGGCACAGGAACAAGCAGCACGGCCCCACGTCCGACTCCCCCGGGATCTCCCGGACCCGCCCGCTCCCGCCCCGACAACGGCTGCCCACCACCGCCTCCCGGACCACCGTCCGGATCCCCGGCCCGGCCCCCCTGCCCCACTCTCGATCCGCTCGCCCCCGACCAGCCGTCCACAGTCCCCGGCAACCCGCCCCCCACTCCCGACCGACCCTCGGTCCACAGCAGCCCGTTCCCGGCTCTCAGCTGCCCCTCCACGGCCATGAGCCGCCCGTCCGGCACAGAGAGGCGCACGTACCCCAGCCCTGCCCCCACAGCCCCGGCCAGCGCCGCGCCGAGGGGGCCCGCGAGCGGCAGCGCACCCCGTTCCTTGTGGGCGAGGAGCGCCGCCCGCACCTCGTCCTCGTAGGGAACCGCCGCGTGCACCACAGGCAGCCCGGCCGGCTCCGGCACCGGTCGCACCCGGCTCGGTGCGGCCCCTGTCAGGACGGCACGGCACTCAGGGCAGAGCACCGTGCGAGGCCTCCCGCAGCCTCCGCACTCGGCCGGCAGCACCAGATCCGTGAGGTCCTGCCACCACCCCCGCATGCCCACCACTGTGCCAAGACCCGGGCAGACCGGCCACCCCTGTGGATAACTCCCTGTGGACAACCCACGCAGCCGTCGGACAGCCCGATCGAGCCCGTCGCGGTGCCCCTCTCGACGCCGCCCGGCGTCACCCGCAGACCGGCGCGCTACCCGGGATAGACCGGCGCCGTCCCGTCCTTGACCACCGTCTGCCACTGCTCCCCGGACGACAGCCGCACGATCCCGTCCTCCTCCGAGTGCGCCACCAGCGGCAGCCGCTCATCCTCGGACGCGGCGATCTCCTTCACGCCCGTCAGCGCTGAGGGAGCCGTACCGACCGGAGTGGAGCCGTCGACCTGGACGTACGCCATCTGCTGGACGCCGCCCTCCTCGCGCCCGACCACCACCAGACGGCTGTCCCCGGCCCACGACATGGCCGTGACATCCTCCAGCTGCGGCGCCGCGGCACGCAGTTCGAGGAGGGAGACGACGGGGCGTTCGGCGGACTCGGTGTCGCGCTCGATACGGCCGATCTGCAGCGAGCTCTTGCCGTCCTTCTCGATGATCAGCGCGATCCGCACCCCGTCGGCGGAGACCCGTACCGCCTCGATGCGCCCGTCAAGGCCCGGCGCCGAGACCACCACAGGTTCGCCCGCGCCCTTCTCCAGCAGGAGCAGCCGGGGGTTCTCGGGATCGCGGTCGGCCACCCACAGGTCACCCCGCCCGTCCCAACTCGGCGTCGTCAGCCGGTCGTCCGGAGTCCTGCCCTCGCTGTGCAGCACCGCCTTGCCCAGCGAACTGCCCGACACCAGCGACCCGACGTACAGCGAACTCCCGTCGGTCGAGACCCCGGCAGCGATGTCCTCGTCCCGCGACACGGCGGCCGACCGCAACTTCGTCTCGCCCTCGCCCAGTGCACCGGGCACCGGCTCGGGCTGCTTGTCCCCGTTGCCGCTGGGCATCCGTACGAGGCGCTGCTTGCCGTCGATGAAGTACTCGTACTCGGGAGGCTGTCCCGTGCCGTGCGAGGCGACGCTCTCCGCCCGGTCCTCGGTCAGCACACACAGCTGCGAACCGTCCGACTTCTGCAGCTCGACCTCGTCCACACCTGTGGGCGTCAGGTCCTGCAGTGTGAAGAGAAGCTGGGTCGCCATCCTGGTGCACTGGGCCTGTCCGACCCGGTCGGCCTTGCCGTTCAGCGGAACCGTCACCCTGTTGCGGTCATCGGGCGACAGGGACTTGACGCCCTTCTTGAGCGCCGTACCGGAGGGGAAACTCGACGTCACCACCGGGTCCAGCCAACTGGTGGGCCCCTGCAGGAGGGTGCGGACCATCTCCGTCATCGGGTCCACCTCCCCGCGTACGTAGACCGGGTCGGCGACGGTCACGAGCTGTCCGTCGGTCCCTGAGGACCCGTTGGAAGCGAAGTAGTACTTGTTGACGGAGTCGTAGTTGCGCTCGAAGTCGGACTTGCCCATCACCACACCCTGGGGCAGCCTGTCGATGCGCCACTGCTTGTCCGGCTGCTGAGTGAGATGCACGGCCTCGGAGTACGAGCCGGACTCCGGCGCGTACGCGTGCTGCGTGTCCACCGTGGCGACCCTGTTGCCACTCAACTGGTACAGGAAATCGTCGTTGGCGCCCTCTCTGGCCCCCGACTGCACCACCTCGGTGTTGGGTCCGTCCGCGAGGACGTTCGTGGACTCGTAGGGGTCCCACGTCTTGTGGGCGCTCGCGGACAGATACAGGCGCGCCGTCGCGTACTCCGGGTCGTCGCTGGTCAGCGCCTCCAGGAAGCCCCGCACGATCTCCGCGGGCTGGGCGTCCTCCCGTGGTGGCATCGCGAAGACCCGGACCTGGGAGTCCGCACGTGGCGTGGACTCGACGTCACGCAGGTCCCCGCTGTCCGGCATCGAGGCGCATCCGGCCAGCAGCAGCGCACCGCAGCCGACATACGCGGCCACCCGCACCGGACGCCGTCGACCGCCGCTTCCCTCGCGGTCAGCGCCCACGAAATGCCTCCCCTTGCCCTTGTCCGAGCCCCTGCGACTCTCCGTCGGCTCTCCCGCGTTCCTGTACTGCCCGCTCGCCGTCCCCGGCAGGTGTGTCGTCCGCCCGTCGTGCGGCCCCGGTGGGCCGCGGCACCACGCGCGCGCCGTTGCCCGGCAGCGCCGTCGGGTCGGCCGTGGGCGACACCGCGGGCAGTCGCGGACCCATGGTCGTCCGAGTCGGCGTACTCCCGCTGACGGGCTGCTGCACCGGCACCGTCGCGAGCTTGCCACCGCCACCGGGCGGCAGACCGGCCTCATTAAGTCCACGATTTCGCCGCGAGTCCTTGGGCTCAAGCGGTATGGGCGACCCCCTCAGCGGTTCGTCCGCCGTCCGGGGCAGCGTGAGTCGGAACTGCGAACCGCCGCCCGGCTCGCCCCACGCCTGCAGCCAGCCGCCGTGCAGCCGCGCGTCCTCCAGGGCGATGGACAGCCCGAGCCCCGTTCCGCCCGTCGTACGCGCGCGTGCCGGATCCGCCCGCCAGAAGCGGCTGAAGACCCGGGTCGCCTCGCCGGGCTTTAGGCCCACCCCGTAGTCGCGCACCGCGACCGCGACCGCCCCGCCCGCCGCGGCCAGCTTGACCAGCACATCCTTGCCCTCGCCGTGCTCCACGGCGTTGACGACGAGATTGCGCAGCACCCGCTCCACCCGCCGGGCATCCGCCTCGGCGATCACCGGCTGCTGGTCACCGAGGACCCGTATGCGCGTGCCCTTGCGGTCGGCGAGCGGCTCGGCCCCGCTGACCACCCGTCGTACGACCACACGTAGGTCTATGGGCTCGGCCTCCAGCGCGGCCGCGCCCGCGTCGAAGCGGCTGATCTCCAGCAGGTCCGCGAGCAGCGTCTCGAAACGGTCCAGCTGGTCGGCGAGCAACTCGGCCGACCGCGCGGTCATCGGATCGAAGTCCACGCGCGCGTCGTGGATGACGTCGGCGGCCATCCGGACGGTCGTCAGCGGCGTACGCAGCTCGTGCGAGACATCGGAGACGAACCGCCGCTGCATCCGCGACAGTTCCTCCAACTGCTGGATCTTCAGCTGCAGGTTCTGCGCCATCTTGTTGAAGGCCTCGCCGAGCCGCGCGATGTCGTCCTCGCCGGTGACCTTCATACGTTCCTGGAGGCGCCCGGCGGACAGCCGTTCGGCGATGCCCGCCGCCATCCGTACGGGCGTGACGACCTGGCGCACCACGAGCCAGGCGATGGCCCCAAGGAGCACCACGACGAACAGCCCAGCCGTCGCAAGCGTCCCCTTGACCAGACTCAGCGACTTCTCCTCCTGGGTCAGCGGGAAGAGGTAGTAGAGCTGGTACGTGTCGTTGTTGGGGTCGTTGACCTCCTTGCCGATGACCAGCGCCGGCTGCGGATCCTTGGCGTCCTTGTAGACGACCCTTGTGTAGCTCTGGGCCGCCACCGTGCTGCCCTCGACACGGTCGCGCAGGTCCTCCGGCACACTCAGCGTCGGGTCGACGTTCCCGGAGGAGCGCGGCCCGAGTCCTCCGCCGCCGTCACCGGCCACGGTGGAGCTGAGCGTCACAACGTCGAAGGCGCCCTGGCCGCCGCTGGAGAGGGACACCACGAGGTCGCTCATCCACTGGCTGACGTTCTTGGCGGGGCGGCCGTCCGGGCTCGACGTGTCGGCGCCGTTCGCCGTCGCCGCCGAGTCCGCGTTCTGCTTGGCCACCGAGAATCCGCCGGTGGCCTGGCTCTGCGACGCCTTCACCTTGGCGTCCAGCAGGCCGTTGCGCACCTGCCCGATGACGACGAAGCCGAGCAGCAGCACCACGCCGAGGGACATCAGCAGCGTGGTGACGACGATCTTGAGCTGGATGTTGCGCCGCCACAGCCTTATCACCGGCAGCAGCGGACGGCGCACCCAGCGCATGAACAGCCGAAGGACCGGGCTGCCCTGGACTCCGCCCTGAAGCAGCCCTCCCTCGACGAACTGCATCCAGCGGGAGCCCGGGGAGCCCGTCACCTTCTGGCCGACAGGCCGCCCCGAACGGACCCCCGGCTCACCGGGCGCCGAAGCGGCACTGTCCCGGGACATGTCAGCTCGGTCCGGCCTTGTAACCGACGCCACGGACGGTCACCACGATCTCCGGCCGCTCCGGGTCCTTCTCGACCTTGGAGCGCAGCCGCTGGACATGGACGTTGACCAGGCGGGTGTCGGCGGCGTGCCGGTATCCCCACACCTGCTCGAGGAGCACCTCTCGGGTGAACACCTGCCACGGCTTCCGGGCGAGCGCCACCAGCAGGTCGAACTCCAGCGGCGTCAGCGCGATGGACAGCCCGTCCCGCTTCACAGAGTGACCGGCCACGTCGATGACGAGGTCACCTATGGCCAGCTGCTCCGGCGCCGGTTCCTCGGAACGGCGCAGCCGCGCCCTGATCCGCGCGACCAGCTCCTTCGGCTTGAACGGCTTCACGATGTAGTCGTCCGCGCCCGACTCGAGGCCCACCACGACATCGACGGTGTCGCTCTTCGCCGTGAGCATCACGATCGGCACCCCGGACTCCGCCCTGATCAGGCGGCACACCTCGATACCGTCCCGGCCGGGAAGCATCAGGTCCAGGAGCACCAGATCGGGCTTGCTCTCACGGAAAGCGGCCAGCGCCTTGTCGCCGTCGGCTACGAAAGACGGCTCAAAACCTTCACCACGCAACACAATGCCGAGCATCTCGGCCAGTGCGGTGTCGTCATCGACGACAAGGACTCGTCCCTTCATAAACGACATCATCCCATTAACTAAATCGTTACCTGGCGTGACCTGTCACACAGCTCGGCAAGCGCCTCAGCTGTCACGGGCGACACAGCGCCCTCTTCGGTCACGATCGCCGTCACCAACTCGGGCGGCGTCACATCGAACGCCGGGTTGTACGCCTGGGTCCCCAGGGGTGCCACCGGTATCCCGCCTCCCGCTTCCACTCCTGCCACCGGCACCTGCGGTGCTGTGATCTCCGTCACTTCATGACCGGGGCGCTGCTCGACCTCGATGGATGCCCCGTTCGGGGTGCCCAGGTCCACCGTCGTCAGCGGCGCCACCACGATGAACGGCACGTGGTGGTAACGGGCCAGCACCGCGAGCGGATAGCTCCCCACCTTGTTCGCCACCGAACCGTCGGCCGCGATCCGGTCGGCGCCGATCAGTACCGCGTCCACCTCTCCCGCCGAGAACAGCGAGCCCGCCGCATTGTCCGTGAGCAAGGTGTACGCCATTCCGTTGCGCGCCGCTTCGTACGCCGTCAGGCGAGCACCTTGCAGCAAAGGCCGTGTTTCGTCCACCCACAGCCTGCGCAGCTGCCCCGCCCGGTGCGCCGCGAGGGCCACCGCGAACGCCGTGCCCTCCCCGCCGGACACCAGCGCCCCGGTGTTGCAGTGCGTCAGAATCCGGTGCCCGCCGCCCGGCAGCAACTCGTCGAGCAGCGCCAGCCCGTGCACGGCCATCCGCGCGCTGGCCTCGGCGTCTTCCCGGTGCAGCGCCCGCGCCTCAGTGAGCGCCGCCCCGGCCGCCCGCTCCGGATCACCACCGCCGGAGAGTGCGGCCCGGTATGCCGCCTGCGCCCTGCGTACGCCGACAGCGAGGTTCACCGCGGTCGGCCGGGCCCCGGCCAGCGCGCGGGCGGCATCGTCCACGTCGAAGCCGCGTACGGCGGCGAGCGCGACGCCGTACGCCCCAGCGATACCGAGCAGCGGCGCCCCGCGCACGGCGAGCGTGCGGATCGCCTCCACCAGCGCGGGCGCGTCCGTGCACACGAGCTCGACTTCCTCGGCCGGCAGTCTCGTCTGGTCGAGGAGGACAAGTACGGGGCCTTCGGGTGGCTCGTCCCAGCGGATCGCGGGTATCTCCGTCGGCCCGCTGTCCTCGCGGGATTGCGCGTACTGATCAGCCATCCGCCCAGTCTGCCCCGTACCCGGCAGACAATTGAAGGTGTACAGCTCATACGACCGCCGGTCCCCAGCCGCGCACACCGTGGCACGATGGCTGCCAACCTGCCGCCGCGCCCGCGGACGGACACCGTGAAGGAGCGACGATGAACGACACTCCGGGCTGGGCCTCGCCCGGATCTGCCCCCTCCGACGGGCAGGGGCCGGACACCTCCGGCGCCGCGCAGCCCACGGAGCAGCCCGCGGACCAGGGCAGCACGGACCAGCCGGACGCCCCTTCGCAGTGGTCCAAGGAGCAGCCCCCGCCCGGTCAGTGGTCCGCCCCCGGCCCCCAGGACGCCATCCCCGGCCAGACCCCGCCACCACCGCCTCCTCCCGGCCCGGGCTGGGGCGGCCAGTACCCCGGCGGCCCGGGCGGCTACGGAGCCCAGGGTGGATACGGCGGTCACGGGGGCGGCGGCTGGGGCGGCCCCGGCTACGGCGGCCCGGGTGGTCCCGGCGGCTGGGGAGGCAACTGGGGTGGCCCGCCGCCCGCGGCCAAACCCGGCGTGATCCCGCTCCGTCCGCTCGGCATCGGCGAGATCCTCGACGGCGCGGTCTCCACGATGCGCACGTACTGGCGCACCGTCCTCGGCATCTCGCTGACCGTCGCGGTGGTCACCGAGATCGCGATCGTCCTGTTCCAGGGCTTCGTCCTGGACGACAGCTCCACTACGGACACCCTCAACGACTCGACCGCCACCGTCAGTGAGGTGGGCAGCGCCCTCGGGACCACCCTGCTGGGCTCCGGTGCCGTCCTGCTCATCACCCTGCTCGGCACCATCGTCGCCACGGCTCTGCTTACGACCGTGACCAGCCGCGCCGTGCTCGGCAAGCCGGTGACCACCCCTGAGGCCTGGCGGGATGCCCGTCCTCAGCTTCCGAAGCTGTTCGGCCTGACCATCCTGCTGCCGCTGATCGCCGCCGCGATCGTCGCGGTCGGCATCCTGCCCGGAGTGATCGTCGGGGTGGCCGTCTCGGGTGACGCGGGCATCGCGCTCGCCGTCATCGGCGGACTCGGCGCGAGCGTTGTAGCCGTCTGGCTGATGACCCGCTTCTCGCTCGCCTCGCCCGCCCTGATGCTGGAGAAGCAGAGTGTCTTCAAGTCGATGAGCCGCTCCGCGAAGCTCGTGCGCGGTTCCTGGTGGCGCGTTTTCGGCATCCAGCTGCTTGCCACGATCATCGCCAACATCATGGCCTCGATCATCGTCATCCCGTTCACCTTCCTCGCCGCGGCGCTGAGCGGCGACGGCATCACCGGCTTCCTCGACAGCGACAGCGGCTCCCTCGGCTGGACGTTCCTCGTCATCAGCGGGATCGGCTCGGTGATCGGATCCACGCTGACCTTCCCCGTCACCGCCGGAGTCACGGTGCTCCTCTACATCGACCAGCGCATCCGACGCGAGGCCCTCGACCTCGACCTGGCCCGCGCCGCCGGCGTCCAGGACTACGGCTCCGCCGCCCCCGGCACCACTCCGGGGAGCTGATGGGGTGAGCCTGGCGGGGGGAGTTCTCACAGCGGTACTGGCACTACCGCGCAATGGCATCACAGGCGTCGTGGCACTACCGCGCAACGGCGTCACAGCCGTCCTGGCACGTCCGCTCACCGGCGACGAACCGCCGGTGACGATCCCACGCGACCCCGCGCGGGAGGCGGCCGAACGCGAGCTGTCCAAGCCGATGTACCACGAGAACGATCCCAGCCTGGCCCAGCGCGCCCTGGACGCCTTCTGGGACTGGGTCGACAAGCTGTTCGGGGCCGCCTCGACCGTGACTCCCGGGGGAGCGCTCGGGCTTGTCGTCATCGTGCTGGCCGTGCTGGCGGTCCTGGCCGCACTGTGGTGGCGCCTGGGCACCCCGCACCGCGCCCCCACATCGGCCCCGGCACTCTTCGACGACCGCCCCCGCAGCGCCGCCGAACACCGCGCCTCGGCCGAAGCACACGCCGCCCAGGGCCACTGGAACCAAGCCGTCCAGGAACGCATGCGCGCCATGGTCCGGTCTCTGGAAGAGCGCGCCCTGCTCGATCCGCGCCCCGGCCGCACCGCGGACGAGGCAGCCGCCGAGGCTGCCCGCACCTTGCCCTCCCACGCGGACCGACTGCGCGCCGCGGCACGGGACTTCGACGACGTGACGTACGGCGGACGAACCGCGGAACCGCGCACGTACCAGCGCCTCACCGAGCTCGACCGCGACCTGGAGCACACCAAACCCGTACTCACGAGCAGCAGCCCCCAGAGCCCGGCCCACAACGCCCGCCAGGGGGCTGCCCGATGACCGAGGCCACCCTCCAGTCGACCCCGGCCCCGGCCCCGACCTCGGTCTCGCCCACCGCCCGCCAGCGGTGGACGCGCGCCCGCGGAGTCGTCCTCGCGGTCGTGATCCTCCTCGCGGCCGCCATCGCGATCGCCGCCGTCCGCTCCAACGCCCAGCACGGCCGGCTCGACCCCCGCTCCGCCGACCCCTCCGGCAGCCGAGCCGTCGCCGAACTCCTCGCCGACCAGGGCGTCTCCACCCGCGTGGTCAGCACCCTGGACGGGGCTCGCGCCGCAGCCGGCCCCGACACCACCCTCCTGATCGCCGCCCCGGACCTGCTGACCGACCGACAGCAGACCCTCCTCCGTACGGTGACCGAGAACTCCGGCGGCCGCACGATCCTGATCTCCCCGACGTCGCCCTCCCTGGGCATCCTCGCCCCGGCAGTCACCGCCGACCCCGTGACCAGCTTCGACTCGAAGCTCTCCCCGAGGTGTGACCTGCCCGCCGCCAAGCGCGCGGGCACCGCCGACACGGGCGGTATCCGCTACACCACCACCGATCCCATCGCCGACGCCTGCTACCTCAGTGAAGGCCTGCCCACCCTGCTGCGCGTCCCGGCGCTCAAGGGGGACGGCGACACCGTCGTACTCGGCGCCCCCGACATCCTTTACAACTCCCGCCTCGACAAGCACGGCAACGCCTCGCTCGCCCTCCAACTGCTTGGTTCCCGTCCCCACTTGGTCTGGTACCTCCCCTCGCTCTCCGATCCCTCGGCCACCGAAGCGGGCGACCAGGGCTTCTTCGACCTACTGCCCTCGGGCTGGCTCTGGGGCACGCTGCAGCTCTTCATCGCGGCAGGCCTGGCCGCCTTCTGGAGGGCACGCCGACTGGGCCCCCTCGTACCCGAACGCCTCCCCGTAGCGATCCGCGCCTCCGAAACCGTCGAAGGCCGCGCCCGTCTCTACCGCAAGGCCAACGCCCGCGACCGCGCGGCCACCGCCCTGCGCTCCACCACCCGCACCCGCCTCGCCCCCCTCGTAGGCGTCCCCGTCACCCAGGCACACGCGCCCGAGTCCTTGCTCCCCGCCCTGTCCGCCCAACTCCGCGGCCAACGCGACGGACAGGCCCTGCACTCCCTCCTCTTCGGGCCGTCACCCCACAACGACGCGGCCCTCATCTCCCTCGCCGACCAACTCGACGCCTTCGAAAGAGAGGTACGCCATTCATGATGGACCCGACCACTGACAACGCCGGGAACACCGGGGACCAGGGCACCGCCCGCGCCTCCTTGGAAGCCCTGCGCGCCGAAATCGCGAAAGCCGTGGTCGGCCAGGACCCCGCCGTGACCGGTCTCGTCGTCGCCCTCCTCTGCCGCGGACATGTCCTCCTCGAAGGAGTCCCCGGAGTCGCGAAAACGTTGCTCGTACGCGCCCTCGCATCGGCACTGGAACTCGACACCAAACGCGTCCAGTTCACCCCCGACCTGATGCCGAGCGACATCACCGGCTCCCTCGTCTACGACGCCCGCACCGCCGAGTTTTCTTTCCAGCCGGGCCCGGTCTTCACCAACCTCCTGCTCGCCGACGAGATCAACCGCACCCCGCCCAAGACCCAGGCCTCCCTCCTCGAAGCCATGGAGGAACGCCAGGTCACGGTCGACGGCACCGCACGCCCGCTCCCCGATCCGTTCCTGGTGGCCGCGACCCAGAACCCGGTCGAGTACGAGGGCACGTATCCCCTGCCCGAAGCCCAACTGGACCGCTTCCTCCTCAAACTGACGATCCCTCTGCCGTCCCGGCAGGACGAGATCAGCGTCCTCACCCGCCACGCCGAGGGCTTCAACCCGCGTGACCTGCGCGCAGCCGGCGTACGCCCCGTAGCGGGCCCCGCAGACCTGGAAGCCGCCCGCGCCGCAGTCGCGAAGACCTCGGTCTCCCCCGAAATCACCGGCTACGTGGTGGACATCTGCCGCGCCACCCGCGAATCACCGTCCCTCGCCCTCGGCGTCTCCCCGCGCGGCGCGACGGCCCTCCTCGCCACCGCCCGAGCCTGGGCCTGGCTGACCGGCCGCGACTACGTCATCCCTGACGACGTAAAGGCCCTCGCCCTCCCCACGCTCCGCCACCGGGTCCAACTCCGTCCCGAGGCCGAGATGGAGGGCGTCACCGCCGACTCCGTCATCACCGCGATCCTCGCCCACGTCCCCGTCCCCCGCTGATGCCGCTCACCGGACGCGCTGCCCTCCTGGCAGCCCTGGGCACACTCCCCATCGGCATCTGGGAGCCGAGCTGGACAGGCATCCTCGCCGTCAACGGCCCGCTGGCCCTGGCCTGCGCCTGCGACGCCGCCCTGGCAGCACCTGTACGCCGCCTCGGCCTGACCCGCTCCGGCGACACCTCGGTACGCCTCGGCGAAACCGCCGACGTCACCCTGACCGTCACCAACCCCTCCGGCCGCCCCCTCCGCGCCCGGCTCCGCGACGCCTGGCCGCCAAGCAGCTGGGAACCCGGCACCGAAGTCGCCGCTTCCCGCCACCGCCTGACGGTCCCGGCCGGCGAACGCCGACGCCTGACCACCCGCCTACGCCCCACCCGCCGCGGCGACCGCCAGTCCGACCGCGTCACTATCCGCTCCTATGGCCCACTCGGACTGTTCTCCCGCCAGGGCAACCACAAGGTTCCCTGGACAGTACGAGTCCTGCCGCCCTTCACCAGCCGCAAGCACCTCCCCTCCAGGCTGGCCCGGCTCCGCGAACTCGACGGCCGCACCAGCGTGCTGACCCGCGGCGAGGGCACGGAATTCGACAGCCTCCGCGAGTACGTCCCCGGCGACGACACCCGTTCCATCGACTGGCGCGCCACAGCCCGCCGCACCACAGTCGCCGTACGCACCTGGCGCCCCGAACGCGACCGCCACATCCTTCTCGTCCTCGACACGGGCCGCACCTCAGCAGGCCGCGTCGACGACGCCCCACGCCTCGACGCCTCCATGGATGCGGCCCTACTCCTCGCAGCCCTGGCCTCCCGAGCCGGCGACCGCGTAGACCTCCTCGCGTACGACCGCCGAGTACGCGCCCTTGTCCAGGGCCGAGCGGCAGGCGAACTCCTCCCGTCCCTGGTCAACGCAATGGCGCCCCTGGAACCGGAACTCGTCGAGCTGGACGCACGCGGCCTCACCGCCACAGCACTCCGTACGGCCCCACGCCGCTCCCTGATCGTGCTGCTGACGAGCCTGGACACGGCCCCCATCGAGGAAGGCCTGCTCCCGGTGCTCTCCAGCCTGACGCAACGCCACACTGTTCTCCTGGCATCAGTGGCGGACCCGCACATCGCCCGCATGGCAGCATCTCGCGGCAACACCGAAGCGGTGTATGAGGCGGCAGCCGCGGCCCAGGCCCAGACAGAACGCCATCGCACCGCCGAAAGGCTCCAGCGCCACGGTGTCACCGTCGTCGACGCGACTCCTGAGAACCTCGCACCGGCCCTCGCGGATGCGTATCTGGCACTGAAGGCCGCCGGCCGACTATAGGCAAGCGCAAAAGAAGAAAGGGGGTCTCTTTTTCCAAGAGACCCCCTTCAAACACAGAAAGACCAAGACCCTGAACGCAGAAAACCCCCGTACCGTTTC
>NZ_JBHXMF010000103.1:0-19049 GCF_042721055.1 Streptomyces sp. NPDC058470
ACCACGTCCGGCAGGAGCTTCGCCCGGTGCAGGAGTACTTCAGTGCACCATTTCGACCTGGTGGTGCGGCAGGGTGACCGGCGGCCGGGCAGCGTAGGCCTCCGAGGAGATGTACGTGGTCACCCGAGGTGGCCGACCGTGCTGCTGGGTGAGCGCGAGATAGGCGATGAGCCCCACACCGTCCTGCGGCAAGCGCGAGGTGACGGCTTCCAGCGACCGGAGAAGCGGGGCGGTGTCCATGCCGCGGCGTTCGAGTACGTCCTCCGCACGGGCGAGAGCCTCCCCGTCGTGCCGCACGTAGTCCCTGACCGGGACGTAGAGCGTGCAGCCGCTCGCCAGCCCGGACGCCGTCTCGGTGAAGGCGTGACAGGACTGCACGCCCCGGCCGCCCGGCACCGTGTCCTTCCCGGCGCCGGCCCTGAGACCTGCTGCGGTGCGGAAGAACGCCTCGGTCTCCGCGGATCCGGGGCCGGGGCTCATACGGGGCAGGCGGCCGGCCTCTGCTGCCGACAGGTCGTTGTGCCGGAGGTAGACCTTTGCCCGGGGGGTGTCCCACTCACCCAGGTCCAAGGCGAAGTACGGGTAGCCGTCCGCCTCGGGCAGGGTTGCGAACGCCCGCTGGTGACCAAGTCGGCGCATGGCCTCTCGTACGGTCCCGGCGGAGTGCTCCTGTCCGGACGCCGCGGGGTTCAGATACACCTTGACCCTGGGCACCCCTCCGGGGCGCAGCTCCAGCGCGCACCACAGTGCGAAGGGGCCCTCGGCGGTGGAAGGGAAGAACAGGTCTTCCAACTCGTCGAGTTGGCCTGTGGGGAAGTTCCAGCGCTGTGCCATCTCTCGGACGACGCGCAGTCCCGTGCGGCCGCTCTGCGTCGGACCGCGGGCACCGCATCCCGGTTCCAGCAGCAGGCGCAGCGTCGGGACCGCGTTCGGCAGGAAGGACAGCGAGAACTCCACCGGCGTGTGATCGTCCGAGAGCAAACTCTCCGAGGGCGGCGGCCGGTCGAGCTGACGCTTGGCCGACGGACCCAGGGCTTCGATGAGTACCCGTGCGTAGATCTCCGCGTCGGCCGGTTCCAGACCCACGACGTCGCACAGTCGTATCAACTGGCCCGCCGTGAACCCGCCGAGCGTCGGCCCGCCTGAACCGCTCCGGCCGCCTGGCCGGGCGGCGGTCACCGTTTGTCTCGCTGTACATCGGAGGGCACAAGAAGATACCCGCCTGCGGGGGCGGGTATCTTGCCTTGCTGTCTGAGGCGTTGGACCGTGATCGCGACGCTGTCAGATATGTGGTACACGACACCCCCTGTGTCTGGTAGCGGCTCAACTGACGCGTTGCTCACTACCCGTGAGGTTGAACTGTCATGCAGTAATGGGGAGCTGACAGTTGTCGTGTACATCACCTTGTCAACGGGGTCGGTAACTGCCTCCACTTGCCGCCGTCGGGTCCGCCGCCGCCCGCCGAGGGCTACAGCTGGGCTTTGGCGAAGCCGGCCAGGAGGACGATGAAGCCGCCGATCTCACCGGCGATCAGCGTGGCCAGCACAAAACGCATGCTGTGCGGTGCGTTGCGCATCTGGTTGTCGGTCTCGCGCTGCCATGCGAGTCGGACATAGTTCGCAATCGTCACAACGAACAGCAGGACTATCGCCCCGGCTGCGCTGCCGTTCACCGCGGACGGCCAGCCGGACAGTTGGACGAATGCCGCGATGAGCCCCGTCGCGAAGGAGTACAGCAGCGCGGATCTGTGTGCGATGTCGACGTACGGGTGCGCCGTGCCGTCCGGCGAGGTGGCCATCTGCAGCCATTTCCACACCCCGAGAATCAAGGCCCACACAAAGATGAGCCCGGCGAAGAACAGCACCCAGGCCGTTTCCGTGCGAATCACGTCATACCTCCGAAAGAAACGCGCGGAACGGGAGGCGGCGCCCCTCGACTCCGCCCTGTTGAGGCAGCACAGCACCTGGGACCTGACCGCAAGAAGGTACCCGCCTGCGGGAGCGGGTACCTTGACTGCCTGCTTGTGCGGTGGGGTTCCGGGGACGGTCTGTCCGTACGCTCCCTGAACATGTACGACCGGGGGCGGAGCAACGCGGCGGAGTGCTGGATGAAAGCGGCGCCGATGGATAGGTGAAACACCGCGCACCCCTTGCGTCATCACCGACACCAACGCCGCGTGCTCACTACCCCTGCGGTCGAAGGTTCATGCGGTCACGGGGAGTTGACGGATGCCGGGTACGTCACCCCCGCAACCAGGACAGGAACCCGCTCCACCCTGAGCGTTCCGGTTTGCGGGCGACGGCGACGTCATTGTCGCGCGCAGGCGCCTCCGTCCGGGACGGCGGGGACGCCTGCCTCGCCGGCTGAACCGGGGTGAATCGGGTGGGGAGTGTGGCCAGCGCCCGGTTGAAGGGGCCGGGCCGCCAGGTCAGGCTGTCCTCCGGGACGGTGAGCCGGGTGTCGGGCAGCCGGTTGAGCAGGTTCTCGATGGCGGTGACGGTGATGTGCATGGCCGGGTCCTTGGACGGGCACGCATGCGATCCCGCACTCCACGCCAGGTGGGCCCGGCTGCTACCCGCCTGACGTGCGGCCGAGAGCGCCGGTCCGGTGTTGGCGGCCGCGAAACTGACCATGACCAGATCGCCCGCCGCCAGCTTCCCCCCGGCGAACTCCATGTCGGATGCCGGGTAGTGCGGCGCGAAGTTCGACATGGGCGGGTTTTCCCACAGCGTGTCTTCGAGGGCTTCCTCGATCAGGCCGCCGGAGTGGGCGTACTTGTCGTTGGTGAGCAGGCGGTGCAGGGTGTTGCCGACAAGGTTCCGCAGCGGTTCGGTCCCCGCGGACAGGAGCAGCGCGACCTGATAGACCATTTCCTCGTCGGTCAGCTCCGACTCGTGCTGCATCAGCCATGAGGTGACGTCGTCTCCGGGCCTGGCCCGCTTGAGCGTGACCAGCTCGCCCACGGCCTGGAAGAGTACCCCGGCCGCCTTCTCGGCGTTGACGCCGTCGAACATGCCGGAGATACCGAAGAGAACCCGGTCGCCGATCTCGGCAGGGCAGCCGAAGAGTTCGTTGAACACGAACAGCGGCACCTGCTTGGCGTAGTCGCTGATCAGGTCGGCCGAACCACGGGCGCTGAACTGGGCCATGAGATAGTCCGACACCTGCGTCGTGCTCCGGGCCAGCCGGCGTGAGTCCACGCGTGCCATGCTGTCGGTGACCGCCTGGCGCAGCCGCAGATGCTCGGCGCCGTCGCTGAACATGCAGTTGGGCCGGTACGCGAGGAGCGGCGCGACCGGGCTGTCCGGATGGATCTTGCCGTCGTTGAAGTCCCGCCAGCGGCGGGCGTCCTTGCGGAACGAACTGGAGTCCTGCAGTAGCTGCAGGGCTGCCGCGTAGTCCGTGACGAGGGTCGCCTCGACCCCCGGAGCCAGCTCCACAGGTGCGGTCGGTCCGTAGTGGCGCATGAACTCGTAGTACGCCTGCGGATCGGCCGCGAACTCCGGCCCGTACAGCGGCACACGGCCGCCGGAGTTGTGGGCCGGGCATCCGGGCGGGGGCACGGGTGCGGCGGATTGAGCGTCCATCTCTGCTCCTAGAGGGCACGGTCCTGCAAGTGGCGGACGAGTGTGATCAGTGCTTCGGCCGACGATTTCTCGTCCCGCGCGTCGCAGGTGACGACCGGGGTGTCGTCGAGAAGGTCCAGTGCCTCGCGCAGCGCGTGTTCGTCACGGATCGGTACACCGGTGAACTGGTTCACGGCGATGGCGTAGTCGAGTCCGTACTGCTCGATCAGGTCGATCACGGGGAAGGAGTCCGCGAGCCGTTCGGGGTCGACCAGCACCAGCGCTCCCAGGGCGCCCCGGGCCATGTCCTCCCACATCTGAACGAAACGCTGCTGGCCGGGCGTTCCGAAGAGATAGAGGACGACGCGATCGCTGATGGTCAGGCGGCCGAAGTCCATGGCGACCGTCGTGGTGGTCTTGCCCTGGACGCCCTTGAGGTCGTCGACCGTCTCCGCGGCCCGCGTCATCGTTTCCTCGGTGGACAGCGGAACGATCTCCGATATCGAACCGATGAACGTGGTCTTGCCCACCGCGAAATGCCCGACGACCAGGATTTTCACCGCGGTCTGCGTCGCCCCGTCACGGACGTAGGCCTCTTCATCCAAACCTTGAACGGAGACCATTCAGCACCTCCTGCAGGATCTGTTGGTCAGCCAGGGCAGCACGTTCCACGGGCGGCCGGGCAATGAGATAGCCGCCCTCGATGAGAGAGGAGAGAACGATCCGCACCACGCCCAGAGGTAACTGCGTGTGCCCCGCGACCTCGGCGACCGACAGGTAGCCGACGGCGGCGATGTCCAGCAGCCGCTGCTCCTCGGGAGAGAGCCGGGTCGGCCGCTGGTGCTCGTCGGCCACCGCCGTGACCAGGGTGATCAGCGAGAGCTTCGCCTCGTCGGGGAGGCCGCGGCCCTTGGTGACGACGTAGGGCCGCACCAACTCCCCTGCCTCGAACTCCCCTTCGTCGTGCCGCCTCATGAGGGGGCGCCGAGGTCCGCGCGAGGCGGCGTCGTCAGCGCCTTGCCCAGCTGGCTGACGAGCTGCTGCATCCGGAAGGTGATGTCCGCCATGTCGACGTCGGGAGAGGCCGAGACCGCGAGATAGGCGCCCGGTCCGGCGGAGATCAGAAAGACCCAGCCGCCGTCGAACTCGACCAGCGTCTGCCGCCACTGCTGCTGTGGGTGGGCACAGAAGAACGCGAGTGCGCGGCTCAACGACTGCATGCTGCTCATCGCGGCGGCAACTCTGTCCGCGTCGTCCCTGTCGAGATCCTTTGTTCGGGTCATCAACAGACCATCGGCGGAAATCAGCACCGCATGGACGGCCCCGGGTATCTCCAGGGCGCTGTCGAGCATCCATGCCAGATCAGAATCGTCGTTCACGAGACCTCATGTCCTTCGCTGCTTGCACCACGTGTGCCGCTCGTCTGATCCGCCGTGTCCGGATCGGCGTCTCGACCGGACGTCGTGCCTCGTTGGAAGGCCCCGAAGATCGCTGCCCGCTCCGCGCCGGAACGGGCCGAGGTGCCCGACGCCGTCGGAGTGCCCGGCACGACGGCCATCGGCCGCTTGCGGCGTCGCCTCGGCAGACCGTCTGCGGTCGGGGACACGGACAGGGTGGGTTCGGTTCCGATCGGACCCGACACCGTGGCAACGGGGACGGCGGGCGGCTGGGCCTTCGGCTCCGGCATGCCGGCGAGCAGTTCGTGCGGCAGCAGGAGAATCGACCGCACGCCCCCGTAGGGGGACGAGGAATCCACGGACACCTCGAAGCCGAAGCGCTCGCAGAGCACGCCGATCACGGCGAAACCGAACTGCGGAGGGTTGCCGAGTCCTGAAACACCCGAAACCCGCTCACTCGACAGGAGTTTTGTGGCCCTGGCCCTCTCCTCGTCGTTCATACCGACACCGGCGTCGTCGACGACGATGCAGATCCCCTTGGGCACGGTACGAATGTTGATCTCGACAACGGTGTCCGGGCTGGAGTAGCTGGTTGCGTTGTCGAGGAGTTCCGCGAGAGCCAGTGCCACGGGTTCGACGGCTCGGCTGGTGACGCCGAAGTCGACCTGCGAGAGAATGTCCACCCGCCGGAAGTGGCGGATTCTCCCCTGCGCACTGCGGACCACGTCGTAGACCGAGGCGACCTCACGCCGGTTCCCCAGCCAGCCGCCGCACAATACGGCGATGGACTGGGCGCGCCGTCCGAACTGTGAGTTCGTGTGGTCGATCTCCAAGAGGTCCTGGAGAATTACGGAATCCCCGTACTTCTCCTGCAGCTGAGAGATGATCTTCTGCTGCTCGGCGGCGGTTACCTGGAGTGTCCGCATGGCGGACTTGAGAACAGTTCTGATTTCTTCCTGGGCTTGCTCCTGGGCTTGTTCCTGGGAATCCAGAATGGATTGCGAGTAATCCTTCTCCAGCTCTGAGTGGCGAGCTCTGAGCTCTGCGATCTCCCGCCGCGAATCCCGTGCCGCCCTGCGTTGGGCAACAATGACGGCGATTGCGGCAAGGATGACGACAAGGAGAGCCCAGAATTTCGGGTTCTGTATGTAATGCGTCATAAGACTCTCTTCAGGCGACTGACGGCCAGCTGCTGAATTTCCGTCAATGCGGTGGACCGGTGGACTGCCGACGTCGGAGTTACCGCCCGGACTGTCCCCGTAGTCGGAGATGTCGTTTTGCACCCATCTGCCCACTCCGCAAGTGCGCAGATCGTATCACTGTACGAACACTTGACTGACCGTCAATAGGTTCAATTCGGGAGGGCTTTGATGCCTTATCAAGTCCCGCCCCTCCACGGGGAGGTGGCGACCGGGGAGGCTGTCTATATGTCGATTCAAATCCGGGAAGCCCGCAGGGGGGAGCGAGGAAGGAGGAGTGATCCGTCCGGACCGGAGCCGCGAGCTGCGATCGGAAACGGGGGGCGGCGCCGGGCCTCCGGTCCGACGGCCCCTCGGCTGCGCGCAGGGCATGCGCGCGAGTCACCTCGTCGTCGCACCTGTCACAGGGGTTGACTCAGGAACGATCACGCCGGGAAAGTGGCGCTGTCCCCGCGCAGCCCCCCACCCCCGGAGACCGCCCCGTGAGACGTCGAAGAATCCGCCACCCCCTCAGTGCCGTTGCCGCCGCGACGGCACTGTTCGTGAGCCTCGCCACTGCCGCCGAGGCCGCGCCGACAACGTTGTCGACAATCGCCGGGGCAGCCGCTCTCGTCGACGACCCCGCCGACTATGTCGATCCGTTCATCGGCACCGGCCTGAGCGGCAGTTCCTTCGGCGAGATCAACAACTTCCCCGGTCCCGCAGCGCCGTTCGGCATGATGCAGTTCTCGCCCGACACCCAGAACAGCTATGCCGGGTACCAGTACCACAACGACCGGATCCGCGGCTTCAGCCTCGATCACGCCTCCGTCGGATGCAGCGCCTTCGGCGATGTGCCGATCCTGCCCGTGGTGGGCGACGTCGGCTCCGCGCCCTGGGACCGCACCGAGAAGTACGCGCACGACACCGAGGAGGCGGAGCCCGGCTACTACGCGGTGACGCTGCAGGACTCCGACGTACGTGCCGAGTTGACCGCGACGACCCGGACCGGGCTCGCCTCGTTCACCTTCCCGGCCACGGACGCCGCCCAGGTGCTGGTCAAGGGCGGCGCGAGCCTGGGCGGGAACGACGCGGCCGACATGAGGATCGTCGGCGACAACCAGGTCACGGGCTCCGCCACGACCGGGCACTTCTGCGGCAAGTCCAACACGTACACGCTGTACTACTCGATCACCTTCGACCAGCCGTTCACCGCGCACGGCACCTGGGACGGTTCGACGGTCCAGCCGGGCAGCGACACGGTGGACGCGAAGCGGGCCGGCGCCTATCTGACCTTCGACACGGCGACCGGTGAGGACCGCACCGTACAGGCGAAGGTGGCCATGAGCTACGTGAGCGTGGCCGGGGCGCAGGCCAACATGGCCGCGGAGATACCCGGTTGGGACCTCGGCGCGATCGCGCAGCAGACCCGCGACCAGTGGACCGACACGCTGCGCAAGGTGCGGGTGGCCGGCCGGGACGAGGGTGAGCTCAAGACCTTCTACACCTCGCTCTACCACTCGCTGATGCACCCGAACACCTTCAACGACGTCGACGGCCGCTACATCGGCTTCGACGACCAGATCCGCACGCTGCCCAAGGGCCGCACGCAGTACGCGAACTTCTCCGACTGGGACACCTACCGCTCGCTGGCCCCGCTCCAGGCCATGCTCTTCCCCGAAGAGGCGAGCGACATGGCGCAGTCGCTCGTCAACGACGCCGAACAGAGCGGCTGGTGGCCCCGCTGGCCGATGGCCAATCAGTCCACCAGCCAGATGACCGGCGACAACTCCGTGCCGCTGGTGGCCGCGTTGTACGCCTACGGGGCACGTGACTTCGACGTGGAAACGGCGTTGAAGTATCTCGTCAAGGGTGCGACGACGGTGGACGAGACGCCCGGCGCGTACAAGGAGCGCCCTGGCATCGAGAGTTACGTCGACCTCGGCTATCTGCCCAACAACGACTCCGCGCGCGGCGACCACCAGCGCGTCGGTGCTTCCATCACCCTGGAGTGGTCGATCGACGACTTCGCCATCGCGCAGCTCGCCGAGGCCGTGGGCGAGGACGACACCGCCGCCGAGTTCACTCGGCGCGGCCAGAACTGGCAGAACATCTTCAACGCGTCGACCGACTACCTCCAGCCGCGCACCGAGGAGGGGCTCTTCCCCGACGGCCCCGCCTTCCAGGCCCCGACCTCCGGGATCGGACAGAGCGGCTTCGACGAGGGGAACGCCGCCCAGTACAACTGGCTCGTACCGCAGAACATGGCCGGTCTGACCACCGCCATGGGCGGCCGTGAGGTGGCGGCCGACCGGCTCGACACCTTCCTGACCAAGCTCAATGTCGGCCCCAACGAGCCCTACATGTGGGCCGGCAACGAGCCCAACTTCGCCGTGCCGTGGGCGTACAACTACCTCGGCGAGCCGTGGAAGACGCAGGAGACGGTCCGCAAGGTCGCCACCACGCTCTTCGGGCCCACGCCGGACGGCGAGCCCGGCAACGACGACCTGGGCGCGCAGTCGGCCTGGTACGTGTGGGCCGCCCTGGGCCTGTATCCCGCGACGCCCGGCACCTCCGATCTCACCGTGCACAGCCCGCTGTTCGAGCGCGCGGTGCTCGATCTGCCCGGCAGGCACACGCTCGACCTCCGCGCGCCAGGGGCGTCCGCGGACACCCAGTACGTTCACGACCTCAAGCTCAACGGCTCCAACTGGGAACGTACTTATCTGCCGCAGAACGTGGTGAGCAAGGGCGCCAGGCTGGACTTCAAGCTGAGCGACACCCCGGACACCACCTGGGCGACTTCCGCGAAGGCCGCGCCGCCGTCGTACCGGGAGGGTGAGGAACCCTTCCTCGCGAGCGCCTCGCCCAACCAGGTCACCGTCGCGCCCGGCGAGTCCGGGACGTTCACCGTGGACGGGCAGCGGCTGAGCGGGCAGGACCGCAAGCTCACCGTGACCGCCGAGGCACCGGACGGAGTGAGCCTGAGCGCGGAGAGGAAGACGCTGACGCTCGACAGGAGCAGCGGCTCCGGCAGCGTCGAATTCACCGCCACCGCGGGGCCGACCACGGCCGACGGGTTCTACGAGATCCCGGTGACCGTGCGCGGCGGCACCGGCCCGGCGGTCAAGCAGACCGTCTACGTCCAGGTCGCCGCCGAGGGGAGCTTCCCCGCCGCCTACAACGCCACCGCCGTCTCCAGCGACACCGACACCTCGCAGGGTGACTTCGACCGCTCCGGCGGCAGTTACTCCCGCCAGGCGCTGGCCGCCGCCGGCCTGAACCCCGGCGCCCAGGTGGAGGTTTCGGGCACCACCCTCACCTGGCCGGACTCCCCGGCCGGCCGCCCCGACCACCTCTACGCGGACGGTCAGACCGTCGACCTCGCGGACGCACAACGGCTGGTGTTCGTGGGCGCGGCGATCTACGGGGACGTGCGGACGACGGCCACGGTCACCTTCACCGACGGCAGTACGGAGCAGACCGACCTGTCGTTCGGCGACTGGGTGTACCCCGGTGGCGGCTCCCAACCCGTCTTCGACAACACCGTGGTGGCCAAGACCGAGTACCGCAATCCGGGCCATGCCGGTCCCGCGTACGTCTTCGCCACCAAGCCCTTCGAGGCACCCGAGGGCAAGCGGATCGCGTCGGTCACGCTGCCGAAGAGCGTGAACACGCACCTGTTCGGCATCGGCGTCGGCTGACCGAACCGGCATACGACTGAGGGGTCTTCACCGGCTGACGCTGGTGAAGACCCCTCTCACGTCGGACGACCGACGCTCACCTCACCATTCCCAGGAGGCCTGCGCGTTGCGCAGAGCCGTCCTGGCCGTCTGCTCGCCCGTGATGGCCAGGGCGAGTTGATCGCACAGCAGCTGCAGGTTCTGCGGAGCGGCGGCGTCCTTGGGCCAGGCAACGGGCGGGTGGACGTCCAGGCCGTCGCGGATGAGCTCGAAGGCGGTCGGAGTGGCCGCCGCGTAGGAGGGGTCGTACAGGACACTCGTGCGGTTGGGGTCGATGGCGCTGTTCGGCGTGGTCGCTTGTACGAGCACCTCCTCAGGGCTCGTCGCCCACGCCGCGAACGCCAAGGCCTCGGCCTGGTGCCTGGAAGCGGTCGACACGCCGAGCCCGTAGCCGTTGTTGAGCGGCGTACGGTGCGTCGTGTTGCTCCCACCCACCGGGATGGCGACCGCGCTCCACTTGTCGGAGATCTTCGAAAGGGCGGGGTCGGCGGCACGCTGGGCCATACCCGACCAGGTTTCGATCATCGCGACCTGGCCGGCGAGATAGGCGTTGTTCGCGGTGGAGAATCCGGTGGTGAGCGGTGAGGGCAGCGCGTACTGGTTGATGTCGATCAGGTGCTGGGCGGCGGCCAGCGCGGCGTCGCTGGTGAGGGTCGGCCTGCCGGAGGGGCTGACGAGGGTGCCTCCGTACCCGACGAGCCGGTTGATGAAGGCGCAGCCCAGAAGCAGTGCGGCCGGCTGGGCCTGCACGGCGGCTCCGTAGTACTCGCCACCGCCGCCCTGGGTGATCTTCTTCGCCGCGGCGTCGTACTCGTCCCAGGTCGTCGGCGGCTGGAGGTCGTAGCGGTCGAAGAGCTCGGTGTTGTAGTAGACGAGGTGCTGGCAGCCGTCGAACGGCAGGCCGTAGCGCCGGCCCTCGTAGAGGGTGTAGGGGTCGTAGATGGACGGCAGGTAGTCGCGGGTCTTGAGTTCCTTGTGCCGGGCGATCCAGCTGGTGATGTCGACCAGAGCGTCGGCCTCCACCAGCGAACCCAGCCCGTAATAGAAGTAGTCGAAGATGTCGTACTCGCCGGTCCCGCTCTGCGCGTCCTCTATCTGCATGGCGATCAACTGGTCGTACGGGACCGCCGTCGCCACCAGCGTGCCACCGGTCTGCTGCTCCCAACGGGGGGCCAGGATATTGTTGTACGTTGCGAGATGCGGCGTATTGACCAGCACCTTGAGTGTGACGCCTGCCGGAGCCGCCTCGGCGCCGGAGACCTCCGTGCTGGTCGACGCCGCGTAGGCGGGGGCGCCCCCGACGGTGGCCAGCCCGGCGGCAGCGGTGGTTCCCCGGAACAGGGTCCGGCGCGTCCACACGCGGCCAGGTTTGGGGTCCTGGGACGCGGCGCCGTCAGGTCGATTGGAGTGGCGGGAGGACATCGTGCTCCTTATTCGGAACGGACTGTGTAATGGACTTGGTCATGGGCTGAGCGATGGATTCAGTAACGGACTGAGCAAGCCTCATGACCGAGTGACGTGGGGCCGCCTATCGCTGCCAATATCTCCGCATGGGAAATGGTGATTCCGCGGCCCAGGATTTGCTCGGCGGAATTGAAATGCATATCTTTGGGTGAGGTGTAATCGCCAGAAGTCGGAATGCGAGCTCAGCCGCCGGAACCGCGCCGGACGAGGCTGCTCGTCCACGCCTTCCACGCGAACTGCGTCTCCGCGCCATGTACCTTCGTCGACCACCGAACATCCCTACAGCGTAGGCGAATTGTTGTGACCGGGCGTGCCGATGGTGAAGACCCTGGGAGCGACGCCACGGGCCCCGGACAACGGCGCGAGGCCGAACTGGGCGATATCGCGCGATCGCTCGCCGGGAAACGGCCCTGGCGACCGGTGATCCAGACGTCCGGGCCGGCCTTCGCCGCGGATTATTCGCGTCATGGCCACATTCCTCCGTCGGGTGGGTCGATCTGGACCGGATAGCGGGACCACAGAAACCTACTAGGGAGCTCCAGGGCATCAAGGGGCCGTGCAGGATTCTCAGCAAACTCAAAGGAGAATCCCAGGAACGCAATGAGAATTCACCGCCGAAGACGGGCCGGCGCTCCCCGTTCCCTGTGGCCGTCTCGGCCGCTGACCCCGTGCGGCGGAGTGTGACGACCGCACCCGTCAGTGCCGTCCGCTCGTGGCCGACGTGCGCCAGGGTCCGCCGACCACCCGTCCTTTCAAGGGCTGTTGAGAACCTTGACCGAGTTTGGGTACAGCAGTAACTTCACGGCAACACTGTTCCCATTCCGGGAGGGGTGTACCGGGAAGATGGCGGGCAGAGCATGGTGAGAACTGTGAAAAGGCCTGGTCGAGCCCTGTCGGCGTGCTTGACGGCGGCATTGTTGATGGTGTGTGCGTGCTCGAACTCAACCCCGGAGGGGGAGGGTTCGGACGACTCCACGCCGTTGGTCATCGGGGCGTCCCTGTCGCTGTCGGGTGACTTCGCCGAGCTGGCCGAACCGGCGAAGAAGGGCTACGAGTTGTGGGCCGACACGGTCAACGAGAAGGGGGGCCTGCTCGGACGGAAGGTCAGCCTGAAGATCGTCGATGATGCGTCGAACCCGACTCAGGCGGTCACCAACTACCAGAACCTGATCACCCGTGATCGCGTCGATTTGGTGTTCGGCCCCTTCTCCAGCCTGCTCACCATCCCGGCGGCGGGAGTCGCGAAGCGTTTCGACTACGCGTTCATCGAACCGTCAGGTGGGGCTCCTCAGGTATTCGACCTGAAAATGCGCAACCTGTTCTTCGTCCAGCCCGCGCCGATCGTGAACTCCGGCGATGCCTTCGCCGAGTACATTCTCTCGCTGCCCGCGGACCGACGGCCGAAGACAGGTGCCTACCCGACGGCCGACAACCCGTTCACCTCGCCGATCGTCGCGCGGATCCGCGAACGACTGGAGCGCGCCGGTGTCAAGACGGTGTACTCCAAGACCTATTCGGCCGAAACCGTCGACCTGAGCCCCGTCGTGACCAGGCTCGTCGAGGAGAAGCCCGAGCTCATCGTCTCGGGGACCGGCGGCCCCGACGCCGTCGCCGAGGTCAAGGGCATGGTCCAGTCCGGCTGGACGCCGAAATACCTGTTCTTCACCGGTGGCCCGAACTCCCCGTCCTTCCCCTCGAAGATCGGAGCGGCCAACGCGGAGGGGATCTTCAGCACCGGCGACTGGTTCCCGACCGCCAAGACGGTCGGCACCCCCGACTTCATCAAGGCCTACACGGAGAAGCACGGAGGCAAGGCGGAAGACATCGACTCCGCCGCGGCCGAGGCGTTCGCCTGCGGCCAGCTCCTCGAACTGGTGGCGGAGCGAGAGAAGAAGGTCGACAACAAGACCATCATCGCGGCCCTCCACGAGGGCACCTGGCCCACCTTGGTGGGCGACCTCCGCTGGGACGCGAACGGAGCTCCCCAGGGCCAGAACATCGTCGTGCAGTGGATCGACGGCCGACTCACGCCGGTGTACCCGACGGACGAGGCCCTCGCCGACCCGATCGCCAAGCCCTCCTGGGGCGGGTGAGTCGTGCATCTGTTCGTGCAGGCCACCATCGTGGGAATCCTGATCGGCGGCGTCTACGCGCTGCTCGCCGGCGGCCAGGCGATGATCTTCGGGGTCACCCGCACCGTGAACTTCGCCCAGGCGATCTTCGCGATCATGTGCTCCTACCTCAGCTACACGCTCTTCCAGGACTTCGGGCTCGACCCCTTCCTCTCGGTCCTGGTGCTCGTGCCGGCGATGTTCGTCTTCGGCAGCGCCATCCACATCGTCCTGCTGCGGCGGCTCAGCAGATCCGGCGCCGAACTCTCTCTGCTCGTTCTCTTCGCGTTGGGCATCGGGATACAGGGGGTGCTGGACTTCTTCTACAAGACCGACACCCGGGTGATCGCCACGTCGTACGCGAACGACTCCTGGACCGTGCTCGGCTACCAGGTCCCGGCGGTGCGGTTCTTCGCCTTCCTCCTCGCGGTGGCGGTCCTGGGCGCACTGCACCTGATCCGCCAGCACACCAAGTTCGGCCGGGCACTGCGGGCCACCACCCAGAATCCGGACGCCGCACGGCTGCTCGGCGTGGACGTGGAACGGGTCTCGGCCATCGCGATGGGCTTGGGAGTGGCCGCGGCGGGGGCCGCCGGAGCCGTGTTCGGCATGGTCATTCCCTTCAGCGGCAACAGCCAACTCGACCTGTTGAACAAGCTCCTGGCCATCGGCGTGCTCGGCGGAATGGCGAGCTTCCCGGGAACCATCGTGGCCGCGGTCATTCTCGGCGTCATCGAATCGGTCGTGGCCGTCAACATCTCACCGGACTGGTCCTCCTTCTCCTTCCTCGTCGTCCTCTTCGCCGTCCTCACCTTCCGACCGCAGGGCCTGTTCGGGCAGCGACTACGAGGGGCGGCCTGATGGCTCGGCGCAGCACCGAACCGCGGATCCAACCGGCGAGCGCCGCACACGCGACAGCGTTCGTCGTGTTCCTCGCCGTGCTCCCCCTGGTCTTCGCCGGGCACTGGCAGGTCAGTCTGCTCGTGTTCACGGTGATGTACGCGGGTCTCGCCTGTGCCTGGAACCTGCTGGGCGGTTACGCCGGCTACCCCGCCCTCGGCCACGGTGCCTTCTTCGGCATCGGCGCCTATGCGATGGCCATCACCGCCCCGCATCTCGGCGTCGGCAGCGGCTATCGCCCCTTTCTCCTCGTCCTCCCCATCGTCGTCGCCACCGCGCTGGCGGTGCTGCCTGTCGCGCGGCTGCTGCTGCGGACGCGGGCCGCCGCCTTCGCGGTGCTGAGCATCACGGTGATGTTCATGGTCGCGACGCTGGTCTACAACGTCCGCGGTCTGACGAAGGGTTCCGAAGGTCTGCCCGTGCCGTTAGCGCCGTTCGGCGTGGCCACCTTCGAGCGGCCCTTCTACTACGCGATGGCCGCCCTGCTCGCGCTGACCGTGGCCGTCTGCTGGGTGGTGCGGACCAGCAAGCTGGGGCTCGCGCTCAATGCCGTACGCGACGACGAAGACCGCGCCCGAGGGCTCGGCGTACAGACCGAGCTGGTCAAGATGGTCGCCTTCGCGCTGAGCGCCGGCCTCACCGCAGGCTTCGGGGCGGTGTGGGCGTACTACATCACCTACGTGTATCCGCCTTTCGCCTTCGATCCGTTGCTCTCGCTCGGCGCCGTCCTCATGGCATTCCTCGGTGGGCGGCGCACCTTGTGGGGCCCGGTCGTCGGCGCGGCTCTGATCGTCCCCGCCCAGCAGTACTTCGCCTACCGCTACGGGGCGAGCCAGCTCTACCTCATCGCGTACGCAGCCCTGTTCCTCCTGGTCATCTACCTCCTCCCGGACGGGATCGTCCCGTCGGCCACCCGGCACCTGCGGCGGCTCCGATCGGCGTACCGCGCTCACGCACGGCGTGACCGGGCCGCGGTGGGCCCCGTCTCGACCCGAGGAGGGCAAGGATGAGCACGCTGCTCAGGGTGGAGGGGCTCACCAAGTCGTTCGGAGGAGTCCGAGCCCTCGACGAGTGCGGCTTCGAAGTCGCCGAAGGGTCGGTGAGCGCCCTCATCGGACCCAACGGCTCCGGAAAGACAACGGCGTTCAACGTGATCACCGGCTACCAGCGTGCCGAGTCGGGCCGACTGACCTTTCGCGGGCGCGCGATTCGCCGTCCCGACCCGTGCCGTCTGCAGCGGCTCGGCCTCGCCCGCACCTTCCAGCAGGCGCGGGTCTTTCCCGGCCTTTCGGTGCTGGAGAACATCGTGCTCAGCCGCAGCCAACCCTGGCACGCCCTGCTCCGCCGCCGCGTGCCCGGCCGGGACCGGCTGCGTGCCGAGGAGCTTCTCGACGAGTTCGGCCTGGCGGCCCATGCCGACAGGCCCGCCGCGCAGCTGTCGTACGGACAACGCAAACTGCTCGAGTTCGCGGGCGTGCTCATGGCCGAGCCGCTCCTCGTCCTGCTCGACGAACCCACCGCCGGGGTCAACCCGGTCATGGTCGAGGCGATGGAGCAGCACATCCGCCGACGGCACGCCCAGGGCGTCACCTTCCTGATCGTGGAGCACGAGATGCGGTTCGTGATGCGGCTGTGCGATCCCGTCATCGTGCTGGACCGCGGCCGCCCCCTCGCATGTGCGACCGCGGAGAAGGTCCAGAACGACCCCCGTGTCCTTGACGCCTACCTAGGAGACTGACCCATGGACGCAGGGCTGGAGCTGCACGGCATCGTCGCCGGCTATGGCCAGGGTGACATCCTGCGCGGTCTCGACCTCGACGTGCCCGCGGGCCGGATCACCTGCCTCATCGGGCCGAACGGCTCCGGCAAGTCGACGGTCCTGCGGGTCATCAGCGGCCTGCTCGCCCCGCGGGCCGGTCACGTCATGCTCGCCGGGCGGAAGGTCACCGGCTGCTCGCCCTCGGCCATGCTCGGTCACGGCGTCGCCCACGTGCCCCAGGAACGCAGCCTCTTTCCGGCCATGTCGGTCTGGGACAACGTCCTCATGGGCGCGTACATCAACCACGACCGCGACGCCGTCGCGCGGCGGGCCACCGAGATCGTGCAGCGTTTCCCGATCGTCGCCCGACGCCGTCACGATCTGGCGGGCTCCCTGTCCGGCGGCGAGCAGAAGACCGTGGAGATCGCCCGGAGCATGATGCTCGACCCTCCCGTTCTCTGCTTCGACGAGCCGTCGATCGGCCTGGAACCGCGGGCACGCAGGTTGGTCTTCGGGATCCTCGACGAGCTCCGCCGCGACGGGCGGACCATCCTGCTCGTCGAGCAGAACGCGCGTTCAGGGCTGGCCGTCGCCCAGAACGGAGCCGTACTGGAGGCCGGTGTCATCCGACTGGCCGCTCCCGCCGACCAGCTCCTCGACAGCCCCGAGGTCGGACGTCTCTATCTCGGCGCGTCCTGACGATCTCGGCGCGTCCCGACGCCTCGGACAAGGACGAGCGATGAACTGTTCGGTGGTGGCGATCAGTTCTCCGGTTCGGCGGCCCGCCGCAGCCGCAGCTCGACGCCGTCCAGGAAGCACTGCAGTCCGAACTCGAACTCCTCGGTGCCGGTACGTGATGTCAGCGCGTCGGCGAGCTCCACCAGTTGCGGGAACTGCTCGGGGGGCAACGAGCGGTAGAAGTCGCGCAGCGTCAGGCTCTTCGAAGCCCCCAGGCCCCCGGTGCGGAAGTCGTCGGTCGATTCCTGTAGGACCGAGGCGAACACCTGATGGGCCAGCGCGGTGTAGACGTCGGCCGCCAGAGCCTGGTCGAAGCCGCGCTCGCGCAGGACGCCGAGGGCCAGTTCCCTGGCGCGCAGCGAATTCGGGCCGACCGGGATCGCGGTGGCGAGCAGGGTGGCGACGCTCGGGTGGGCGCTCAGCACCCTCCGCATGGAGCGGGCCAGTTCCTCCAGGACCCCGCGCCACCCCAGCCCGTCCACGGGGCGGAGGAGCTGTGCCTCGCCCAGCACCGCGTCGGCGACCAGCACCAGCACCTCGTCCTTGCCGGCGACGTACCGGTAGAGCGTGGTCGTGCCCGTCTGCAGTTCGGCTGCCAGGTTCCGCATGCTCAGTGCGGCCAGTCCCTCGCGGTCGATGAACGCGAGGGCACCGGCGACGATGCGGTCCAGCGTGATGGGCGGGCGTCGGGACGGCTCCTCCCTGCCCTGGCGGGCGGCCCACCAGGCCGGCGAGCCCGGGGCCCTCAGGTCCTGCCAGTCATCGCCCGTCTCATGCGCTTGTGTTCCTGTCACAGGAACAATGTACCCATGGCGGGACATGTGTCTGGTCCTGATCATGGTCCCCGAGGCCGACGCGGTCGCCCGCAAACCCCTTTTCCCGCTTCTCATTTGGGTGGATTTCCCACTTCCAGTTGGGCGTGCGCGAAGGGTTGACCGGGTCTTGGGTCACTCTTAATGTCCATGGCAACAGTGTTCCCGCTCTGGGTTCACTGTATCCGATTCCGGAGGGTGGCAACCCATGGGAGTACGTGCTCGTCTTGCTACACCGTGGCTCGCGGTCTGTGCGGTGGTCGCTCTGGCCTTGCAGGTCACCGCGACCGGGCCGGTGCAGGCCGCGACCGACAGCACTGGAACCGCGAGCACCTGCACGAGCTCGAGCGCGCCGGGTCAGGCGTCCGCATCGTCCACTGCGACGCGGGACCGAGTGAGCAGCGTCCAGATCCCCAAGGACGAGGCTCCCCACCAGGATCCGGACGAGTGGTGGTACTACGTCGGGCATCTCTCGGGCGTGGACCCGGCCGGACGCGTGCACTGCTACGGATTCGAGCAGGTGGTCTTCCAGTTCCTCGAACTGGCGCCGGTGCCCGTGTACTTCGGGCACTTCGCCATCACCGATCTCACCCGGGGCACGTTCCAGTACGACGGCCGGCAGGACTCCTATCCGGTCCCCAGTACGCCCGGCACCTTCTCGCTGCACACCGGCGAATGGACGATGAGCGGAGGATCCGGCAAGAGCAAGCTGCATGCCGCCCTGCCCGACTACGCGCTGGACCTCCAGCTCCAGACCACGAAGCCGGCCGCCTTGCACGGCGACAGCGGCACCATCCCGTACGGGCCCCTTGGCACGTCGAAGTACTACTCATGGACGTCCCTGCTCGCCAGCGGGACGATCGTCGACCACGGCGTTCCGGTGAAGGTCACCGGGCTGTCGTGGTCGGACCACCAGTGGGGTGCGTTCGACTTCGAAACCGGCGCCGGCTGGGACTGGTTCAGCGTCCAGCTGACCAACGGGAAGCAGTACATGCTGTACTTCATCCGCGACCGGGACGGGGCGATCGTCGAGACCATCGGCACCCTGGTCGACTCCTTCGGCAGGACCACGAACCTGGACCCGGCCAAGCTCAGTGACACGGCCACGGGCTCATGGACCAGCCCCACGTCGGGCATCACGTACAGCTCGGGATGGCAGGTCACCGTGCCGGGCGGGAGCTTGACCGTCACACCGAACCTGGTCAATCAGGAGGTCGACCTCCTGTCCACCCAGGGCCTCGCCTACTGGGAAGGCTCCGTATCCGTGAGCGGCAACATCGGCGGCTCGCCGGTGACCGGCGTCGGGTACACCGAGATCTTCCCCCACCTCTGACCGAACCCGTCCGGACCGGGACAGCGGATCGGGAGAGCGGTGTGCCGC
>NZ_JBHXMF010000104.1:0-18523 GCF_042721055.1 Streptomyces sp. NPDC058470
CCGCCGCATGACGACGGGGCGAAGTATCAGGGCCCGGGATTAACCAACAGCGTCCCGTGACGGTGCCGGGCCCCGTCGCGAGCATCCTGAGCTCAGTAGCTCAGTAGCTCAGTAGCTCAGTAGATCTTGGGCGCGGTGACTCTTGGGTTCAGTGGTCGTCCAGATGCATGTCCGCCGCCTCGACCTCTTCGCGCGTGATACCCAGCAGATAGAGAACGGTGTCCAGGAAGGGGAAGTTCACGGCGGTGTGCGCGGCTTCGCGTACGACCGGCTTGGCGTTGAACGCGACGCCGAGACCGGCCGCGTTGAGCATGTCGAGGTCGTTGGCGCCGTCGCCGATCGCCACCGTCTGGGCGAGCGGCACACCCGCCTCGGCGGCGAACCGGCGCAGCAGCCGCGCCTTGCCCGCACGGTCCACGATCTCGCCGGTGACCCTGCCGGTCAGTTTCCCGTCGGCGATCTCCAGGGTGTTGGCCTGCGCGAAGTCCAGCCCGAGCCGCTCCTTGAGGTCATCGGTCACCTGTGTGAACCCGCCGGAGACGACGCCGACTTGGAAGCCGAGCCGCTTCAGCGTGCGGATCAGCGTGCGCGCGCCCGGCGTCAGCCGCACCTCGTTGCGCACCTTGCTCACCACCGAGGCGTCCAGCCCCTTCAGCAGTGCCACACGCGCGTGCAGCGACTGCTCGAAGTCCAGTTCGCCGCGCATCGCGGCCGCCGTCACCTCGGCGACCTCCTTCTCGCACCCGGCATGCGCGGCGAAGAGCTCGATCACCTCGTCCTGGATGAGCGTCGAGTCCACATCCATCACGACCAGGCGCTGGGCCCTGCGGTGCAGCCCGGCCGCGACCACCGCGATGTCGACGCCGAGCCCCGCGGCCTCGGGTGCCAGAGCGGTGCGCAGCGTCTCGGTGGCCGTACCGGACACGGCGAACTCGACCGCTGTCACGGGGTACTTGGCGAGCCGGAAGATCCGGTCGATGTTGCCGCCGGCCTTCGTGATCCGCGCGGCGATCGCGGCCGTCGACTCCGCCGTGAGCGGGTGCCCGAGCACGGTGACGAGCGAGCGCCCGAGTCCGCGCGGCCGGTTGTCACCGAGGCCGGAGATGATCTCCGCCTGCATCTTCATCGACTCCGCCCAGCTGTGGACGGTCGCCCGCAGATCACCTTCGAGCCCGCCGGGCGGCTCGGTCACGAGCGCGCACAGCACCATCCGGCCACGGGTGACGACCTGCTCGATGTCGACCACGTCGACGGAGAAGGCGGCGAGAGTGTCGAAGAGCCCGGCCGTGATGCCCGGCCGGTCCTTGCCGAAGATCTTGACGAGAAGGGTGGGGACATCAGAGGTCTGTGATGCGCTCATGGTGGTATCCACCGTATCTGGCACCCCGTGCCTTCCGCCCCTGAGGTCCGCCCTGCGGACGGGAAACACTGGGTGTCCGGTTCGTGGCGTGGGCATGTCCCGGTAGTGAGGCTCACTCCGGGCAGCGAACAGCCCACCCGCACCCCACGCCGGTCGAGTCCGGTCCGGAGTCAGTCCCGGCGCCGAGAGTTCCCCGGTGGCGGCGGCCCCTCCTCGGGCGGGGGTGGGGGCGGTGGAGGAGGAGGGGTGCTCCGCGACGGCGACCGTCGCCTGGACGGCACGGGTGGCGGTGTGTACGGCCCGATCACCGTCGGCGCGCCGTACACATCGGGCGGCCGCGCCCGCTCGGCAGGCCGGCTGTCCTCGGGTCGGCTGTCCTCGGGTCGGCGGTCGTCGAGCTCGCGCAGTTCGTCGGGCAGGCGCAGATACGGATTGGTGTCGGGGTTCGGCGCCCGGTGTGGCGTACTCGGGCTGTACGGTCCCGGCTGCCGGGGGAGTTCCGCGGACCCCTGAGCAACCGGAGCCGTGCCGCCACCCCGGGCCAGCGGCGCCGCCCGGCGCCCCGCGGCCCCGCTCGCGTACGCCAGCAGCGCGCCGGCCCCGCCCGCGCCCGCACCCCACAGGGCGCCGAGCAGCAGCGCCATGCCAGGTTGCCCATGGAGTTCGATCCCCGCACCGAACGCGTCGAAGCCGAGCACCGACAGTGAGGCGTCCACGGACACCTCCGTCAGCCACCCCAGCAGCGGCAGTGCCAGTGCCGTCACGATCCCGAGCCGAAGAGCGCAGCGCCCCGCGAAGCCGAGGGCACCCTGCCCCCGTACATCTGTGCCACCCGGCCCCCCGGCGACGGCGGCATCCCGTGCCCGTACAAATGGCGTACGTGCGGCGGCCAGGACGCCCGCGAACAGCATCGTCATCGCGGCCGCGACGCCCAACAGCCAGACCCGGCCATCCAGTTCGGCGAGACGGCCCAGGGTGATCGGCTGGTCGGAGCTGATGTTGAGCAGCTCGTCCATCGGGTCCGGCAGCAGCTTGGCGAGTTCGCCCGTGGCCTGACCGTCGACGGGGACGAGGAGGCCGACGGGGATGCCGAGCCAGACGCCGTTGGGTGCGCCGAGCAGGGCAGCGCCCGCGATCCGCTTGGGGTTGTCGTCGCCGATCGCCGCGTACGCCGCCGCCGCGAACCCTGCCAGGACCGCCACCAGCAATACCGTGACCAGCGCGGACGCGGTCGGCCGCACCACCCGGTGCACGGCGTCCCAGCCGCGCGGCAGCGGTGTACGACGGGAGGCGAGCAGTGCGATCAGCAGGATCCCGGCAGCCCAGGCGGCGCCGCCGAGCAGCGTCGGCACGGTGTCGACGGTGAAGCCCACGGCCGCCTGCGCGTCCACGAGGTCGCCGATCTGGCCGGGCAGCAGCCCACCGATGTCCCCGATGTCCCCGAGCCCGCCGGGGAGTTGGTCCGTGATGCCGCCAAGGCCGTCGGCGCCCGGCACCTTGTCGAGACCGAGTTCGCTTCCGTCGATGGTGATGATGTCGTGGCCGGCCCAGGCGAGCCCGCCCAGCATCGCCACGAAGAGGACGATCACCGAGCCCGTGCGCGCGAGGAGTTCGGACGGCGCGATCACAGCTCCCGCTGCGCGCAAGGAGCGTAGGAAGAACCACGACAGCAGGAGCGCGCCCACGAGGCCCACCCCCAGTGGCGTGATCTGTATGGCTGTGGTGGCCTCCGCTCCTTTCAGGCCGAAGGCGGACACATCACCGGACGGGGTGACGGAACCACCCGCCCCCAGTGCCACAACCGCCGCGGTCATCGGTCCCAGGGAGCCCGCCGCGTCCGCGCCGAGCAGATGCAGACCCAGCGCGGCCGTGCCCGCCATTCCGATCAGTGCCCAGCTCACAGCGGCGACCGCGGACAGCAGTACGTCTCCCCACGGCACCCCCCTGCCGTACTCAGTGGTCTCGATGTTCATCATCAGCCCCCCGATCCGCGCCGCGGCGAACCACCGCGCATGTCCCCCTCGCGTGGGATTACCACTCTCCGGGCCGGTTTCAACCCCGTCAACGGAAACGGGCAACCCGCCCGTACACACCCTTCACCGGGCCCGACTTTCGGTCAGGGGGCTCCAACTGAAATAGTTCCCCAGGATGTTCGACATCCCTAGACTCCCTGTGATGGGGCAACTTCGGGGGACAACTCAGTGGGGCATGGAGTGCCGGAACTTGTACTGGAATTGAACGGACGGACCTGGACGCTCGATGCGTCCAGGCCATACACCCTCGGACGTGATCCGCAGGGGGACATCGTGCTCGATGACGCCAGGGTGTCCTGGCGGCACGGCACGATCAGCTGGGACGGCCGTAGCTGGGTCCTGGAGGACCACGGCAGCACCAACGGCACGTTCGTGCAGGGGCAGCGGATCCACCAGATGGAGATCGGCCCCGGCTCGGCCGTGCACCTCGGCAACGCGACCGACGGACCGCGTCTGAACCTCTCCGGCGCCGCGGCAGCCGTCGCACAGCCGCAGCGGCAGCCGTTCGCCGCGCAGGGCGCGAACCCCGGCTGGGCTCAGCAGGCACCACCGCAACAGGCTCCGGAGCAGGGCTGGCAGCGGCCGCAGCAGGCCGCGAACATCCCGCCGCAGCAGGGGCCCGGTGAGGGCGCGGGGGCGCCACCGGTCTACGGCGACCGCAGCCCGACCACGTTCCACCAGTTCTCGCTCGGCCGCGTGATGCGTATCGGCCGCGCCCTGGAGAACGAGCTCGTGGTCTCGGACCTGCAGGTCTCGCGCAACCACGCGGAGTTCCACGCGACGCCGGACGGCCGCTTCGAGATCCGCGACCTCGGTTCGCACAACGGCACCTACGTCAACGGTATGCCGATCGCCAAGGGCGGCACGGTGCTGCTCGGCCCGAACGACATCGTGGGCGTCGGCCACTCGACGTTCCGCCTCGTCGGCGACCGCCTCGAGGAGTTCGTCGACACCGGTGAGGTCTCCTTCTCGGCCCGCCACCTGACGGTGACGGTCGACGGCGGCAAGCAGATCCTCAAGGACGTCTCCTTCGGCGTACCCGAGAAGTCGCTCGTGGCGGTCATCGGCCCCTCGGGCTCCGGCAAGTCGACTCTCCTGAAGGCGCTCACGGGCTATCGCCCCGCCAACGAGGGCGATGTTCTCTACGACAACCGGAACCTGTACAAGCAGTTCGCCGAGCTGCGCCAGCGCATCGGTCTGGTCCCGCAGGACGACATCCTGCACAAGGAACTGACCGTCAAGAAGGCCCTCAAGTACGCGGCCAAGCTCAGATTCCCCGCCGACACCACGGGGCAGGAGCGCAACGCCCGTATAGACGAGGTGCTGCGCGAGCTGAAGCTGGACATCCACAAGGAGAAGAAGGTCACCTCTCTCTCCGGAGGTCAGCGCAAGCGTGTCTCCGTGGCCCTGGAGCTGCTCACCAAGCCGTCGCTGATCTTCCTGGACGAGCCGACCTCCGGCCTCGACCCGGGCATGGACCGCGACGTCATGCAGCTCCTGCGCGGCCTCGCCGACGACGGCCGTACGGTCCTGGTCGTCACGCACTCCGTGGCCGAACTCGCCATCTGCGACAAGCTCCTGGTGATGGCTCCCGGCGGTGCGGTCGCGTACTTCGGTCCGCCCGAGGAGGCCCTCAACTTCTTCGGCTACGAGACCTGGGCCGACGTCTTCTCCTCCTTCGAGAACTACCGCGACTACGACTGGGCGGGCCGCTGGAAGGGCTCGCAGCACTACCAGATGTACGCGGCGGACATCGACGCCGTCGCCGCGCAGTCGGTGCACATGCCGCCGCCGCAGTCGATGCGGCCGCCGAAGCCGCAGGGCTGGCTGTCCCAGCTGTCCACGCTGATCAGACGTTATGTATCGGTGATCGCGTCGGACAAGGGATTCCTGGCGCTGACGGTGATCCTGCCGCTGGTTCTCGGCTCGGTCAGCATTCTCATCGACCAGGGCGACAACCTGTTGCCCCGGTTCAATGCGTCCGGGGCCAACCAGGGGAACGCCACGGCCCAGACGGTCCTGCTGATCCTCGCTGTCGGCGCCTGCTTCGCGGGTGCGGCCAACTCCGTCCGAGAGCTCATCAAGGAACGGGTGATCTACGAGCGGGAGCGCGCGACCGGCCTGTCCCGCTCGGCGTACCTGATGTCCAAGGTGATCGTGCTCGGGGTGGTCACCATCCTGCAGGGCGGTCTGGTCGGAGCCATCGGTTTCGCCACCCGTGAGGTCCCGAAGGAGGGTCTGTTCCTCGGCAGCATGACAAAGCTGGAACTCACCATCCCGATCATGGCGCTGGGCTTCGCCTCGATGATGTTCGGCCTGGTCATCTCCTCGCTGGTGAAGACGGCCGAGAAGACCATGCCGCTGCTCGTCATGTTCGCGATCGTCCAGGTCGTGTTCACGGGCTGCCTGTTCGCCCTGAACGGCGCGATCGGCGTCAACCAGTTCTCCTACCTGATGCCGTCGCGCTGGGCGGTGGCCGCGGCGGGCGCCACGCTGGACTTCAACGTGCTCAGCCCGAACAAGGACGACCTGACCAACACGGACCCGCTGTGGGACCACACCATGGCCACGTGGACCCTCGACATGGTCGCCCTCATCGCGCTCGCCGTGGTCTGCGGCTTCCTCGTGGCCCGCTTCCTGCGTCGCCACGAGCCCGAGGTCATGCGCAAGTAAGCACCGCGGGCACGACTGAAGGGCGGCTCCCCAGCAGGGGCGCCGCCCTTCGGCGTACGTGTCAGAGCTCCGCGCCCGGCCTCAGTACGCGCCGTTGACGTTGTCGATCGAACCGTACTTGTCGGCCGCGTAGTTGGCGGCGGCCGTGATGTTGGCGACCGGGTTGTAGATGCTCGTCGACGTGCCGGCCACGTGGTAGGCGTTGAACGTCGGCTGGATGACCTGGAGCAGGCCGATCGACGGGGTGCCGTTCTGGGCGTTGATGTCCCAGCCGTTGATGGCGTTCGGGTTGCCCGTCGACTCCCGCATGATGTTGCGGTACAGCCCGTTGTACGTACCGGGTATGCCGTTCTTCGCCATGATGTCGAGGGACTGGCGGATCCAGCCGTCGAGGTTGTTGGCGTACGTCTTCACGGCGACGGTCTCGATCTGAGGGCGCGCGGCGGAGCGGCTCGCGGCCTGCTCCTTCGTGCGTGCGTCCGCGGCCTTCTTCTTGGCGGCGGCCTCGGCGGCAGCCTTCTTCTTGGCCGCGGCGTCAGCGGCCTTCTTCTTGGCGGCGTCGGCGGCCGCCTTCTGCTTCGCCGCGATGTCCTGCGTCTTCAGGTCGGCGCCGGCCAGCTGGTCGGTGACGCTGCCCTTCACGTCCTGGATCTGCTGGTCGCTGTAGGCGACGTGGGCCGAGGAGACGGCGGCGTCGCTCGTGGTGGTCCCGGCGTTGCCCGGCACCAGCGAGAACGCCAGGGCGGCGGCACCGAGGGTCGCGACACCGGCGATCGACAGCTTGTGGGCCTTGGTCAGCTTGGGACTATGACCAGGAGTGGCGATGTTCTTGGGCATGACTGATGGACCTCTTCGAATAGCGCGGAGGTCGCTCCCGGTCCGGGTGGGGACAGAGTGTTTTCCGGAACAAACGCCGCGGGGTGGAACCCGCGGTGCTGAGCGACGGAGGCCATTCTTAGCGGCCGCAAAAACATGTGGCAAAGGTGTGACGTACGAAGCCCGATAGTGGACCCAGGAAGGGCAAAACAGGACAGACTGTCATGCCTTTCCCGCTCACACAGGTCCCCTTTATCTCCTATGCCCCTTCGTACGTGATGTGCGCCCTATGCTCGGGGTCACACCGGCCACCCACCGGTCTCACCATTAGTTGCTGGAGCAATGCCCAGAGTGAGGGTTCCCCTCCGGAAGGATGAGGTGCACGTCCCCGAACTCGTGCCAGAGGTAGAGCCCGCTCAGCGCCGCGTCGTAGCTGCGGTCCACGGCAGCCCTTCCCGCGATCGCCTCCAGCATCAGCAGATGCGAGGCCTCCGGCTCGTGCAGCCCCGTCAGCAGCCCGTCGACGACTCGCACGCCCCTCTCCGGGGTCACCACGAGGTCCGTCCAGCCCTTCCGCGCCAGGACCACCCCGTCGGCGTCCGCCGCGGACTCGACGGCGCGTACGGCCGTCGTGCCGACCGCGACGACCCGGCCGTCCCCCGCCTTCGCCGCGTTGATCAGCCGGGCTGACGCCGCCGGCACCTCGTATCTCTCCGGATACGGCGGCTCGTGCGACTCGGCCGACGCCACCCCGGTGTGCAGCGTGATCGGCGCGAACTGCACGCCCCGGCTCACCAGCTCCGCCACCAGACGCGGAGTGAAGGGCCGCGCGGCACTCGGCATCTCCGCACTGCCCGCGCCGTCGCCGGAAGGCAGCGCGAACACCGTCTGGTAGACCGACAGCGGCTGGTCCCTCTCCGTATAGGAGTAGCGAATAGGACGCCCGTGCCGCCGCAGCAGCCCAAGGACGTCCGCGTCCGACACCCGCCCCCACCACAGCCGCGGGCTGCGCGCGGTCAGCGGCTCCTCCAGTACGAGGCGTACGCCCCCGGGGAGGCGCACCCGCGTTCCTGCCGGACCGCCTGCACGCGCACGCGTGGTGCCCCTTCCGTCGGGATCCCGCAGCTCGACGGCCCACCGCCCGTCATCACCGCGCGTGGAGAAATGCACCACCACGCGCGCGTGCCCGATGTTCCCGTCGACGGCGGCGGCCAGCGTCGCAGAGGTGTTGACGACGAGCAGGTCCCCGGCCCGCAGCTGCCCCGGCAGCTCCACGAACTCGTGGTGCGAGACCTCGGTGCCCCGCGAGACGAGCAGCCGCACCGCATCCCGGTCCAGCCCCGGCCCCCGCTGCTCTACCGGCACCCGCGCCGAGAGAACCCCCGTCGTGGTCGTCATCGCGTCTCCAGCAGAGCGGGAGCACCGTAACGACCACTGGCCGGACGCCGGTCCAGCAACCGCAGAAAGGCCGGAACGACACTGGCCGGCGCCGGCCGCGGATCGTCGTCGTCCGGTACGGCCGCCGCGTACAGGTCCGTGCCCATGTCGCCGGGGTCGACCGCCCAGACCCGCAGCCCGGGCTCCTCCTCGGCGAGCACCGCCGAAAGATGATCGAGCGCGGCCTTCGACGCCCCGTACCCGCCCCATGTCTCGTAGGCCTCGGCAGCAGCGTCCGAGCTGATGTCGATGACGGAGCCCTCCCGCGCGGCCCGCAGCAGCGGCAGCGCCTCCTGGATGAGGCCCAGCGCGGCGACCACGTTGACCTCCAGGGCCCGCCGCAGGCCGTCCAGGGACAGCCCCTCCAGACGTACGAGCGGTTCGGCGCCCAGCGCGCTCGCGTTGTTCACCAGAAGGTCGACGCCCCCGAGCTCCCGGGCCGCCGCCACCAGCTCGGCGCGGTGCCCGGCATCCGTGACATCCCCGGGCAGCGCCTCCACCCGCGTCCCGTATACGGACAGCGCCACCGCCGTCTCCTCCAGCACCCCCGCCGTCCTGGCGTCCAGCACCAGATCCCAGCCGCGCTCGGCCAGGGCCGCGCCGAGAGCCCGCCCCAACCCCTTCGAAGCCCCCGTGATGATCGCTACCGGCATTCCACCCACGTCCCCTCGTCCTCGACCGCCTTCCCTCGGCGGTGTCCTCAACGTAGGAACCCGGCCACCCCCGCCGCCTCGTGCAGGGGTCGCGAAGATCAGGGGCCCTTTGCCCTAGGCCCACCGACCTAGGCGTCGGCGGCCACAGGGCGGATACGGGTTGTCACACCCCGCAGGTACGTTGGGGTCATGAGCCAAGGCCCCCGGTCCGGTCTGTACGCGGTGAGTTCCGCGCTGCTGGCCATGAGCAGGCACCTCGAGGTGCGCGACGTCCTCAAGACGATCGTCGCCTCGGCCCGCGAGCTGCTCGACGCCCAGTACGCGGCGCTCGGGGTCCCGGACGACCACGGAGGCTTCGCCCAGTTCGTCGTCGACGGCATCAGCGACGCCCAGTGGAAGGCCATCGGCCCGCTCCCGCGCCAGCACGGCATCCTCGCCGCGATGCTCCACGAGGCCCGCCCCGAGCGTCTCGCCGATGTCCGCAAGGATCCCCGCTTCGAGGGCTGGCCCGGCGCCCACCCCGACATGTCCGACTTCCTGGGCCTGCCGATCCGCGACGGGGACGAGGTCATCGGCGCCTTGTTCCTCGCCAACAAGCTGCGTCCTTCCGGGGGACATCCCCCAGACCCCGAAAGCCCGAAACGGGACGGCAGTTGCGGCTTCACTGAGGACGACGAGGAACTCCTGACGATCCTCGCCCAGCACGCGGCGATCGCCCTGACGAACGCCCGCCTCTACGAGCGCAGCCGCGAGCTCACCATCACCGAGGAGCGTTCCCGGCTCGCCCACGAACTCCACGACGCCGTCAGCCAGAAGCTCTTCTCCCTGCGCCTCACCGCACAGGCCGCCGCGGCCCTCGTCGACCGCGACCCCTCGCGCGCCAAGGGCGAACTCCAGCAGGTGGCCGCCCTCGCCGCGGAGGCGGCCGACGAACTGCGCGCCGCCGTCGTCGAGTTGCGCCCGGCCGCCCTGGACGAGGACGGACTGGTCGCCACCCTGCGCACCCACATCCAGGTCCTCGACCGCGCCCACTCCGCGCGCGTGACCTTCAGCAGCTGCGGTGTACGAGCGCTGCCCGCCTCCCAGGAGGAGGCCGTGCTGCGTGTCGCCCAGGAAGCCCTGCACAACGCGCTGCGGCACTCCGGCGCGGCTCAGGTGGACGTCACCCTTGAGCGGGACGGACAGGGCGCCGTCCTGCGCGTCACCGACGACGGCAGCGGCTTCGAGCCGACCGCGATACGCAGTGCGGGACGCCACCTGGGCCTGGTGTCCATGCGTGACCGGTCGAGCGGGGTCGGCGGCACGCTCACCGTGAAATCGGCGCCCGGCAAGGGCACCACGATCGAGATGGAGGTTCCTGGTGGCTGACGCAATCAAGGTGCTGCTCGTCGACGACCACCAAGTGGTCCGCCGGGGCCTGCGCACCTTTCTGGAGATTCAGGACGACATCGAGGTGGTGGGAGAGGCCTCCGACGGCGCCGAAGGAGTTGCCCGCGCCGAGGAGTTGAAGCCCGACGTCGTCCTGATGGACGTCAGGATGCCGGGCATGGACGGTATCGACGCGCTGCGCAAGCTCCGTGAACTCACCAACCCCGCTCGGGTGTTGATCGTCACCAGCTTCACCGAGAAGCGCACGGTCGTCCCGGCCCTGCGCGCGGGCGCCGCCGGGTATGTGTACAAGGACGTCGACCCCGACGCGCTCGCCGGCGCCATCCGCTCCGTGCACGCCGGGCACATCCTGCTCCAGCCCGAGGTGGCAGGCGTCCTGCTGTCGCAGGAGGCTGTCAACTCGGGCCAGGGGAGAGGCGGTTCACTCACCGAGCGGGAGCGCGAGGTGCTCGGCCTGATCGCGGACGGCCGCTCCAACCGCGAGATCGCCCGCGCGCTCGTCCTCTCCGAGAAGACCGTCAAGACGCACGTCTCGAACATCCTGATGAAACTCGACCTCGCCGACCGCACCCAGGCCGCGCTGTGGGCCGTACGGAACGGTGCGGCCGGGTGACCGGCAATTCGGAGGGTTCCGTTCCGGGCTGAGATTCATACCGTCGTGTGTATGTCCCCCAGATGGCGCAACCTCTGTGGATCTCGGCCGTTCTCCAGTGCGTGCTGCGGGACTTGCCGCAGTGATCGCTAGGAGGGCTTAGAAGTGAAGAACCTGAAGAAGGCCGCCGCTGTCACGATGGTGGCGGGTGGCCTCGTTGCCGCCGGTGCCGGTTTCGCCTCCGCCACGGACGGTGGCTCGCACGCGGACGGCAAGGCCGTGGGCTCGCCGGGCGTCATCTCGGGCAACGCCGTCCAGGCCCCGATCCACATCCCGGTGAACGCGGTCGGCAACAGCGTGAACGTCATCGGCGTTCTCAACCCGGCCTTCGGCAACCTCGGCCTCAACCGCTGAGGTCCGTACCGGACCGATCATGACCACCGGCCTCCCGGGTGCCCCCGGGAGGCCGGTCAGGTTGTCCGCTCGTCGGCTCAATGGACCGAATGGGCAGTTCAGTGAAGTCCCCCGTGCCATAAGGGGCGTTTCCGGCGTTGGTCAACGTACGACCCGCGGCCGGGTCGGATCCGCAAACGCAGGAGGAACGCTTCTCATGAACATCACCAAGAAGGCCGCCGTGGCCCTCACCGTTGCCGGTATCGCCGCCGGCGCCTCCGCCGGTGCCGCTGTCGCCGACTCGGGTGCCGAGGCCGCGGCCGTGAAGTCGCCGGGCGTCGTCTCGGGCAACGCCGTCCAGGCCCCGATCCACATCCCCGTGAACGCGGTCGGCAACAGCGTGAACGTCATCGGCCTGCTGAACCCGGCGTTCGGCAACACGGGCGTGAACGACTGACGTCCGCCCCATCAGGGAAGAGCCCCGCGACCGAGAGTGGTCGGCGGGGCTCTTGTCGCTTTCAGCCTGTCCGTCGTTCGAGGACGAGTGCGTTCAGCGCGACAGCGGGGATCGGGGGGCGGCAGCCCAGGAACAAGGGACGGGTAGGGGCGGAGGGGGCGAAAACCCTGCCGGGCCCGCCACTGTCAGCGAACCCCCCGCTCCCGCTCCTCCACAAACGCGTTGTACGCAGCCACCTGCGCCCGCCGCCCCGTCCGCTCCACCGGCCGCAACGCCTCCGCCCGAGCCGCCATCTCCGACGCACTCACCGCCCCGCCATGCCCGTTCTCCTGCGCGACGGAAATCAGCAGGCCCACCCGCTGGGCAAGCTCCAACACCCGTACCGCACGCGGCGGGTACCCCGGAGCAAGCACCTCCCGCCCTCGCTCCGCCCGAGCCCGGTACGCCCCGACCGCCGCCTCGGCAACCGGCCCCGACCCCGCCACATCCAGCCGCGACAACAGCTCCGTCGCATCCCGCAACGCCTCCGCCAGCTCCCGCTCGGCCTCCCCGAGGGACGGCACATCGGCCGGCGGCGCCTCCCGAACGGGGAGGCAGTGCCAGACGACCTCGACGTGCACATCGCCGTCGGGCCCGGCCTCGTACACCTCGGGGACGAACCCGAGCGTCACCCCGTGGCAGACGACGGCCTCCTCGGCGTCGAGGGCGCGTGCGTTGAAGTCCGGCGGTCCGCTGAGCCCGAGCGGGTGCCCCGGCGCGGGCAGCGCGACCCGCAGCCCGGTCACCCCGAGCGCGCGCAGCCGGCCGATCGCGAGCGTGAGACCGACGGGCCCCACCTCGCCCGGCAGCCCCTCGACCCGGTGCACCGCGTCCTCCCCGACGATGGCGAGGACCGCGTCATCCGGCGAAACAAGTCCGGCCAAAAGGGCGTTTCCCCATGCGGCCAGTCGTCCTGAGCGTGGTTCCGAGAGCATGCCTCCACCCTAAGGACCGGCCGATGGAATGGAGCGGCCGACCGGTGGCGTAGGTTTTCCCTGGGGGCTGCGTCCACAGACGTAAGCGACGGCCGAGACTGCAATGGGAGACAACGCGCTCATGAGCGATGTACTGGAGCTGGAGGACGTATCCGTGGTCCGCGAGGGCCGGGCTCTGGTGGATCAGGTCTCCTGGTCGGTCAAGGAGGGCGAGCGCTGGGTCATCCTCGGCCCGAACGGCGCCGGAAAAACGACCCTCCTGAACCTCGCCTCCAGCTACCTCTTCCCCAGCCAGGGCACCGCGACCATCCTCGGCGAGACCCTCGGCAAGGTCGACGTCTTCGAGCTGCGCCCGCGCATCGGCGTGGCCGGTATCGCCATGGCCGAGAAACTCCCCAAGCGCCAGACCGTCCTGCAGACCGTGCTCACGGCCGCGTACGGCATGACCGCCGGCTGGCACGAGGACTACGAGGACATCGACGAGCAGCGCGCCCGCGCCTTCCTCGACCGCCTCGGCATGAGCGACTACCTGGACCGCAGGTTCGGCACGCTCTCCGAGGGCGAGCGCAAGCGCACCCTCATCGCCCGCGCCCTGATGACCGACCCCGAGCTGCTGCTCCTGGACGAGCCCGCCGCGGGCCTCGACCTCGGCGGGCGCGAGGACCTCGTACGCCGTCTCGGCCGCCTCGCCCGTGACCCGATCGCCCCCTCCATGATCATGGTCACGCACCACGTCGAGGAGATCGCCCCGGGCTTCACCCACGTCCTGATGATCCGTCAGGGCAAGGTACTTGCCGCCGGCCCCCTGGAGCTCGAACTCACCTCGCGCAACCTCTCCCTCTGCTTCGGCCTCCCGCTCGTCGTCGAGCAGCTCGGCGAGCGCTGGACCGCGCAGGGCCTGCCCATGTCCTGATCGCGCAAACCTGGGAAGCCCCCGGTAAAAGGCCTGTTCCAACCTGATCGGCGCCCTGTCCGCGGCAGGACCCGCGGACCTACCATGACCATGTGGACGACATCAACGCATGGGTGTGGTGGCTGATCGCCGCCGCAGGGCTCGGCATTCCGCTCGTCGTGACCGCGATGCCCGAGTTCGGGATGTTCGCGGTGGGCGCCGTCGCCGGGTCCGTCACAGCGGGCCTCGGAGGCGGTGTCGTACTCCAAGTCGTCGTCTTCGTCGCCGTATCGGTCGCGCTGCTCGCCGTCGTACGCCCCATCGCGACCCGGCACCGCACACAGCAGCCCCAACTTGCGACGGGCATAGAGGCGTTGAAGGGCAAGCAGGCGGTGGTCCTTGAGCGGGTCGACGGCTCGGGCGGCGGCCGGATCAAGCTCGCCGGGGAGATCTGGTCGGCCCGCTCCCTCGACTCCGGACAGGCCTACGAGGCGGAGCAGGAAGTGGTGGTCGTGGATATCGAGGGCGCCACGGCGATCGTCATGTGACCTCGCACGACACAACTGAACCGAACGCCCCACAGCACAGACAACTGTCTGTCACACTCGTCCAGCAAGATCTTCAACAACCATAAGATCTTCAGGAATTACCGAGCGGAGAAGGGTACGGGGAGCAACGATGGAACCGATCATCATCGTCCTGATCATTCTGGTGGTGTTGGTCTTCATCGCCCTGATCAAGACCATCCAGGTGATCCCACAGGCAAGCGCAGCCATCGTCGAGCGCTTCGGCCGCTACACGCGGACACTGAACGCCGGACTGAACATCGTCGTCCCGTTCATCGACTCCATCCGTAACCGCATCGACCTGCGCGAACAGGTCGTACCGTTCCCGCCGCAGCCGGTGATCACCCAGGACAACCTGGTCGTCAACATCGACACCGTCATCTACTACCAGGTGACCGACGCCCGCGCCGCTACGTACGAGGTCGCCAGCTACATACAGGCGATCGAGCAGCTCACCGTCACCACCCTGCGCAACATCATCGGTGGCATGGACCTGGAGCGGACCCTCACCTCCCGCGAGGAGATCAACGCGGCGCTGCGCGGCGTCCTCGACGAGGCAACCGGCAAGTGGGGCATCCGCGTCAACCGCGTCGAGCTCAAGGCGATCGAGCCGCCCACCTCCATCCAGGACTCGATGGAGAAGCAGATGCGCGCCGACCGCGACAAGCGCGCCGCGATCCTCACCGCCGAAGGTATCCGGCAGTCCGCGATCCTCACCGCCGAAGGTGAGAAGCAGTCCTCGATCCTGCGCGCCGAAGGTGATGCCAAGGCCGCCGCTCTGCGCGCCGAGGGCGAGGCTCAGGCCATCCGCACGGTCTTCGAGTCCATCCACGCCGGAGACGCGGACGAGAAGCTCCTCGCCTACCAGTACCTCCAGATGCTCCCGAAGATCGCCGAGGGCGACGCCAACAAGCTCTGGATCGTGCCGAGCGAGATCGGTGACGCGCTCAAGGGCCTGAGCGGCGCCATGGGCAACATGGGTCCGATGGGCGGCAATTCGGGCGGCAATTCGGGCGGCGGAGGCACCGAGCGCCGCGAGAAGCCGTCCGTCACCGACTGACGAACGCGCGTGTACGTGACTGGGGCCCACCTTCCGATGAAGGCGGGCCCCAGTCACGTACGACGACCTACGCGGCCGGCTGTATCAGCCACTGAGGCAGCGAGGCGAAGTCGTCCCGGCCCAGCGCCAGCAGCATCGCGTCCGCGGGCGTCGGCTCGAACGGCTGCCGGAGCAGCGGCATACCCGCCTGGTCCGGCGTACGGGCAGCTTTGCGGTGATTGTCCTCGGCGCACGAGGCGACCGTGTTCAGCCAGGAGTCCTGACCGCCCTGCGCCCTCGGCACCACGTGGTCCACGGTCGTCGCCCGCCTGCCGCAGTACGCGCACCTGTGCCGGTCGCGGATCAGCACACCGCGCCTCGACCACGGAGCTTGTCTTCGGAACGGCACCCGGACATAGCGGCAGAGCCTGATCACCCGCGGCACGGGTATGTCGAGCGCGGCTCCGCGCATACGCAGTTCGGGGTGGGCCTGCTCCACGACAGCCTTGTCCTGCAGCACCAGAACGACGGCGCGGTTCAACGTCACCGTCGACAGCGGCTCAAAGCTCGCATTCAGCACCAGCGTGTCCCGCATCCAGCCCACCTCCTCTGCGCACAAGCCCACTCCGTGGCGGGCTTGGATCAACTCTGGCCGGGCACGCCGAGATGGACAACGCAATAAAAAATGCCCGCCTCTGATCACTTCCAAGACCAGAGACGGGCAAACGTTCCGTGAACCCTCAGCTGTCCGCGCCTGCCGCGTACTCAGCGATCAGCTGGGCCCGTGCCAGGGTGTGGAACCGCAGATTGAAGCCCACGACCGCGGGCGACGCATCCGCGTCAGGACCGAGTTTCTCCTGATCCACGGCGTACACCGTGAAGACGTACCGGTGCGCCGGATCCCCGGGCGGCGGCGCGGCGCCCCCGAAGTCCCTGGACCCGTAGTCGTTGCGCACCTGGACCGCGCCTTTGGGCAGCCCCTCGAACTTGCCGGTGCCCGCACCCTCCGACAGCTCGGTGACCGAGGCCGGAATATCGAAGACGGACCAGTGCCAGAACCCGCTGCCCGTGGGGGCGTCCGGGTCGTAGCAGGTCACGGCGAAGCTCTTGGTCTCCGGCGGGAAGCCCTCCCAGCGCAGCTGCGGCGAGGTGTTCCCCGCCGCGTAGACCTGAGCGTCCTTGAGTGTCGCACCCTGCTCGACATCATCGCTCGTGACCGTGAAGGACGGCACGGGCGGATGGAAGTCATGGGGGAGCGGCGGCCGCTTGAGCTCGGTCACCTCGGTACCTCCTGATCGGTGGTGACGGTTCCCGGCCGAGCCTAGAACCAGCTGCGCTTGCTGCCGACCTCCGACAGCCACTGGTTGAGGTACGCGGCCCAGTCCGTGCCCTGGTAGTCGTGCAGCCCCACCTGGAAGGAACGGAACGAGTCGCTGCCCTCACTGAAGAGGCCCGGCTTCTTGTCCATCTCCAGGATGACGTCCATCTCGCGATCGTCCGCGACGAAGCTCAGCTCCACCTGGTTCAGCCCGCGGTACTGCGACGGCGGGAAGAACTCGATCTCCTGGTAGAAGGGCAGTTTCTGCCGCGTACCCCGGATGTGACCGCGCTCCAGATCCGCGTTCTTGAAACGGAAGCCCAGCTGGATGAACGCGTTCAGGAGCGCCTGCTGCGCCGGCAGCGGGTGCACGCTGATCGGGTCAAGGTCGCTGGAGTCAATGGCGCGCGCGATCTGCAGCTCCGTGGTCACCCCGATGTTCATCCCCCGCAGCGGCTGACCGTCGATCGTCGTGATCGGCGTCTCCCACGGGATCTCGAGGCCGAACGGAACCGCGTGCACACCGTTGGCCTGCAGTTCGAAGGCCCCACCGAGCCGCAGCTTGGTGAACTCGACGTCCTGCTTGTACTCCTGGTCCTGGCCCTCGACCTCGACCTTGGCCTGCAGACCGACCGACAGACCCTCGATCGCCTGGTTCACGGACCCGCCCTGGATCCGCACCTCCCCCTGGACGACGCCGCCCGGAACGGTGTTGATCTCGGTCAACACCGTCTCGACCGAAGCCCCACCGGCCCCCAGGCTCGCAAGCAGCCGCTTGAACCCCATGTCACTTCCTCCCCAGGCAACGCCTGTTCTGTCCTGTGTCTGCTGTCTGTCTGGATTCCTTGATCCCTACAAACGCAATCCGACCGTCGCCGGTTCCGCGTCCTCACCCTTCCAAGGGAGACGCCCCCTGACCACCCCGCCGACACGCACCCGTCTGGGCTACGCTCGTACGCCATGATCACGGCCCCTGACCGTACGCCCCTCACACGCGAGTTCTTCGACCGACCTGTACTGGACGTGGCCCCCGACCTCCTGGGGCGCATCCTGGTACGCAGCACGCCGGACGGTCCGATCGAGCTCCGCCTCACAGAGGTCGAGGCGTACGACGGCCCGAACGACCCCGGCTCCCACGCCTATCGCGGCCGCACACCCCGCAACGACGTGATGTTCGGGCCGCCCGGACATGTGTACGTCTACTTCACCTATGGCATGTGGCACTGCATGAACCTGGTGTGCGGCCCCAAGGGCATGCCCTGCGCGGTCCTGCTCCGTGCCGGCGAGGTCACCGAGGGCGCCGAACTCACCCGCAAACGTCGACTCTCGGCCCGAAATGACAAGGAACTGGCCAAAGGGCCCGCCCGGCTGGCCACGGCCCTGGACGTGGACCGCGCCCTCGACGGCACCGACGCCTGTGCCCCCGGGGGCGGTCCGCTGACCCTCCTCACGGGCGCACCCGTCCACTCCGACCAGGTACGCAGCGGTCCCCGCACGGGCGTGGCCGGCGACGGGGGCGTTCACCCGTGGCGTTTCTGGATCGCCAACGACCCGACGGTGAGCCCATATCGGGCCCATGTGCCCAGGCGTCCCCGAACTTGACTCGCCCCTGGGGGGTCCGTAATGTAGTCCGAGCCGCTTGAACCGGTTACGGCGTTCAGCCAGCAGCCGAGAGCGGCCAACCCACTACCTACGACTCCCCCCGGCGGGGGCGAATTCGGCGTGCCTGTATGCCGTAATTCGAACTCGCGGAACTCGATTATGAGTTGCGGAGGGAATCGGCTAACGTAGTGAATGTCGAAAAGCCGCGAAGCAAAAGCATTCAAAGGCTTGAGACGAATCCCATTGACTGGGAATCGGGTCCGAAAGGGTCTGGTAGAGTCGGAAACGCAAGACCGAAGGGAAGCGCCCGGAGGAAAGCCTGAGAGAGT
>NZ_JBHXMF010000105.1:0-18380 GCF_042721055.1 Streptomyces sp. NPDC058470
GCTCGCCGCAGCGCCCGGGCGGGGGCGGGCGCACGTTCGCCTGAGGCATGGTGACTTTCCCCGGAGAATATTGCCGAGGCGGTGCGCCGGACGACGGGAGACACTCGTGCCCATGGATGACACAAGACGCTTCAGCCGGGCGGCAGTTGAGTGGGCGGCCGGGAGCACCCATGCCGCCCCGGCGGCGCGGGAACTGGCCGTCGGTCTGCGCATGGTGGTACTCGTCGAAGGCGTCAGCGACCAGGCCGCCCTCGAAGCGCTGGCCGCGCGTCGCGGCCGGGATCTGGACGCGGAGGGCATAGCGATCGTGCCGCTGGGGGGTGCGATGAGTATCGGAAGGTTCCTGAAGCTCATCGGTCCGCAGGGACTCGGACTGCGGCTGGCGGGTCTCTGCGATGTCGGCGAGGAGCCCTACTTCCGGCGCAGCCTGGAGCAGGTGGGACTGGGCTTCAGCGCCTTCTACGTGTGTGAGGCCGACCTCGAGGACGAGCTGATCCGCGCACTCGGCGCCGACTCGGTCCAGCAGGTCGTCGAGGAACAGGGCGAGCTGCGCTCGTTCCGCACCTTCCAGAAGCAGCCGGCCCAGCGCGAGCGCACCGTGGAGCAACAGCTCAGGCGCTTCCTGGGCACGCACAGCGGCAGGAAGGCGCAGTACGCACGCGCGCTCGTGGAACACCTCGATCCGGCCCGCGTGCCACGGCCCCTGGAGCTCCTGCTCGCGGATGCCGCCGCCTGATACCTCCGCGGATGCCCCCCGCCTTCAGGACGGGGAGTAGCGTCAGTTCCCCCCCGACCCCCGCCCGAACCCTGTCGGCTCCTCCTCGGCGGTGGCGACCACCGTTTCCGCTGCCCCGTCCAGGTGAAACCCCCGCCCCGCCGGGCCCGAAACACCTGACGGCGCTGCCGGATCGGCATCGTGTCGGGCGTTGTCCCAACCAGACCCCAGGAGGAAACGCATGCTTGGCACAGAGTTCCGTACCGGATCGCCCAACTGGATCGACCTCGGCAGCCCCGACACGACCAGCGCCGCCACCTTCTACGGCAACGTCTTCGGCTGGGACTTCGTCTCGGCCGGGCCCGAGGCCGGAGGATACGGGTTCTTCCAGAAGGACGGTAAGACCGTTGGCGCGCTCGGGCCCCTGACCGAGGAGGGCGCCCAGTCGACCTGGACGACGTACTTCAAGACCGACGACATTCAGGAGACCGCCGGTCAGGTCGTCGCGAGTGGTGGCTCCGTGCGCGTCGAGCCTGAGGATGTCATGGGCGAGGGCTGGCTGGCCCAGTTCACCGACACCCAGGGCGCGAAGTTCGCCGTATGGCAGCCGGGGAAGACCCCGGGCCTGGAGAAGGCGTCCGAGGACAACACGCTGCTGTGGGTCGAGCTGCACGTCCAGGACCCGGTCCGCGCCCTCACCTTCTACAACAGCCTGTTCGGCTGGCGGTCCGAGGAGATGCAGGCACCCGGGATGACCTACCGGGTGCTCAGCATCAAGGACGGCGACCAGCAGGACGGTTCCTTCGGCGGTGTGGCACCGCTCCAGGAGGGGCAGCAGGAGGCGCGCTGGGTGCCGTACTTCGCCGCCGCCGATGCCGATGACATCGTCAGCGCGGTGCAGAGCAACGGCGGATCGGTGCTCATGCCTGCTGCCGACGTGCCCGAGGTCGGTCGGATCGCGTGGCTGGCCGACCCCCACGGAGCGGAGTTCGCCGTACTGAAGCCGAACCCGCGCCAAGGCTAGGAGCCCGGTCATCGGGTGGGTGGGCTGGTCGTCGCCGGAGCCCATGTCGGACGCGGCGGTCGACGAAGGTGTTCCCGCGTCCGTCTGGGATGCTGGCGCGGTGTCGACCACACCACCGGTACCCGAGCCCGTCACCCCGGATGCACCGGTGGTCCTGGGGAGGCCATTGCTCACCCAGCAGTGGCTGGACCTCGCCTTCGTCCACTGGGCGGTCGACCCGGGCGCCGTTGCCGGGCTGTTGCCAGAGGGAACCGTCCCCGACACGCTCGGCGGGGTGAGCTACGTCGGCCTGGTCGCCTTCCGGATGCACCGGGTGGGCTGGCTGGGGTCGCCGGGAGTGCCGTATCTGGGGACGTTCCCGGAGACGAACGTGCGCCTCTACTCGGTGGACGCACATGGACGGCGCGGCGTGGTCTTCCGGTCGATGGACGCCTCCCGGCTCGTGCCCGTGCTGATGGGCCGGGCCGGCTTCCGGCTGCCGTACAAGTGGGCGCGGATGGCCGTCCGTACGGACGACGACATCGTCACCTACACCAGCTCACGACGATGGCCCGGGCCGCGCGGCGCGTACAGCCGCATCGTCCTGCGCAAAGGCGAGCGCCTCGCGGAACCAAACCGGTTGGAACACTTCCTGACGGCACGATGGGGCATGCACAACGCCTTCGTCGGCGACACCGGGTACCTCCCGAACCAGCATCCGCGCTGGCCGCTGCACCGCGCGAAGCTGATCACCTGTGAGGAGAACCTCGTCGCGGCCGCCGGAGTGGCGGCACCGCTGGGCGAGCCGGTCAGCGTGCTGTACTCGCCGGGCGTGCCGGTCCGGCTCGGGCGCCCGGCCAGGCCGGGCGGCATCCCGACTCCTTGAGCCTCGGCAGAGCGGCCCGGTGGTCGAGCGTCAGGGCGAGGATGCCCACCGGGTGCACGACCACGACGTACGACCCGTCGAAGGCGGGGACCGCCACCGGTCGTGGCCGTACGGCGCCGGTGGCCAGGATGGCCACCGGCGGTTGGTTGATGATCGGCGCGGTGAGGAGGGCGCCGTACGGGCCCGGGTTGCTGATCGTGAAGTGCCCGTTCCCACTCACCACCGTGCCCGTACGCCTCGCCGGCATGGCCAGCGCGACCACCAGCCAGTTGCGCGACCTCGGATTCACCCTGGGGCCGGCCCTCATCGGCGCGATCGCCCTCAGCCGTGCCGCGAGCGAGTTCGGCAACTCCCTGGCCACGTCGCCGCTGCCGGAAGGGGTCAAGGCCGCGGCCGGACAGGTCGCGGCGGCGGGCGGGCCGCTCGCCGTGAACTCGCTGCCGCCGCAATCGCCACCCGGGGGTGCGGTGCCGCTGGCTCTGGATGCGCTCGGCCACGGCTACTCCGTCGGCTTCGTGGTCTGCGCCTGTGCCGCGCTGGTGTCCTGCCTGCTCGCGGGGCTGGTGCTGCGCGGTGGCCGGCCCAAGGTGAACATCGCCGAGTCGGAGATCGAGGACACCAGCCCTGAACCGGCGGCCGCCTGATCTGATCTTGGGGCAGATCCTGGGGGAACGGTCGCAGTGACCGGGTGATCGTCCGGGCGCGCGTCTGTCCGCCTTTCGGCGGGTGGACGCGCGCCTTTTGCTGTCCCGACGCCAGCGCCTCCGGCTTGTCCCGGCACGTGGCGGGACAGCCGAACAGACCGGTCAGGATTCGAGAAGCGCCGGTCATCGTGCCGGAGCTAGCGTGAAAGTCATGGACCTCACGGTTCACGTGAGTTCGTCTCCGAGCCCGACTCCGGGCCCGACAGGCCCACCGGGTCGATGTGACCCACGACTTCAGGAGTGACCATGACCAGCTCAGCCACCCAGGGAATCAAGACCGTGCTGCATCCCGTGTCCGACCTGACGAAGGCCAAGGCGGTGTACGCCGCCCTGCTCGGCGTGGCGCCGACGACCGACGAGTCCTACTACGTCGGCTTCGAGGCCGAGGGTCAGCACATCGGGCTGGTGCCGGGCGGGGGACCGCAGGACATGGACGCACCGGTGGCCTACTGGCACGTGCCGGACATCGAGGTGAAGCTGGCCGAGGTGATCGCCGCGGGGGCCACCGTGAAGGAGCCCGCGCACGACGTCGGTGGTGGCCGTCTGGTGGCCGCGGTCGTCGACCCCGACGGCAACGTCCTCGGGCTGCTTCAGGACCGCTGACTGCCTACCCCCGCTCCACGCCTGGAGTGGGAGCGCTGCCGCAGGAGCGGGGAGAGCGCTTCGTCGCGTACGCCGGTTAGACTCGCACACCCGTTCGGACCGCGTCTGCGGGCCACGGCGTACCGCTGGTCGGTCCGACGCCTCGGCCGGGCGCGCGACTCCGGCCGACACCGCTGACCGGACAGCGGCCGGACCGTTGCCCGCGAAGGCGCCGACGAAGTAGAACCAGACGTACTGCTCGAAGCCGGTCAGATCCGAGCCAGGCGACGACGGAGACCGCGAAGGCGGCCCGCCCAACAGATGGAGACGCGATAAGCATGGTCACGAAGAGGGACACGCATTCGCCTGCGCCGCACGTCGCCGACAGCCACGACATGATCCGCGTGCACGGCGCGCGCGTGAACAACCTCAAGGACGTCAGCATCGAGATCCCGAAGCGCCGGCTGACGGTGTTCACCGGCGTCTCCGGCTCGGGCAAGAGCTCGCTGGTGTTCAACACGATCGCCGCGGAGTCGCAGCGGCTGATCAACGAGACCTACAGCGCCTTCCTACAGGGCTTCATGCCGACGCTGGCGCGGCCCGAGGTCGACGTCCTCGACGGACTGACCACCGTGATCACCGTCGACCAGCAGCGGATGGGCGTCGACCCTCGCTCCACGGTCGGCACCGCCACCGACGCCAACGCGATGCTGCGCATCCTCTTCAGCCGGCTCGGCAAGCCGTACATCGGCCCTCCCAGCGCGTACTCCTTCAACACCGCCTCGGTCCGGGCGAGCGGTGGGATCACCGTCGATCGCGGTGCGGCCAAGACCAAGACGGTGAAGGCGACCTTCAACCGCACCGGCGGCATGTGTACGCGCTGCGAGGGCCGGGGCGCGGTCTCCGACATCGACCTCACGCAGCTCTACGACGACTCCAAGTCGCTCGCCGAGGGCGCCTTCACCATCCCCGGCTGGAAGTCGGACAGCCAGTGGACCGTGCAGGTCTACGCCCAGTCCGGCTTCGTCGACCCGGACAAGCCGATCCGCGAGTACTCGAAGAAGGAGTTGCGGGACTTCCTCTACGGGGAGCCGGTCAAGGTCAAGGTCAACGGCGTCAACCTCACCTACGAAGGGCTGATCCCCAAGATCCAGAAGTCGTTCCTGTCCAAGGACAAGGAGGCGCTGCAGCCGCACATCCGGGCGTTCGTGGAGCGGGCGGTCACCTTCACCACCTGCCCCGAGTGCGACGGCACCCGGCTCAGCGAGGGGGCCCGATCCTCGAAGATCAAGCGGATCAGCATCGCCGACGCCTGCGCGATGGAGATCCGCGACCTGGCCAAGTGGATCCGCGGCCTCGACGAGCCGTCGGTGGCACCGCTGCTCACCGCGCTGCAGCAGACCCTCGACTCGTTCGTGGAGATCGGCCTCGGCTACCTCTCCCTCGACCGGCCCTCCGGCACGCTGTCGGGCGGTGAGGCACAGCGCGTCAAGATGATCCGCCACCTCGGCTCCTCGCTCACCGACGTCACCTACATCTTCGACGAGCCCACCATCGGCCTGCACCCGCATGACATCCAGCGGATGAACGACCTGCTGCTGCGGCTGCGCGACAAGGGCAACACGGTCCTCGTCGTCGAGCACAAGCCGGAGACGATCGCCATCGCCGACCACGTCGTCGACCTCGGCCCCGGCGCCGGTACGGGTGGCGGCACCGTCTGCTTCGAGGGCACCGTCGAGGGGCTACGGACCGGCGGCACCGTCACCGGCCGCCATTTCGACGACCGGGCCACCCTCAAGGAGTCGGTGCGCAAGCCCACCGGGACGCTGGAGATCCGGGGCGCGTCGACGCACAACCTGCAGGGTGTCGACGTCGACATCCCGCTCGGGGTACTGGCCGTCGTCACCGGCGTCGCGGGCTCCGGCAAGAGTTCGCTGGTGCACGGATCGATCCCGGCCGGCGAGGGTGTGGTGTCGGTCGACCAGGGCGCGATCCGCGGCTCGCGGCGGAGCAACCCGGCGACGTACACCGGACTGCTCGAACCGATCCGCAAGGCGTTCGCCAAGGCCAACGGCGTCAAGCCGGCGCTCTTCAGCGCCAACTCCGAGGGTGCCTGCCCGACCTGCAACGGCGCCGGCGTGATCTACACCGACCTGGGGATGATGGCCGGCGTCGCCACCACCTGCGAGGACTGCGAGGGAAAGCGGTTCGACGCGTCGGTCCTCGAGTACCACTTCGGCGGGCGTGACATCAGCGAGGTGCTCGCGATGTCGGTGACCGAGGCCGAGGAGTTCTTCGGCGCGGGCGACGCGCGTACGCCGGCCGCACACGCCATCCTCCGCCGGCTCGCCGACGTCGGGCTCGGCTACCTCAGCCTCGGACAGCCGCTCACCACGCTGTCCGGTGGCGAGCGGCAGCGGCTCAAGCTGGCCACCCACATGGGCGAGAAGGGCGGGGTCTACGTCCTCGACGAGCCGACCGCGGGGCTCCACCTCGCCGACGTCGAGCAGTTGCTCGGCCTGCTCGACCGGCTCGTCGACTCCGGCAAGTCGGTCATCGTCGTCGAGCACCACCAGGCGGTCATGGCACACGCCGACTGGATCATCGACCTCGGCCCCGGCGCAGGCCACGACGGCGGCAAGATCGTCTTCGAGGGCGCCCCCGCCGACCTTGTCGCCGCCCGCTTCACCCTCACCGGCGAGCACCTCGCGGCGTACGTGGGCGGCTGAGTGATGGGGCGGGGGTCCTCAGCAGAGTCGAGCACCTTTCTGCCTTTTGTCCTCCGCCCTGCGCCCTTCTCCGCCCCGCGCCCTTTCCCGGCGCGGGCTCGGGGATGGGCGCCGGCGGGCTAGGCCCGTCACATTCCCGTCTGCCTCGCGGCGCCATGCACTCCCACTCCCTCTCGCCGCACCGGGCGCAGACCCGGGTACGTCCAGTACGAGGGTCCACACCCGGCACGCCGAGAGCACGCACCTGACGCCGCGAGGCCGCCCTCCCGGCGACGACGGGAATGTGACGACAGGACCTAGTGCCCGCTGAACTCGCGGAGTTGGGACTCGATGGCGCCGGAGTCGGAGGCGGCGCCGACGGTTGCGCGGTTGCCGTAGAAGTCGGCGCGCCCGGCAGCCGCGCCGCCGTTGTCGATGGCGGGACTGGTGGGCAGCGGACGGTAGTCACCCGCGGCGCGGTCGGTGAACTGCGGGTCGGCCAGGGTGTCGCCGGTGCCCGGGGCGTCACCCAGGGTGCCCTGGATCACGTTGTGGTCGTGCGGCCAGGCGTAGTCCTTGAGCACGCTGCCGCCGGTCATCTGGATGATGTTGCCGGTGATGGTGAGCCAGGAGTCCTGCGGCGTGGGGCCGGCCTCGCGGTAGTAGTAGATCGCGAAGAGCCGCGAGTTGTCGCGGTCACGGACGATGGTGTTGTGGGCGACCAGGTAGGCGTCCGGGTGGGTGGTGGTGTCGTAGGCCAGGAACTGCTGGTAGTCGTCACTGATGTTGTACGTCAGGTGGACATCGGTGGTGGTGGTCTCGGTGACCTCCGTGAACCCCTGTGAGCCCAGGGACAGGTTGTGGTCGATGGAGATGTCGTCCTTGGGGTGGTCGAAGCCCTCGATCTCCACGGCGCCGCCGTCCGCTCCGTAAGGGCTGTCGGTGGAGCGGCAGTTGATGAACTCGTTGGCGGTGACCCGGGCGTCGCTGTTGTTGATCGAGATGCCGATGGCGCCGTAGGAGGCCTCGGAGCCCGAGTCCATGCCGCGGAAGGCGATCTTGAGGTCGTGGAAGCTGTTGTGCGCGATGAGCGTGCCGGTGGCGTAGGTCTTGACGCCGATGCCGACCTGCGTGAACTCGTTGTCGTGGATGTACGCGTCGGTGGCAGTGTCGGTGAGGGCGATCGCGCCGCTCAGCTCGTACTTCGGACCGCGGATGCCCACGCCGTCGGCGTTGTCGAACACCACCCCGTCGGCGAACCGCAGTTGGTCGACGACGACGTGCGGGGCGGACAGCTGGAGCATGTTCCAGCCGGTCGGGTTGGTGAGGGTCGGCGCGTCGCCGGTGCCGTACGCGGTGATGGTGATCGGTGCGGCGGCGGTACCGGTTCCGTTGATGGTGGCAGTGCCGGTGAAGGTCTCGCCCCGGCGCAGCGCGATGGTGTCGCCGGGCCGGAAGTCGGCGGCGGTGATCCGGGCGAGGGTCTTCCAGGCGGTCGCGGAACTGGTACCGGCCGCCTGGTCGTTGCCGCTCTGGGCGTCGAGGTAGAAGGTCCGGCCGCCCTTGGTGTGCGGGGCGGGGCCGGAGTGCTGTGTCCTTGCACCGACCGGGGTAGCGGCGACAGTGGCGGTAGCCGTGGCGGTCGATGAGGAGGCGGAGGCGGAGGCGGATGTGGATGCCGTTGCGGGCGCCGCGGAGACCGCCAGTGCCGCGGCGGTCAGTCCGACGGCGAACAGGATTGCGGCCGCCAGGCGCGTCACAGGGGTGCGCGGTAGGGGAGCGGGAGTGGACAAGGGGGTGCTCCAATCAGGGTGGTTGAGATGGGCTGTCGGCCCGTGCGGACGCCCGTTGGGTGATGCGCGTCAGCGCCGACCGGCTTGCTCTCGCGGTGTCTTCCGGCAGGGCTTGGGGTCGCCTGCCGTACTGGTCTCGCGGTTTGCACGCGTTGGCCCGGTTTCGCCATGGGTGACCGGCCGGAAAGGCGGCTAGCGGCTGGACCGTTGGGTTCGGAGGGCGTGCGCGGCGGTTGAACCTGCCGCGGCGACGGCTTGGTTGAGGCCTTTGCCGCCGGGATGCCGCGCGAGCTGCCCGCTGCCGGGCACGGTCACGTCGGCCGTGGCCCGAAGGGGGGAGCGGGTGGCCAGACCGGGCTTGACCGGACTTGCCACGGTGTTGGTTTCCACGGCGACGATGGCCAGGGCTGCGGATGAGGGGACGGCCACTGAGGTGACAGTGGTCCGGTAGCAGGTCGACGGGCCGCCGTACGGTGTGCCGGCCGGTGGGGTCGACGATGTGGTCTCGGGGTTGGGTGTGTTGGCCGGTGGGGCGGGCGAACCAGCCCCAGGGGTCGAGGCGATGGCCGATGGAGTGCGCCAAGGTGTTTCAGGTCTCGGCGTGTTGGCCGATGGAGTGGGCCAAGGTGCTTCAGGGTTTGGTGTGTCGGCCGACACGGCGGGCGAATCTCCCTCACGCCACACCGGATTGGCCGAGGACTCGCCACCCCAGGGCGATGAGGCGGGCGCGCGGTCGGTCAATTCTTGCTCCCGGTGGTGGCGACCGAGGCGACGAAGTAGCGCTGCAGGGCGAGCAGGATGATGGCCGGGATCACGGCCAGGACCGCGGTCTCCGCGAACACCCGGCCGTAGTCCGTGCTGAACGCGTTGAAGGTCTTGGCGATGGACACCGGCGCGACGTCGTTGCTGTCACTGGTCGTGACGAGGATCGGCCACAGGTACGCCTGCCACTGGAACAGGAACAGAATCAGTCCGGTGCCGATCAGCGCGGGCCGGGCCAGCGGCAGGTAGATGCGGGTGAAGATGCGCGGCCAGCCTGCCCCGTCGACCCGCGCGGCCTCGGCGAGCTCGGTGGGGACGCCCAGGAAGAACTGGCGCAGGGTGAAGATCGCCAGGCCGTTGCCGAGCCCTGGCAGCACCAGCGCGGGGATGCTGTTGGTGAGGTGCCAGTCGCTGAAGGTGTGGGAGAGCGGGATGGCGATCGCCTCGAAGGGCACCAGGAAGCTGAGGACGACCATGGCGAAGACGAACTTCCGCCCGGGGAAGTCCACCACGGCAAGAGCGAACGCGGCCAGTGCCGAGATGGCGATGCCGAGGACGACGGTGGCGGCGGCCACGATCACCGAGTTGGCGAGATTACGGCCGAAGCCGTTGTCCCAGGCGGCGTCGAGGTTGCGCAGCGTGAAGTCCCGGGGCCACAGCATGTGCCAGTTCAGGGAGGAGTTGCTCGCGAAGGTCTCTGTCGAACTGCGGAAGGTGCTGGCGATCAGCCACAGCACGGGCAGCAGGAAGGCCAGCGCCACCAGGACGGCGACCACGCTGAGGACGATCCGGCCGGCCCGGGAGCCGTCGCGTGGGCCCCGGGGAGCGGCGCTCCGACCCCCGTCGGCGGAAGTGAAGGTGCGGCTCACGGTCACTCACCCTCCGTACTGCGCAGCAGCCGGAACTGCACCGCGACGATGACGATCATCAGCGCCAGCAGGACCAGGAGTTCGGCGGCCGCGGTGTGCGGGTCGGCGAGGTCGAAGCTGTTGTGGAAGATGTCGTACATCAGGAAGTTGGACTTCTGCTCGGGGCCGCCGTTGGTGAGGATCTGCATCGGGGCGAAGAGCACGAAGTTGGAGACGGTGTCGGCGACCAGCACGAACAACAGCGGCCGGCGCAGCTGTGGCAGGGTGACCGACCAGAACTGTCGCAGTGGTCCCGCGCCGTCCACCTCGGCGGCCTCGTAGTACACCTGCGGGATGTCGTTGAGCCCGGCGATCAGGAAGATCATCCAGTAGCCGACGCCGATCCAGCTGGCGATCAGGATCAGGCTGCCGACGACCTGGTTCGGCCCGGTGAGGAAGGGCTGCTGGCCGATGCCGACGCTGCCGAGCGCCGCGTTGACCGGTCCGTCGGGGCGTAGCGCGATGCCCCAGACGACCGCGGAACCGGTCATCGGAACCGCGGCGGGCAGGAAGATCAGGGTCCGCCACAGGCCGGTTGCGGGCAGGTTGCGGGTGAGCAGCACCGCGAGCGCCAGGGCGACCACGATCTGCAGCGGGTTCACGATCACGTTGAACAGCAGGGTCTGCTGCACCGAGGTCCAGAACTGGTGCGAGTGCCACAGGGCGGTGAAGTTGGCCGCCCCCGCCCAACTCGGTGGCAGGGTGCTGCCGGGCAGGCTGGTGTGGGTGGCGTCGTTGACGGCCTGGATGACCGGCACCAGCCGCAGTACGACGATCAGTGCGAGCGCGGGCGTCAGGAAGAGCGCGGCCGCGGTGAGATTGCCGATGCGGCGTCGGCGGTGCAGGGTGCGGGTGGGCGGTGCAGGCGGCGGGGTGGCTCGTACGGCGGGTGATTGAGTGGTCGAAGTCATGGCGGTGGTCCCTCCCGCCGACCCGGGATCGTCCGTCCGGGGCCGGTCGGTGTTGCGGGGAGTAGGTGGTGCGGGGGGTGTGCCTCAAAGGCTTGGCAGGATCCGAGGGTTTGGCAGGACTCGAAGGCCTGGCGGGAAGCGGGGCGCGCGTCGCTCGGTGCGAAATCGGGTTTCGCTAGCGGTACTTGGCCCACGCGGAGTCGATCGTGCTGGTCGCGGAGGCGAGCGCGGACGCCGCCGAGGCACCGTTGGCGATGTCCTCGAAGGTCCGGCCGAGGGTGTCCTCGAACTCCACATAGCCGGCGGTACGGGCCCGCAGCGTCGCCGTGTTGGCGAGCTCGTACTTGGTCAGGTCGACCGCGCCGGCCAGCCGCGGATCGCTGAACACCGGCTCCCGGTAGAACCGCGCGGTGCCGACGGTGTTGGACGGCGGTACCGACAGGCTCGGCATGTACTGGGCGAAGCCGCCGTTGTCGAGGGCCATGAACTTCATGAAGATCTCGGCGGCGGCCGCGTGCTTGGTCGCCCGGTTCAGGCCGAGCGACCAGCCGCCGGTCGGGGTGACCGCCTTGCCGCCCGCGAAGTAGGGGTAGGCGGCGACGCCGAACTCCAGCGTCTTCTCACCGGTGAACTGGCCGGCCCACCAGGGACCACCGGGGAAGTAGGCGACCTGCCCCGAGGCGAACATGTCCGGCGTCTGGGCGACCGGTACCCCGCGCGGCGAGATCTTGTCCTTGAACAGTGAGCCGTACCAGGTCATGGCCTTGGTCCAGCCGGCGTTCTCCAGCGCGGGAGTCAGATTGCCCTCGCCGGTGGCGCCGGAGCCGCCGCCCAGACTCTCGGCCAGCGGCTGGAGCTGGTAGTAGCGGTTGACTTGATCGAACAGCAGGCCCCACTTGGCGCCCGCGGCCTGCGCCTTCTTGGCATCGTCGGTCACCTGCTCCCACGTCATCCGGGCGTCGGCCCGGTCTGACGGGAAGGGGATACCGGCTTTCCGCAGCAGCGCCTTGTTGTAGTAGAGCAGTTGGCTGGAGGTCTGGTACGGCATCGCGACGAGCTTGCCGTCGCTGGTCGCGGCCTCCAGGGACATCTTGTCCACCTGGCCGGACAGGCCCGGGAACAGCGAGGACAGGTCGGCCAGCCAGCCGCGCACCCGGTAGGCGTCGGTGCGGGGCATGTCGACATCGAACAGGTCCAGGGTGCTGTCCTGACGACTCAACCTGGTGCTGAGCACGCTGTTGAACTGGTCGAACGGTACGGACTGGTAGTCGACGGTGATGGTGGGATGAGCCTGGTGGAAGGCGGCGAGGACCGGCTTGATGTCGTCCGCGGAGTAGGCGGAACCGGCGTAGGTGATGGTGACCGGACTCGCCGGATCCTTCAGCTGTCCGGCGGTGGTCAGCCCGGCGGGCTGCGCGGTGGACATGGAGCCGGAACCGCAGCCTGCCGCGAGCAGCGCGGTCGCGCCGGCGGCCGCCATCGCGGTGAACGACCTACGGGTGAGCGGTTGGTGAGCGAAGTGTTCGGCGGCATCGGTCACCCGGCCGGCGAACTGCCCGGTGGAGACGCCGCCTTCGGGGGATTCGGTGCGCAAGCCGCCAGCAGGGGACCCGGTGCGGAATTCTCCCGCGAGGGGCCCGGTGCGGAACTCGCCTGCGCGGAGCCCCTCGTCGGGCGGCGGCAGGACCGCACGCGGTCCCGGGGCAGGCGCTCTCTGGGAGCGGGAGTGCTTCATGACGGTCCTCTCTGACGGTCATGGGAGGAGGGGAGTCACTCGGGGGCCGGGGCACCGGGCTCGGTCCCGGTCACCCGGTCGAGGAACAGTCGGCCGAAGCCGGCGACATCGGTGTCGACCGCCACCGAGGCGTTGGTGGGCCCGGGCGGCGGCGCGAGGGCCAGGCCGCGGTCGGCGATCACCAGGCCGCGGGCGAGTTCGCTGCCGGGGTCGGTGGCGACGTGGGCGCCCTCCCAGGTCAGCAGGGTGGGGTCGATGACGGCGGCGACGACCAGCGGATCGTGCAGGAAGCAGGCGTCGCGGTGTTCGGCGCGCAGCGGAAACGCCTTGGCGAGGAAATCGATCCAGGCCAGGGCGCATTCGCCGGCCCAGCGCCCGAAGGCGTCGCCGCGTCGCAGCACGGCGGCGTCGGCGCGGGTGAGCCGTACCCGCGATGTCTGGTCGATGCCGACCATGCGCAGCTTGGCTCCGCTGGTCAGCACCATGGCCAGGGCCTCGGGGTCGACGTAGGCGTTGAAGTCGCCGACGACGGTGATGTTCTGTGCGTAGCCGGTGGCGGAGCCCGCCATCATCACGATCTCGGCGACATTGCCGGCGAAGGCCGGGTCCAGACGCAGCGCGAGCGCCAGGTTGGTCATGGGTCCGATGGCCACCACGGTGATCTCGCCGGGGTGGGCGGCGGTGATGTCGACGAGGAACTGTGCGGCGCTCAACGGGCTGGTGGGGCCGCGCCGTTCGGCCGGTGCGGTGCGGGCGACGGGCCGGTCGCCGATCACGTCGTCGAACAGCGCCCGCACCGGGGCCATGTCGCGCAGCAGCGGCCGGTCGGCGCCACGCAGCACCGGCAGGTCGGGGTGTCCCATCCGTTCGGTCAGCCGACGTGCCACGTCGACGCCGGCGTCGACCTCCACGTTGCCGTTCACGACGGTCAGCCCTTCGACCTGGAGTTCCGGCGAGCGCAAGGCCAGGGCGATGGCCAGCCCGTCGTCGATGTCGGAGCCGGGTTCCCCCAGCCCGGGGTCGGTGTCGATGACGATCCTGCGGGCGGCGGTCATGAGGCCACCTCCTGTTCCGGTGCGGCGGATGAGGATGAGGATGGGGGCGTGGATCCCGTACGGCGCGGTCCGCCGTCGTCGGGGGCGGCGCTTTCATGGGCGGCCGGTACGTCAGCCGTGTCCGCGCGAACGGTCTCGTCACCGACCGGGGGTTCCGCGCCTTCGTCAGCCGTACGTTCCAACGCGACGCGCACCGCGTTCGTGACCGGGGGTTCCGCGCCTTCGTCAGTCGTACGTTCCAACGTGACGCGCACCGCGTTCGTACGCCGTGCCAGCTCGGCGACGGTGATTCCGTCGAAACCGCGGACGGCGCTGCGGACCACGCCCCCGGTCGGTGCCACCAGGCGCTCGGGGATCGCGGCGGACCCGTGCAGTGCGCCGAAGACACTGCCGACGGTCGCCGCGGTGGAGTCCGTGTCGCGGCCGGCCCTTACCGCCAGGGCGATGCTGCGGACGAAGTCGCCCTCGCCCCACAGCAGTGCGGCGCTGATGGTGGCGGCGTTGTGCAGGGTGTGCACCCAGTTGTAGGCGCCGAGGGTCCGCTCGATCCAGGACAGCGCTTCTTCGGCGGTCGCGCCCCGCTCGGCCAGCCCCAGCAGTTCCGCCTGACTCCTGTAGAGCCGTGAACCGACCGGTACGGCGGCCAGCGCGCTGTGCAGAGCCGGCAGCGGACCGTCCGCGGTGAGCGCCGCCGCGACCAACGCCGCCGCCCACATCGCGCCGTAGATTCCGTTGCCCGTGTGCGACAGCACCGCGTCGATGAGCGCGAGGCGGGCCGCGGCCCGGGGGCGGCCGGGATGGATGTAGCCGTAGGCGTCGGTACGGATCAGCGCTCCGATCCACTCCCGGTAGGGGTTGTCGACGGTGGCCGTCAGCGGCGGCAGGTGGCCGGTGACGAGGTTGCGGTAGGCGGCGCGCTCGGCGGTGAAGGTCTGGGTGAAAGGGATGCGATCCAGCCACTCGCGGGCGATGTCCTCGGTGGTCAGCCCGTGCCCGTAGGTTTCCAACAGGTGCAGGCCGAGGATCGTCCAGTCCAGGTCGTCGTCGCGCGGGACGGCGTCGAACCGGCCGGCCGCCGCGTACGGCGCGGACTCGTGCAGGTGACTGACGCCGACGGGCAGCGTCGCCAGCAGCGGTACGTACCCGGTCTGCGGCCATTGCCCGACCGCCCGCAGATAGATACCGACCTCGGTGCCGGTCAGGCCCTCGACTGGCTTGCCCATGGTGTTGCCGACGCAGCGGCCCAGCCATGCACCGGCTGTCCGTTCGGGCACGTCGGCCGGAGCCGGTCCTGTCCGGTCGAGGGCCGGTGCGGGCGGCAGCGCGGCCCACACGGCGGACGGCTCGGACGGCTCGTCGTAGGGCCAGTCCGCGGCGCGGGGCAGGGCGGCCAGCCGGGTTCTGATCCCCGCAAGCGCCGCATCGTCGGACCGCTCGGCGGCTGCGCGGGCCTCGGCCAGCAGACCGCTCGCGTCGTAACCGGAGCCGGCGAGTTGTTCGGCCTCGTCGGGGACGAGGTCGCGGGGATCGAGTACGTCGTGCACGTGCGGGGCTCCTCAGGCTGATTCGCGGATGACCAGGTTGTGCTGGACCAGGACCCTGCGGGCGGTGCCGGCCGGATCGGCTATCCGGGCCAGCAGTTGCTCGCCCGCCACCCGTCCGATCTCCTGTGCCGGTACGCGCACGGTGGTCAGGGACGGGCTGACCAGGCTCGCGGCGTCGATGTCGTCGACGCCGATCACGGCCACGTCGGTGGGGACGGCCAGGCCCAGCGCGCGGGCAGCGTCCAGGGCACCGATCGCCATCAGGTCGTTCGCGCAGAACACGGCGGTGGGCGGGCGGGGTTGGTCCATCAGCGCGGCCATCCCCTTCGCGCCGGACTCCCGGGTCCAGTCGCCCACGGACTCGGCGGCCCGCAGCGGCCGCAGCCCGTGGGCGCGCAGCGCCTCCCGGTAGCCGTGCAGACGGCTGGAGCCGGGTGCGGTACGCGGCGGACCGGAGATGATGCCGAGGTGGCGGTGGCCCTTGCCGTACAGGTACGCCACCGCGTCCGCGGCGATCCTCTCGTCGTCGGACGAGACCACGTCCGTGGAGGTGCCGTGGCGGGGTGCGCCGACGGTGACCACATGGGCACCGGACGCGCGCAGCGGCTCCAGCTGCCGGTCGGACACGTCGACCGCGGCGACCACGACACCGTCCACCCGGCGTTGCACGGCCTCGCCGAGGAACGCGTCGACCGGCGGAGCGCCGGTGCCCACGTCGGCCAGCAGGACGACATGGCCGCGTTCGGCGACCGCCTGCTGCAGGCCGCGGGCCAGCGCCGGATAGAACGGGTTGGTCAGGTCCTGCACGACCAGGGCGATGGTCCGGCTGCGCCTCCCGGTCAGACCCGCGGCGAAGAAGTTCTGCTGGAATCCCAGCTCCTCGATGACCCGGGTGACCTTGCGGCGGGTCGCTTCGGACACCGGGCGCCGACCGGACAGGACATGCGAAACGGTGGTCTTGCTGACCCCGGCGAGCTCGGCGACATCCGAGATCGTCGGCGGTCCCTTGACGGGTTCTCCGGCCGTCCCACCACGCAACCCGGTTTGCGCGCGCCCTCTCTTGGGGGCACTACCTGCGTCGTTCACGTGCACTCCTTGATGACAAACCGGTTTGCGTGACGTTTCGGTCAGCCTCCGCCATGACCAGGCCGCCGTCAAGACCTCGGGTGGCTGGAATTCGTCCCTGTCTTTCGGCGGCACCTCGGCGGCGCCTTCGGCCGAGGACACCGGTCCGCACCGTGCCAACGGCGATTGTTAGCCTTGGCTGTGATCGGTTTCCCCGCACCCGCACCGGGCCCCTTCCCCGGCCAAGGCTCGTGATGAGCGTCGTCGACGCGTTCCCGCTCGGTGCCGGGACCACGCTCGCCGAACTCGCCCGGGATCCACATCCGCGACTGGCGCTGCTCCGTGCGCAGGAGCCCGTGTCCTGGCTGCCCGAGCTGGACGGCTGGCTGGTGACCCGGCGCGACCTTGCGCTGAGTGTGATGCGGGACGCCGCGACGTTCACCGTCGACGACCCCCGGTTCTCCACCGCGCAGGTCGTCGGGCCGAGCATGCTGTCCCTTGACGGTGACCGGCACGCCCGCCACCGTGAGCCCTTCACTGCTCCCTTCCGCCCTCGGCAAGTCCGTGACGGGTTCGCCTCGTTCATCGAGCGGGAGACCGGCCGGCTCATCACCGCACTGGAACCGGCGGGCGGCGTCGAACTGCGACGTGCCTTCGCCGGTCCGCTCGCGGTCGCCGTCGTGACCGAGGCACTCGGGCTGGTCGGCACCACCCCGGCCACGGTCCTTGCCTGGTACGACTCCATCGTGCGCGCGGTCTCCGACATCACCGCCGGACACGAGGCGGGACCCGCAGGTACGGCGGCGTACGCGGAGTTGAGGGCCGCGGTGGAAGCCACCGTCGCGGACCGGGGCGCAGCGTCGCTCCTCGGCTCCGCAGCCGGGCAACTGACAGTGCCCGAGGTGGCATCCAACGCCGCGGTGCTGATGTTCGGAGGCATCGAGACCACCGAGGGAATGATCAGCAACGCGCTGCTGCACCTGCTCCGGCACCCCGACCAACTCGCCCTGGTCCAGGCCGACTTCGGTCTGCTGGACGGCGCGATAGAGGAGTCCCTGCGCCTCGAACCCGGTGCGGCGGTCGTCGACCGCTACGCCGCCTGCGACACCGTCCTCGGCCCGGCCACGATCCGCCGCGGCGAGCTGGTCACCGTCTCCCTGACCGGCGCCAACCGAGACCCGGACGTCTTTCCCGACCCCGACCGCTTCGACGTCCGCCGAGGGAACGCGCGTCTCCAACTGGCCTTTGCACACGGCCCGCATTACTGCCTCGCCGCCCACCTCGCCCGCCTGGAGACCCGCATCGCCCTCCAGTACCTCCTCGAACGCCTCCCCGCCCTGCGCCTCGACCCGGACCGCCCCGCCGCCGCGCACGGTCTGGTCTTCCGCAAGCCCGCCACCCTGCATGTGCTGTGGGACAGTCCTGCCTGAGCGCCCGACGGCGTGCGAGCATCGGGCCGGGTCGCTCCGGTGCCATGTCCGCTGACGTCTCCGCGCCCGCCCGCCCGTTCCGTCGGCGTCGGCTCCGTGGAGGAGTGCGAATAAAGCCCCTGCTGATGGAGTGTCAGGAAGGTGGAGGCGGGCTGGGAGTCCGCGAACCGTTTGCAGTGGCTGACGGTTCCGCACTGGACTTGGGGCGGCGCCGCTCCGGTGACTGCGTGCCCTGTCCGTGAACGTGATCATTGCTGACAGCGTCGACGTCGCGGCCCCTTCATGTGTGCCGGGTGGCCTGCGGTGCCCCTGGGTAAAAAGCCCGTCATGAAATACACGTCACCTACCTTGACACCATACCTACTAAGAAGGTTTCTTGGTCTCAAGGCGACCGGACGCGATGAGGGAATGTTCCGCAACGGGACTGCGGAAGAACCTCACTTCGACCGATCGCGCACATCCTTTACGCCCCGTTCTGCAGCAGCCCGCCGACCGCTCGGTCGTTCAGGGCTGCGCACTGGACAACGGAGGACGCGATGAAGATCGCTCCGTTCGACGAGAACGCGTTCAAGATGGACC
>NZ_JBHXMF010000106.1:0-18302 GCF_042721055.1 Streptomyces sp. NPDC058470
CCACCGAACCGCTCCGCCCCCGCGCCCCGACCGCGACCACCGAGACGAGAGACATCAAGCAATGACCGAGCAGAAGCACATCCGCTGGGAAGAGGACGCGGACGGCGTCGTCGTCCTCACGATGGACGCCCCCGGGCAGTCGGCCAACACCATGAACCGCGCGTTCATCGAGGACCTCGCCTTGGTCGTGGACCAGCTGGAGGCCGAGAAGGACACGGTCACCGGCGTGGTGATCACCTCCGCGAAGAAGACCTTCTTCGCGGGCGGCGACCTGACGGAACTCATCCGGGCGAGCCCCGAGGACGCCGCCGACGTGCTGGCGTTCGTCACCCGTATCAAGGGCCTGCTGCGCAGGCTGGAGACCCTCGGCAGGCCCGTCGTGGCGGCGATCAACGGCGCCGCGCTGGGCGGCGGTCTCGAGATCGCCCTGTCCTGCCACCACCGGATCGCGCTCGACGCGAAGGGCTCACAGATCGGTCTGCCCGAGGTCGGCCTGGGGCTGCTGCCGGGCGCGGGCGGTGTCGTACGCACCGTGCGGCTGCTCGGTATCACCGACGCCCTGCTCAACGTGCTTCTCCAGGGGCAGCGCCACAAGGTGCGCACCGCCCTGGACCTCGGGTTGCTGCACGAGGTCGTCGACACCCCCGAGGAACTCCTCGGCCGCGCCAAGGCCTGGATCGCCGACCACCCCGACGCCGTACAGCCGTGGGATGTCAAGGGCTACCGGATCCCCGGCGGCACCCCGTCGAACCCGAAGTTCGCCGCCAACCTCCCGGCCTTCCCCGCCAATCTGCGCAAGCAGCTGCGCGGTGCGCAGTACCCGGCGCCGCGCAACATCATGGCCGCCGCCGTCGAGGGTGCCCAGGTCGACCTCGAGACGGCCTTCCTCATCGAGGGCCGCTACTTCGTACAGCTGGTCACCGGTCAGATCTCGAAGAACATGACCAAGGCATTCTTCTTCGACCTCCAGCACATCGACAACGGCGGCAGCCGCCCCGAGGGATACGACACCTGGCGGGCGACGAAGGTGGGCGTGCTGGGCGCCGGGATGATGGGCGCCGGGATCGCGTACGTCTGCGCCCGCGGCGGCATGGACGTGGTTCTCAAGGACGTCTCCGCCGAGGCCGCGGACAAGGGCAAGGCCTACTCGGCCGGTCTGTTCGACAAGGCCGTCAGCCGGGGGCGGACCACCCGCGAGCAGGCCGATGAGATCCTCGCCCGGATCACACCGACGGCGCGGGCCGAGGATCTGCGCGGCTGCGACCTGGTCATCGAGGCGGTCTTCGAGAGCCCCGAACTCAAGCAGAAGGTCTTCCAGGAGATCGAGGACGTCGTGGAGCCCGGCACGCTGCTCGGCTCCAACACCTCGACGCTGCCCATCACCCAGCTCTCCGAGGGGGTCAAGGACCGGGAGAACTTCATCGGCCTGCACTTCTTCTCCCCCGTCGACAAGATGCCGCTCCTGGAGATCGTCGTCGGTGAGAACACCTCCGACGCCGCGCTCGCGAAGGCGCTCGACATCGCCCGGCAGATCAGGAAGACGCCCATCGTCGTCAACGACAGCCGGGGCTTCTTCACCAGCCGGGTGATCGGCAAGTTCCTGGACGAGGCCGTGGCCATGGTCGGCGAGGGCATCCACCCGGCCTCGGTCGAGCAGGCCGCGCTCCAGGCGGGATATCCGGCCCCGGCCCTGCAGCTGATGGACGAACTGACGCTGACCCTGCCCCGCAAGATCCGCCAGGAGACGATCGCCGGATTCGAAGCCGACGGCGGTACGTGGGTCACACACGGCTCCGAGGCGGTCGTCGACCGGTTGATCGACGACTACGACCGCAAGGGACGATCCAGCGGCGCCGGGTTCTACGCCTACGCGGACGGAAAGCGGACCGGCCTGTGGCCCGGGCTGATCGAGCACTTCACCGAGCCGGGCCACGAGATCCCCTTCGAGGACATGAAGGAGCGGATGCTCTTCGCCGAGGCCATCGACACCGTCAGCTGCTTCGAGGAGGGCGTGTTGCGCTCCGTCCCCGAGGCCAACATCGGGTCGATCTTCGGCATCGGGTTCCCAGGGTGGACGGGCGGCGTCATCCAGTACATCAACCAGTACGAGGGCGGCCCGGCCGGCTTCGTCGCCCGGGCGCGCGACCTCGCGGAGCGGTACGGCGAGCGTTTCGTTCCCCCCGCCTCGCTGGTCGAGAAGGCCGAGAAGGGCGAACTGTTCGGCTGAGCCCGGGTGCGCGGCGGTGCACCCGTGTCACAGCGGAGCTGTCCAGGGGCCGTCGGACCGGGTCAGTTTGAACGCGGCGACGGTGACTGCCGCGAGGAGCACGGAGGCGATCAGCAGGGGCAGGGCAGGGGCACCGTGCAGAGCGGCGGCGGCGCCGACGAGGGCGCCGGCGAGCATGGCGAGCGCGGAGAGGGTACGCCGTCCCGCCTTGCCACCGCTGCCTCCGGCGGCCCGGCTGTCGGAGGCGATGCCGGTGATGGTGAGGGTCAGCACGGTCGTGGTCAGGTCGGGGACGGCCAGGGCTCGGGATGTGGCGTTCTGAACGCCCAGAGCGAGCCCGAGGAGCGCGATCAGCCCGTACCGGACGACGCCCGTGTACGGGGCGCCGACGGTCTGGGCGATGACGTACGCGATCACGATCAGGAGGGTCTCCACCAGCAGCGCCTGGTGCAGCATCCGCCCGCGGTGGCGGGCCCGGTGCGCGACGCGGCCGCCGCACAGGGCGCCGACGGCGAAGGCGCCGAGCGCCACCAGCGGGGCGGCCAGCGAGAATCCGGCGGCGCCCACGATGGCGAAGCCGAAGAACACGACGTTACCGGTCATGTTGGCGACGAAGACATGCCCCAGCAGCAGATAGCTGAAGGCGTCCACCAGGCCGGTCACCACTGTCAGGGCGAGCATCAGCGGCGGCAGCGGACCGTGTCGGTCCCTCATGTCGGGGACCACGGTGGTCCATGCGTCCCGCAGTGCGACAGCCATGACGGAGCTCCGTTCAAGAGGCCCAGGAGCGCGACGTACTCCCGGTGGATCTCTTCCAGAGTCGGCCCGAACCCAGCTCAGGTCCAACATATGGATATGGGCTCAGCAATCTGTTCCACCGATCAATCAGGCGGGCGACGCTCGTCTACTACGTCCGTGTGTCGGTCCACGACGTCGAGGAACGCGGCGGCCGCCGGCGCCAGCCGCTTGCTGTCGTAGACCACGGAGACGTCGTGCACCGCTTCCGCGTCCGACAGACGGAGCGCCCGGGCGCCCTCGGGGAGAACGCCTTGAGGGTAGGGACCCAGGGGGGACCCTGCCGCGAAGACGGACCAGCGGGGTACGACGGTGACGCCGATCCCGCGTGCGGCCAGTCGGACCATGTCGTACACCTGGCCCACCTCGAAGTGCCGGCCAGGTTCCACGCCGGCCCGTGCGAAGGCGGCCTCGACCTGGCCGCGCAGTCCGGTGCCGCGAGCGAACTGGATGAGCTGGTGGCTCTCCGGCAGGTCGGCGAGGCCGATGACGTCCCGGTCCGCCAGGGAGTGGTCGTGCGGCACGATCACCATGAGCGGGTCGCTGCCCAGGAGCCGGTGATCGAGGCCGTCCGGCACCTCGTGCGAACCGAGGCCGACCACGGCGACGTCGAGACCTCCGGACAGAACCGCGGCGGTCATCTCGGAGCTGGGGGCGTTGGCGACGTCGAAGTCGATACCGGGATGGCGGGCGTGGTACTCGGCCATCACCTCGACCATGTCGATCGAGCCGACCAGCGTCTGGACCAGGCCCAGCCGCAGCCGCCCGCGACGCAGCCCCGCCAGCGCGTCGACAGCGGCCTGCGCGTTGTCCACGTCGGCCAGGATGCGTCGGGCCAGCGGTTCGAGCAGTTCACCGGCGGCCGTCAGTCGCACCGAACGACTCGTGCGGCTGAACAGCGCGGCGCCGACGGTCTTCTCCAGGCGGGCGATCTGCTGGCTGAGCGCGGACTGCGCGACGTAGCAGTTCGCAGCGGCCTGGGTGAAGTTGCGCGTCTCGGCGACGGCGAGGAAGTACTTCAGATGGCGCAGCTCCATCTCAATTACCGATCGGCCATGAACAAAACGATGTGCTGGACCGATTCATTGTGATGCCCTCACTCCGATTCCGCTTGTCGGATCTTTTCAAGTCCGTCGAGCAGCAGGTTCAGGCCGAACCGGAACTCCTCGCGCAGCGGCACGGAGGTCAACTCCTCGGCCACGGCTGTCGTCGCCGGGTATACGGCCGGATCCAGCGAGCGGTAGTAGTCCCGCAGCTGCGCCTCGTCCTCGGGGCGCGCGGCTCCCGGGCCGTGCTGCTGGATGGCGAAGCCGATCACGTAGTGGCCGATCGCGGTGAACGCGCGGGCGGCCAGGCCGACCGAGAACCCGTGGCTCAGGAGCAGTCCGAGAGTGCGCTCGCGGTTGAGAAGCCCGTTGGGGCCGACGGGAACCTGTGCCACCAGCAAGGACAGCGCCCCGGGATGTCTGCGCAGGGTTTCGTAGAAAGCCTCTGCGCCGGCTTCCGCCGCTTCGCGCCACGACGGACCGTCCAGCGCGCCAGGCGGAACGCGTACGTCGCCGAAGATCCGGTCGACCACATGGGTAAGCAGCTCGTCCTTGCCGCCGAAGTGCCGGTAGAGCGTGGCCGTGCCGGATTCCAGGGCGTCGGCGAGCATCCGCAGGGTCAGCGCGTGGACTCCGACTTCGTCGACGAGTTTCAGGGCCATGTCGATGATCCGGCCGGCATCCACGGGTGGCCGCCCACGACGGTAGGCGGGAGCGGGCGGGCGGCTCGCCCACCAGGCGGGGCTGCCGGGAACGGCAGGCACTTCTGAAGCCACGAAATCTTCCCTCCCATCGAGTCGCCGAGGGCCACCGAGAGCCACCGGAATCATCGAGACATTTACGGAGCCGACGTATCCACAATAGGTTTTTCGGTGCTAGCGTAGCCGTTATGTACTCCAGCACCGCTTCACAGCCGAAGCCGGGCAGCGTCAGGTGAACGCGACGCAGGTGGACCTTTCTCCCCTGGTACGGCTGGACAGGCTGGCGCCGGCCCTGGCCGCGGCCCTCCACGACGAGCGCTGGCTCCACCTCGAGGCGACGCTGCTGGCCGGCGGAAAGTCCAACCTCACGTTCGAGATCACGAGTGAGGCCGGCTCCGTCGTCCTGCGCCGGCCCCCGTCCGGGGCGCTCCTGCCCCGCGCACACGACATGGGACGCGAGGCGCGGGTCCAGCGGGCACTGAAGGACACGGCCGTCCCGGTCGCCGCCGTTCTCCTGGAGGACTTGGCCGGCGAACTGATCGGTGCACCGTTCTACGTGATGGAGAAGGTGCCCGGACACGTCATCCGCGCTTCTTTCCCGCCGGGGTACGCCGACACGGCCGCGGACCGAACCGCGCTCGCCGACGCTCTGGTCGACGTACTCGTCGCGCTGCACGCGGTCGGTCCCGCCGAGGTCGGCCTCGCGGACTTCGGCAGGCCGACGGGTTTCCTGGAACGGCAGGTACGGCGGTGGCAGGGACAGTGGGCGAAGTCGAAGACGCGTGACGTTCCCGCGCTCGATGAACTCGGCGCCGGTCTCGCAGCGGCGCTCGACAAGGTCGGCGTACCGAGGTCCTCGATCGTGCACGGCGACTTCCGGCTCGACAACTGCCTGCTGGACCGGGCCGATCCGGGCCACGTCGCCGCCGTGCTCGACTGGGAGCTCTCCACGCTCGGTGACCCCACGACGGATCTCGGGCTGCTGCTGTTCTACTGGCGCGAGGCGGGCGAGAGCGTGTCGCCGCTCACACCGACCGTGACGACCGGAACCGGTTTTCCGGGCCGGGCGTACCTCGCGGAGCGCTACGCGGCGGCGACCGGTGCCACCTTGGACCACCTCGCCTTCTACGAGGCCTTCGCCCACTTCAAGTTCGCCGTCATCGTGCAGGGGATCGCCGCCCGGGTCGCCGCCGGAGCCATGGCGGGACAGGACTTCGGAAACCTCGACGCCGAGGTGGTCCGGTGCGCCGAAGAGGGCATGGCACGGCTTGGACAGCAGGAACACTGAGAGATTTCGCCGCGCCCCGTGAAGGCGCGGAGGCGTGCGCCCACCTGGGGACTTCGTACGGGAAGCCGCACGGCCTGATCGTCCTAGTGGGCGGCGCGTGCCCGGTGCTCGGCGAGGATGTCGAGCCCGAAGTCGGAGGTCAGGTCCCGCCAGACGGAGTGGGCGTGATTCGCGCCGCGCTGGGTGTTGTCGTACTCGATGAGCACGTGGGGGCCTTGGACCCGGTAGTAGTGCGGCTCACCATCGTCCGTACTGCCCGCCCAGCCGAAATGCACCTCGTCGAGCACGGACTCGGTCGCGTAGTGCGCGGCGTACGCGTCGGCGAGTGTCTCCGGAGCCCGGCCGGTGTACAGAGCGAGCAGCCGCCGTAGACCCCCACGCTGGTCGGCGTCCATGTCCCTGGCTCCGAGCCCCTTCGGCGAGCGGGAGATCGCCAGAGCGGCATGGTCCCTTTCGGTGTACCCGCTGCCTTCCTCCGCGCGCCGGTCGATGTCGTCGACGAGGTCCGCGAGGCTCGGGTCGGCGAACCGTCCACGCCACAGGTCCTGCATGTGCATCATGGTGTCGCCATGGGCGACAGTCGGCCTGTTGCCGGACACGATGTCGGACACGGCGCGTTCATGGAGCAACGCCCGCTGACGCTGCCTGGCACCAAGGGACGCGACCAACTGCCGGGCCGCATGCTCCAGTCCGTGAAGGGGGCGCAACGATCCGCCCAGGAGTGCGGTCTGCGCGGGGTCGGCGCCCACGAAGCACGGCGTCGTCGACACGACCCTGCCCGCGACGATCAGGTTGTTCAGGGAAATGTGGTGGCCGCCGAATCGCCATGCCCAGACTCGATCGCCGGGTCGGCCGAAGAGTCTGAGCCAGTACAGCCCCGGGTCGCGGCCCCGCTGCCGGCCCCAGCCGACCTGCCAGCCTTCGACCTGGTCCAGGATGTTCTCCAGACCCATCACCGTCGCGACCGTGGCGAATCCCGCCTCGGACAGTCCGGAGGCCACCAGCTGCATGGCGAGGCTCTCCTGACGGGGCGTCTGATCCCGGATGGCGAGACCGCCGTGATCGGTCGGCGTGTAGAACCACTTCAGTCGCTCGGCCTCCGCCCCCGGCGTCAGGGGGGAGCCGTGCTGGGCGACGGTCACCTGCTCCGGCGTCAGGGAGCACAGCCACGCTGCCGCCGCGGCGGTCATGGCCGCGGCCACCCGTTCGCGCCCCTGGTCCCTGGCACCGGGCACCGGCCTCGACGGGCTCTCAGCCGACACGGGACCGTTCCGTGTCCGCAGGCACCACGTCGTTCCCGGGCGCCCTGTCATGAGGCACCGCCTCCCCGAGCGCCCTGTCCTCCGACACGTCCAGCATCACCTTGATGGCATTGCCTCTGCGCTCCGCGTAGGTATCGAAGGCTTCCGCGACATCCTCGAGACCGAAATGGTGGGTCACCAGCTCGGCGGTGCGGAGCCGGCCGCGGCCCGCCAGTGAGACCGCTCTGGCCACCGAGCCGGCCCCCTCGCCCCGGACCGTCTGGATGGAGATGCCGTTCATCACGGCATGGTTGAGGTCGGCCGTGACCGGCCGGTCGAAGAAGCCCACGAGCACGACCTTGCCGGAGCGCCTGGCCATGCGCAGCGCGTCGTCGACCGCGCTCGGGGCCCCCGAACATTCCAGGACGATGTCGGCACCCTGTCCCCCGGTTGCGTTGCGGACCGCCAGGACGGCGTCCTCGTCACGGGAGTTGACCGTCAGGTCGGCGCCGAATTTCCTGCCGATCTCCAGCCGGGCATCCCGCGTCCCGGTCAGAACGACCACCTCGGCCCCGAGTTCACGGGCCACTTGCGCTCCCAACAGTCCGATGGGGCCCGGGCCGATCACCGCGACGCTCGCGCCGACGATCAGCGAGCCGAGCACATCGAGGGCGTGCATGACGGTGCCGACCGTGGTGAGGACCACTGCCGAGTCGAAGTCGACGGAGTCCGGGAGCCGGTACAGGGTGGACACATGGTTGAGCGCATATTCGGCGAAGCCGCCGTTGACGGTCATCCCCTGCACCCGATGGCCCTTGCGGCGGTTTCCGTAGTTGAGGCAGTCCGTATACGCCCCGGCCAGGCAGTTGGCACACCGCATACAGCCCCGGTGGGCCTCGGTGACCACGCGATCGCCGACCTGGAACTCGTCGACCGCGCTCCCGACGGCCGCGACCACTCCCGCGTACTCGTGGCCGGGTACGAACTGATCGGAGGCGGGTCTGCCGTCGCCGAAGAACCTATGGCTGCGAATCTTGAGGTCCGTTCCGCACAGCGATGCCCTTCGGACGTGTACGAGAACGTCCTCGGGCCCGACCTGTGGAAGGGGCAGCCTGCTGGTCCTGATGACCCCCGGCCCGCCCAGCACCGCGGCCAGCATTGACTCCGGCAAGGACATGACGTGGCTCCCTTCATGCCCCGGCGGGCATCTCCGCAAGTCTTGGTGAGCTGGGCAATTCTGTCCAAGAGGTTTCCTTGCCGACTCGTATAGGCACTTCCTATACGAGTCGCATAAGTACTGCCTATCGGCGGTGTGGAAAATTCTTATTGGTACCCGAACGACCGTTGTGCCACAGTCACTGAATCAGGCATTCGCCGAGCGGTCGGGAAACTGATCCGCCATGTGAGGAGCAGCGCTGTGGATCTGGGGATTGCCGGCAGGACCGCGCTTGTGCTGGGCGGAGGGGGCGGCATCGGAGGTGCGATTGCCCAGATGCTCGCGGAAGAGGGGGCCAAGGTGGCGGTCGCGGACATAAACGCTGATGCCGCCAAACTTCGTGCCGAGACCATCATCGACGCGGGCAGACAGGCGTTGGCCCTGGAATGGGATCTCGGAGAACTCGGCGCCATCGAGGGCAATACGAGAGCGATCGAGGAATCCCTCGGACCGGTCGACATCCTTGTGAACAATACGGGCGGACCGCCACCGTCACCCGTTCTCGGCCAGGATCCCACGGTATGGATCAACTACTTCCAGTCCATGGTCCTCTCCGTGATCGCGATCACCGACAGTGTCGTACCCGGCATGCGGAGCCGGGGCTGGGGGCGCGTCATCACCAGCACCAGCTCCGGTGTCATCGCGCCCATCCCGAACCTGGGCCTGTCGAACGCCCTCCGCGCCGGCCTCCTCGGCTGGTCCAAGACCTTGGCCCGGGAGGTCGCGGCCGACGGTGTGACGTGCAACGTCGTCGTGCCGGGAAGAATAGGGACACAGCGAACTGAGTTTCTTGACCGCGCCAAGGCCGAACGCGAAGGAAAGACCGTCGAGCAGGTCTCGGCGGCGAGCCTCGCGACGATTCCGGCAGGCCGCTACGGAAATCCACGCGAATACGCCTCCATGGTCGCCTTTCTCGCGAGTGCCCCGGCCTCCTATGTAACCGGTTCGCTGGTGCGGGTCGACGGTGGCCTCATTGCGAGCCTTTGATCCTCAATACACTGCCGTAAGGGAGTCCGGACCATGGTGCTGCTGACCCGCGAGGCGAAAGGTGTTTTCGCCATTGTGCCGACTCCTTTCGACAGTGAAGGGAGCGTCGACTTCGACTCGCTCAGTCGACTTGTGAACTTCTATGAATCGGCTGGTGTCTCCGGTCTGACGCTGCTCGGACAGATGGGCGAAGCGCCCAAACTGACTCACGGCGAAGCGGTGCGGATAGTCACCCATGTCCTGAAAAGGACCAGTCTTCCCGTTGTCGTCGGAGTGTCCGCTCCCGGATACGCAGCCATGGGCACACTCACTTCGGACGTCATGGCGGCCGGAGCGGCCGGCGTCATGGCTGCCCCGCCGAACACGCTCCGAACCGATGACCAGATCGTGGCCTATTACCAAGGCATCACCGAGGAAATCGGCGAGGAAGTTCCTCTGGTGATCCAGGACTATCCGCTGTCCTTCTCCGTGGTCATGACTCCCTCGGTCATCGCGCGCATCGCACGCAACGCACCGGGTTGCGTCATGCTCAAGCACGAGGACTGGCCGGGCCTGGAGAAGATCAGTACCCTGCGACGGCTCGAAGCTGCCGGGGACATGCCGCGGCTGTCGATCCTGTGCGGCAACGGCGGGCTCTTCCTGGACTTCGAGACCGAGCGTGGCGCGGACGGTGCGATGACGGGTTACTGCTTCCCGGAAATGCTCGTGGAAGTGGTCCGGCGCACGGCGGCAGGAGACCGCGATTCCGCTCACGACATCTTCGACGCGCACCTGCCGCTGCTGCGATACGAGCAGCAGCCGGGAATCGGTCTGGCGGTGCGCAAATACGTCATGAAGCGGCGCGGACTGCTCACGTCCGACAGCCAGCGCAGCCCGGCACCGGTCCTGTCGGCCACAGCGCGGGAAGAGGTGGACTATCTGCTGTCACGACTGGCACGCGAGGACAGCAGCATCTCCATCACCGTATAAGCCCGAGAAGCCGGAGAAGGGGACCCGCCGTCCATAGGCTCGCTCACTGGGCTGCGCATCCCTCAGATCGGCAGGTCGATGACCGCACACCACCGCAGTCACGGCTGTTCCGGGCAGGCCTCGTGTCAGGTAGCTTGACGGCATGCAGCTGCGCCAGCTGGAATATTTCCTCGCCATCTGGGAGAGCGGTTCGTTCAGCGGAGCCGCAACCAGGCTTTACGTCACCCAGCCGTCGTTGTCGCAGCAGATCCGCATTCTGGAGAAGGAACTCGGCTCCGCACTCCTCGAACGAGGCCGCCACGGCGTAACCCTGACTCCTGCGGGCAGGGCCTTCCTGCCGCAGGCGCAACGCGTGGTCCAGGCAGCCCAGGATGCCAAGGACGCGGTTCGCCAGGTGACCGAAGGCCGCAGGGGCGATGTGCATGTGCTCACCGTGCGGTCAGTGGCGTCCGGTGTGCTGCCCCCGTCCGCTGCCCGGTGGCACTCCCTGTTCCCCACGACGGTCCTCCGCCTGCATGACTTCTCACACCGTCGCGACCTGGAGGAAGCCGCTCGCAGCGGGCAGGGCGACCTGGCCGTCGGGCCGCGGCCTCCGGCCTGGGACGGGCCGGCTGTCTCGCTCGGTTACGAGCAGATGGTGGTCGTCGGACCGAACGAACACGAGAGCGGCGCGGCCGCGGAACCGGCTGAGCTCGCGTCGGCCGACTGGGTGCTGTACGAGCCCGAGCAGGGCATGAGCGAGGTCGTCGACTGGGTGACGACCGGCCTCGGCTTCGCTCCTCGGGCGGTTGCCCGGACCGGCCAGGTGTCCGCGGCCCTGCAGTTCGCCATCGAGGGCATCGGAATGGCGGTGGCTCCGGAGAACGCCGTGCCCAGTGCCTGGTCGAAACATGCGCGGAGGATCGGCTCCGGCTATTTCCGCGAACTCGTGGCCTTCAGCCGGAAGCAGCCGTCCCGGCTTGCGGAGGAGTATCGAACGATGCTCACTTCGGCGGAGCTGCCGCTGCTTGCCGGACATGAACTGCCACCGGACGCGCTCTGCTGCTGAGTTGTCCGTGAAGGCGGCTGTCCCGGCTTGTCACGTCGCCTTCCTGACGTGCTCCAGACCGTCGAGAAGAAGGTCGAGTCCGAATCGGAACTCCTCGCGCAGAGGGACACCGGTGAGTTCCTCCGCGGCGGCCGCCGTGGCCGGGTATGCGGCCGGGTCGAGGGACCGGTAGAAATCGAGCAGCTGCGGCCGGTCTTCGGGGCGCGCTGCTCCCGGGCCGTGCTGCTGGATGGCGAAGCCGACCACATAGTGGCCGATCGCGGTGAACGCGCGGGCGGCGAGATCGACGGAGAAGCCGAAGGCAAGGAGGAGTCCGATGATGCGCTCCCGGTTGCGCAGCCCGTTCGGACCGACGGGCACCTGCTCCACCAACAGGGGAAGCGCATGGGGATGCCTGCACAAGGTGTCATAGAAAGCCTCGGCCCCCGCCACGGTGGCTTCTCGCCAGGTCAGCCCTTCCAGTGACGCCGGATCCACGCGCACATCGCCCAGTATCCGGTCCACCACATGGGCCAGCAGCTCGTCCTTGCTGGCGAAATGGCGGTAGAGAGTGGCCGTACCCGACCCCAGGGCGTCGGCCAGCATCCGCAGGGTCAGCGCCTGGACGCCCACTTCGTCGACGAGTTGCAGCGCCATGTCGACGACCTTGCCGACGTCCACCGGCGGCCTCCCGCGCCGGTGGACGGGGGTCGGCGGGCGGCTCGCCCACCAGGCCGGACTGCCCGGAACGGCAGATGCCTCTGCGGCCATGGAATCTTCCCCCAATCTCTCCATACGATCTCGACCACAATTACGGAGTCCACGTAGCCGTAACGCAGTTTTCGGTGCTAGCGTAGCCGTTATGACCTCCAGCACCACACCCACGATTCCGAGTCACATGCGCTCGGCCCAGGCCGAACGGTTCGGCGCAGCTCAGGACGTCTTCCAAGTGGTCGACGACGCGCCGACCCCCACGCCGGGCGTGGACGAAGTCCTTGTACGGCAGCGTGCCACCTCGGTCAATCCGATCGACTGCCGCAGACGGGGCGGGTACGGCCAGAAGCTGATGAAGCTGCGCGGGCTCACCGGGTTTCCGCTCGTCCTGGGGAACGACATCTCCGGGGACGTCGTGGCAGTCGGCTCCGGGGTCACCGGGCTGAAGAGCGGAGACGCCGTTTTCGGCGCGATGAGGCCCGCGCCGCAGGGGACGTACTCCGAATACTGCGTCGTCAAGGCCGACGATGTCGTGGCCAAGCCCGAAGGGCTGTCCTACCGCGAGGCCGCCGCGCTGCCCTACGCCTTCCTGTCCGCGTGGGCCGCGTTGAAGGACGCCGGGTTCCGGCCGGAGAACGCTGCCGGAAAGCGGGTGTTCCTCCAGGGCGGGTCGGGTGGCACGGGTGTGGTCACCCTGCAGATCTGCAAGGCGCTGGGCGCCCATGTGGCCACCACGGCCGGCCCCGCGGGCATCGAACTGTGCGAGAGCCTCGGCGCGGACCAGGTGATCAACTACCGGACGCAGGACTTCGCGGAGCAACTGCGCGACTTCGACTTCGCCGTCTGCATGGCCGACGACGCCGAGGAGCGGAAGATGCTCGGCATCCTGCGCCGCGGCCCGGGGGCCGGCTACGGCACGCTCGTGCATCCGCTGATGCGCTTCGTCGACGAGAGGGGCCTCTTTCTCGGTGGCGTTCAGGCCGTTGCGACCCTCTTGGGCCGACGCCTCCGGGAGGCTCTGAGCCGCCGGAGTTACGGCTGGAGCCTGTTCGGTCCCGACCGCGCCGCACTGGAGCTGCTGGCCCGCCTGGCCGCCGAGGGCAAGGTGCGCGCCGTCATCGACAAGACGTATCCGCTGAGCGAGATCGCGGCGGCTCAGGAGTACGTCGAACGTGGACGTTCTAAGGGGAAAGTCGTTGTCGACATCGCATGATCACGTACTGATCGCCGGAGGGGGTGTCGGTGGTCTGACCACCGCTGTGGCCCTCCAGCGTCGCGGCATCCCGTGGACGCTCATCGAGGCGGCGCCCCGGCCCACCGCGATCAACACGAGCATCCTCCTGCAGCCCAACACCGTGCAGGTGCTCAGCGAGCTGAACCTCGGCCGCCAGGTGACCGAGAAGGGGCGCAGGGTCGCCCACACCTCGATCATGTCGGTCACCGGCAAGGTCCTCACCGAGGTGCGGGCCGAGGACGTGGAGGGGACAGTCGGCTCCCCCGCCCTCGGGATCCACCGCGCCGACCTCCACGAGGTGCTCCTCTCCGAGCTCGGCGACGGCAACCTGCTCACCGGTGACCCCGTGATCGGATTCGAGACGGACGCCGACGGAGTGGTGGTACACCTGCGCTCCGGCGAGCGGGTGCGGGGGCGCGGTCTGGTCGCCGCGGACGGCATCGACTCCCTGATCCGGGCGCGCCTGCACGGCGACTCGTCGGCCGTGGGCTCGGGGACGACCTGCCTGCGCGGGGTCACCGAGGTGTCGGCGGACCGGCCCGACGAGGTTCTCGAATGGTGGGGCTACCGAATGCAGTTCGGGATCATTCCACTGCGCGACGGACGCAGCTCCTGGTTCGCGCTGATCCCCACGCCGGCTCGCCCGGTGCGGGACCCGGTGGACCGTCTCAGGTTCTATCAAGTGCTCTACCGCGAATTCCCGGCTCAGGCACGGGACTTGCTGGCGGCCACCGAGCCGAAGGACACCATCGAGGTCGAGCTGCGGCAGCGAGAGTGGCGCGGCGGCTCCGGCATCGTGACCCTGCTGGGCGATGCCTCACATCCGATGCTGCCCAACCTCGGGCAGGGAGCCGGTCAGGCCATCGAGGACGCCGCGGTGGTGGCGCGCCGGCTGGCCGGGACCGCTTCGGTGGCCGATGCCTTCCGGGCCTTCGAAGAGGAACGTCGCGCGCGGGTCGAGTGGATCCAGCGCCAGGCGGTTCGCATGAATCAACTCGCTTCCGTGCCCTCAGGGCCGCTCAGCACCGCACGGGACGCCGTGCTGCGTGGCCTGCCTGCCCGCATTGAGCACACCTCGGTGATGCGCATGTTCGACGGAGCCCACACATGACAGCTTCCGAGACCCACAGCGATCCCTATGTCGACGAGGAATCCCGTTTCACCTGGATCGACGGAGTGCGGGTGCACTTCAAACGAGAGGGCAGCGGTCCCCCGCTTCTCCTGCTGCACGGCAGCGGTTCCTCACTCCAGGCCTTCGACCCCATCGTCGCCGACCTCAAGACCTCCTGTGAGGTCATCAGGCTCGACCTGCCGGCCTTCGGCCTGACCGGCCCCCGCCCCGACCGGGACTACCGCATCGAGGCCTACGTGTCCTTCGTCGCGGAGTTCCTCTCCGGCCTGGGCCTCGACAAACTGAACGTGGCAGGGAATTCGCTGGGCGGAAACATCGCCTGGAACCTGGCGGTCGAGCACCCGCAGTTGGTGCAGCGGCTGATCCTGATGAACGCCACCGGATATCCCGAGAAGTCCCTGCCGACGGCGCTGAAGATGGCCCGCAATCCCCTGCTGCGCCCGCTGCTTCGCCGGTGGGCGCCGAGCGGGGCGGCCGAGCAGAACCTGCGTTCCTCCGTCGGCCCGCTCATGGTCGTGGACCAGCCCCTGGTCGACCGGGTCACGGCGATGATGAACCGGCCGGGCAACCGGTCGGCCTTCATCGATTTCGCCAACACCGACCAGGCGGACCGCTCCGGTCACATCACGGAGATCGCCGCCCCGACATTGGTCCTGCGCGGCGACCTGATCGACGGCCAGCACTTCCACCGGGACATCCCCGGAAGTCACGAAGTGGTCCTCGCGGGTGTCGGGCACCTCATGCCCGAAGAGGCCCCCGCTGAAGTCGGCGAAGCCATCCGTTCACATCTGGGCTTCCCTCCCCGACCACCCAGGAATGAGTCCCGCCCCTTCTCAGGAACGAGCCCCGCACCCTCCCAGGAATTGAGTTCCGCCATGCCCAAGATCTACCGAGCCAGGGGCGAGAACCTCCCCCTGAACCCGGACACCCGCAGCCGTCTGCGGGGAAGCTTCGTCGAGCTGTCCGACGGCATCACGCACTACGAACTCACCGGACCCGACGACGGTGAACTGGTCTTCCTCCTCGGGGGTCTCACCGTCCCGCTGTTCTACTGGGACGGCGTCGTCGAACATCTGCACCGCCGCGGGCTGCGCACCCTGACCTACAGTGCCTACGGCCGCGGCTACTCGGACCGCGTCGCGGGGCCCTACGACCGTGAACTGTTCGTGCGGCAGGCACACGACCTGGTCAAGGCCCTCGACGTACCGAAGTCCTGGCACACCGTCGGCTCCTCCATGGGCGCGCTCACCGCCCTGGCCCTGCTGCAGCGCACCCACGAACAGACGACATCGCTGACCCTGTTGGGCCCGGCGGGATTCACCGAGGGCGACCCCCCGCCCGTACGGCTGGCCACCACGCCGAACGTCGGCCCGTTCCTCGGCAAACACCTCGGCCAATTCCTGCTGCGCGGGCACCTGTCCCACAACGTCCGCACCCCCGCACAGGTACGGGCCCTCACCGACATGGTGTGCGACACCTACCGCTGCGAGGGCTCGATGTACGCCCTCCTCGCCACGCTGCGCGACTACGACTTCCACCGCCAGCAGGATCTCTACCGGCAGGCCGGGCTGCTCGGCACACCCACCCTGCTCCTGTGGGGCGAGGAGGACCAGGTCACCCCGGTCGGCAAACTTCCTGAGGTCAAAGCCCTGTTGAACCCGCAGCTCAGCCAAGTCATCGCCGGATGCGGGCACATGGTGCCCTTCGAGTACCCGGAGAAGACCGCAGTCGACATGGCCGACTTCTTCGCAGGGATCCAGCGCACTCCCACCCCCTGACAGAACGAGGAACAGCATGGAGAACACAACGATGTGCGCTCTGATGCAGCAGACCATCTCCGAGCACGGGGACGCGGTGGCGCTGCGGGACGCCGACAACAAGTCGGTACTGACCTGGCGCGAGTACGGCGAACGCGTCGAGGCAGTGGCTCGCGGGCTGGCCGCCCGAGGGGTCGAGCGGGGCGACACGGTGGCGCTGATGCTCACCAACCGGCCCGAGTTCCACATAGTCGACGCGGCCGTCATGCACCTGGGCGCCATCCCCTACTCGGTCTACAACACCAGCAGCGCCGAGCAGATCTCCTATCTGTTCGCCAACGCCGGCAACAGGCTCGTGGTGTGCGAGGAGCAGTTTCTGAGCACCGCGCGGACAGCTGCCGAGGGCTCGTCCGTCGAGACGTTCGTGTGCGTGAACATCGATCCAGCCGCAGCCGCAGCGGGCCAGGACGTCGGTGGCCCGGTCCTGTCACTGGCCGACCTCGAGACGTCAGGCACCGACGACTTCGACTTCCGTGGCGCCTGGTCCCGCGTGTCCCCCCAGGACGTGCTCACCCTGATCTACACATCGGGAACCACCGGACCGCCCAAGGGTGTTGAGCTCACCCACGCCAACCTCATCTATGTGCTGACGCAGCTTCCCAAGGTCCTGGCCGAATCCACCGGCGGCCGCGTCATCTCGTATCTGCCGGACGCGCACATCGTCAACCGGTTCAGTGCCCACTACGCGCCCATGATGTTCCACACCACCACGGTCACCCTCAACGAACCCAAGCGGCTGCTGGAGGTCCTGCAGCAGGTGCGCCCGACCGAGTTCGTCGGCGTACCGATGCTGTGGTACCGCTTCATCGGATCGATCCAGGCCGGCCTGGATCAGCAGTCGGGGCTCAAGGGCGCCCTCGCCCGCTGGGCGCTGCGTACCGGCACGGCCCGGGCGCTGGCCACCTCGCCGGGGCGCGAACGCCCGCTCCGGTCCCGGCTTCCCGAACTGGTCGCGGACCGCCTTGTGCTCGCCAGGAGACGAGGGCAGATCGGGCTGGACCGGGCCGTCAGCGTCGTCACCGGTTCCGCCCCGCTGGATCAGGACGCGATGGTCTTCCTCTTCGCGCTGGGCCTGCCGGTCAGCGAGGCCTGGGGCATGTCCGAGACCACCGGTGTCACCACCCTCAACACCGCGTCGAGGCCGCGCCTCGGCACCGTCGGGACTCCCTTGCCAGGCACGGAGATCCAGGTGGCCGAAGACGGCGAGATCCTGGTCCGCAGCCCCGCACTCATGAAGGGGTACCGCGGCGACCCCGCCAGGACGTCGGAGACCGTCGACTCCGACGGCTGGATCCACACAGGGGACGTCGGCAGCGTCGACGCGGACGGTTACGTGACCATCGTCGACCGCAAGAAGGAACTGATCATCAACGCCTCGGGCAAGAACATGTCGCCCGCCAATATCGAGAACGTTCTGCAGACCGCCTGCCCGCTCGTCGCGGCCGCCGTCGCGATAGGCGACCGCCGTCCCCATGTCAGCGCGCTGTTGGTCCTCGACCTGGAAGCCGCCCAGGCCTTCGCGGTTCAGCGCGGCCTGGACGATACGTCCGTTGCCGCCCTGGCCGTGTCCCCGGAGGTGAGGGCCGCCGTACAGCAGGGCGTTGATGCCGCCAACGCGCGTCTCTCCCGTGTCGAGCACATCCGCTCGTGGACCATCCTGCCGCACGCCTGGGAACCGGGGGGCGACGAGCTGACGCCCACCCTGAAGCTCAGGCGCCGCTCCATCACCACCAAGTACGCCGCCGAGATCGAGAGGCTCTACAAGACACGTGACTAGCGGCCATTGACCGGGAGGGCGGATCGGGAGAGCGGCACACCCCACACCCCCAACGCGGTGCCGGGCCGGCGGGGGTGGGTGAGGGGGGGGGGGAGAAAAAGGTGTTACCCACGCCCGGAACCCGCGCGCCC